>NZ_JBLIWA010000099.1:0-1805 GCF_047525675.1 Streptomyces sp. 796.1 | reverse complement strand
GGCGGCGGGGCCCACCAGCGGGCCGGCCGCTGCCGGCCGGTGCGGGACGGGCCCGGGCGCCGGGTCCTGCCGGCCGGCGGGCGGCTGGTGGGGCGTGGCCGGGTGGTCGTCGCGGCCGGGTCAACGGCCCGTGGCCTGCCAGATCGTGACGGCCAGGGCGCACACGCCGGTCAGGGCCGCGAGCGAGGGCAGCGGCCAGCGGCCGTGTTCCAACGCCCTGACCCGGCCGGTCGCCTCGGTCAGGTCCCGGTCGTGCTGCTCGCTGCGCTGCGCGAGGAGTGCGAGTTGCCCGTCGATGCGGGCGACCCCGACATCGACGGTGCGGCGGATTTCCGCGAGCTCCGCCGCCACTGCGACCTGCTCGGGCTCGGTGGTCACGCCTGTTCCCCTTCCACATGGGTGTCCGTGCGGTTGCCAACGCACCGAGCGAACCACGGTTGCGGGCCGTGCGGGAGCGTGTGCGGGCGGTGTGCGCGGGTTGGCTGCGCGCGCCCCGTGCGAATGACGTTCCGTAACCACGCCCGCGCGCACCTCTGACGACCACCGAGGCCGGGCGGGGTGCCCGTGGCCAGCACCGTTGGAAGATCGCGACGTACGGTGACCGCCGGACGGGCCGCGGACGGCGGGGCCCCGCCGGCTGCGGCAGGGTGGACCGGCCGTGGGATGTGGCTCACACGGGCCGGCTGACCGGGGGGTCGGTGGCCTCCGCTTAGCGGGTCGCGGGTCTGGCGGGGCGCGGCACTGGGCGGATGTGGCCGGGCGGGGGCGGGGCGTGGTGCGCGCCGTGCGGCGTCGGGCCTGCGTGGGGGAGGCCGCCGGCCCGGCCGTCCGGAGCGCGCTGCGGCCCCACCGCGACCCGCCGGCGTAGTCGGCCCGTACCGCCTCGCCCCAACTCCTCCCGTTCGTACGGCGATGGCGCACCGCGCACCCCTGATGGCGTACGGGCCCGCCCGGCCAGCCCCTTCGCGGCCCCGAAGTGGCGCGGGAGCGGGGCGTGCTCAGGGGATGGCGGGGGTGTGGAGGCGCCAGACGCCGGGGCGGACTTCGACGCCGCTGGGTGCGGTGCGGTGGGGCGCCGACTCGTCGGGGCCGGCGGGGGAGTGGCCGCCGAGGTGGCCGGTGCGCAGGGCCCGTAGTGCGCGGCGGGCGAAGTCCTCAAGGCGTC
The DNA here is from genome assembly GCF_047525675.1 of Streptomyces sp. 796.1. Taxonomy (NCBI): domain Bacteria; kingdom Bacillati; phylum Actinomycetota; class Actinomycetes; order Kitasatosporales; family Streptomycetaceae; genus Streptomyces; species Streptomyces sp. 796.1. The sequence goes on along the minus strand of NZ_JBLIWA010000099.1, from coordinate 640 downwards.
GGTCGCGGAGCACGCCGGCCAGTTCTAGGCACTGGGCGAACGACCGTTCCGCCGCGTCCCACTCGCCCCGTTCCAGCGCGAGCAGCGACAGCACGCGCAGCGCCGCGTACCTGCCCCGGGTGTCCCGGGGCGTGCTGGCCACCGCGAGGGCCGAATCGACGAGCCGCGCTGCATCCTCCAACTCACCTAGGTCCAGGCTGAGTTCGGCGAGGCTGACCAGGCTGCGCGCGTACTCCCTCGGGTCCGCGACCTCCCAGGCGGCCAGCCGCGCCTGCTGGTAGTGCACGCGGGCCTCGGGCAGTCGGCGGCGCTGCCAGGCCAGGTCGCCGAGCGAGCGCAGCAGGCCGGCCGCGGCCCGCCGGTCGCCGCAGCGGTGCGCCGCGTCCAGGGCGAGGGTGTGCGTGGTGTGCCAGTCCGCCCAGGCGGCCCGTGCCGCGAGCGCGCCGCTCATGCTGTCCGCCAGCCTGATCGTGGTCCGCCAGTGCCGCGCGGCGTGCGCCGCGACCACGACGGCGACCAGCTTGCGCTGCTCGGTCGTGAACCAGGCGAGCGGGTCGTGCCCCACGGCGCTGGCGTGCCAGGCGCGTTCGGCCGCCGTCGGTTCGGCCGCCGACCACCGGGCGCCGCCGACCGCGGGCGG
>NZ_JBLIWA010000098.1:0-2349 GCF_047525675.1 Streptomyces sp. 796.1 | reverse complement strand
CGGCCGTCGCACACAGCGAGGAACCCCAACTGGCCTTGCGTAAAGGCGAGTTCCACGCACCCCGACTCGCCAGGGTGGAGGTCCCGAGCGCCGCGGGTGTTGATGTGGAGACACCTCAGGGCCCGGCCGCGGAGGCGAGCGGGCAGGACGCGGACGCGGGGGACGGGCCGGTGCGGCTGCGGCCGGGCGGGTCCGTCGTGGTGACCGGTGGCACCGGGGACCTGGGCGCGCTGGTCGCCCGGCACCTCGTGGACCGGTACGGCGTGCGCCACCTCGTACTGGCGAGTCGGCGTGGGGCGGAGGCGGCCGGGGCGCGGGAGCTGCAAGCCGAGTTGGTGGCGGCCGGCGCGCGGGTGGAGTTGGTCTCCTGCGACGTGACGGACCGCGCGGCGGTGGCCGCGCTGCTGGCGTCCGTACCCGACGACCACCCGCTGACCGGCCTCGTGCACTGCGCCGGGGCGCTGGACGACGGGGTGATCGAGGCCCTGACCGAGGAACGCGTCGACCGGGTCTTCGCGCCGAAGCTGGACGCGCTGTACTACCTGGACGAGGCGACGCGCGGCCTGGACCTGCCCCTGTTCGCCGTCTTCTCGTCGGCCGCCGGGGTACTGGGCACCGCGGGGCAGGCGAACTACGCGGCGGCCAACGCCGCGGTTGACGCCGTGGTACGGGCCCGCCATGCGGCCGGGCTGCCCGGGGTTTCGATGGCCTGGGGCTGGTGGGGCCAGGGCACCGGGCTGACCGGCAAGCTGAACGAGGCCGACCGGGAGCGGTTCGCCCGCGGCGGGGTGGCGGCGATGAGTGCGGCCGAGGGCCTGGCCCTGTTCGACGCGGCGCTGGCACACGGCGCGCCGGTGCTGGTCCCGGTGAAGCTCAACCTGGCCCGGTTGGCCGCCGCCGGCCCCGTACCGCCGCTGCTCAGCGCGCTCGCACCGGCCGGGGCGGCAGCCGCGCGGCGGACCGCGGCGCACGACGGCGGCGGGGCCGACGGCGTGCGGTCGCTGCGCGAGCGGCTGGCCGCACTGCCGGCGGCGGACCGCGAACGGCACCTGGTCGACCTGGTGGCGGGGCAGGTGGCCGCAGTGCTCGGGCACAGCGGGGCGGCCGGGGTCGAGGTGGGCAAGCCGTTCACCGCGCTCGGCTTCGACTCGCTGACCGCCGTCGAACTCCGCAACCGGCTCGGACAGGCCACCGGGCTGCGACTGCCAGCCACCCTCACCTTCGACCACCCCACCCCGCTGGTGCTGGCCCGCTTCCTCCTCGGCGAGGTCCTGCCGAGCGAGACGGACACCCTCGACTGGGCCATGCGAGAAATCGACAAGATGGAGTCCCTGCTCGCCGACCTCCCCCCGGAGGACGCGGTACGGGCACGAGTGCAGGACCGGCTGCGCGTACTGCTTTCGCGCTCCGGGGAAACCGCCGGGGAAATGAGCGGGGCGGCTGTGACGGAGCATTTGCAGTCGTCCTCCGCCGAAGAGCTGTTCGAGTTCGTTGACCGGCAATTGGGAACATGACCTTCTGGTCTCCCACTCCCTTACTCGTATTGAGCAGAAGGCTGATCCCATGGACGAGAACAGCAAGCTCCGCGATTATCTGGTGCGACTGAGCGGGGAACTCCAGAACACCCGCCACCAACTGCGCGACTTGACTGAGAAGAACTCCGAACCGATCGCCGTCATCGGCATGGCCTGCCGTTTCCCGGGCGACGTGAATTCACCGGAAGACCTCTGGCGCCTCGTCACCGAAGGGAAGGACGTCCTCACGCCCTTCCCCGAAGACCGCGGTTGGGACGTCGACGACCTTTACGACCCGGACCCCGAGGCCGCGGGCAAGACGTATCTGCGGGTCGGCGGGTTCCTGCCCGACGCCGGTGATTTCGACGCCGAACTCTTCGGCATCAATCCGCGCGAGGCGCTGCTCATGGACCCGCAGCAGCGACTGCTCCTCGAATCGGCCTGGGAGACATTCGAGCGGGCCGGCATTCCGCCCGAGGAATTGAAGGGAAGCAAGACCGGGGTCTTCGCGGGCGTCATCCAACACGATTACAACCCCTGGACGAACGCGGGGTTGGAGTTGATGGACGGCTACGGCGGCACCGGCACCGCGGGGGGTGTCGCGTCCGGCCGCATCTCCTACACCTTCGGTCTCGAAGGCCCTGCCGTCACGGTGGACACCGCCTGTTCCTCGTCGCTGGTCACCATCCACCTGGCCTGCCAGTCGCTGCGCTCCGGCGAGAGCAGCCTCGCGCTGGCCGGCGGTGCCACGGTCATGGCGACCCCGAACCTCTGGGTGGACTTCAGTCGGCAGCGTGGGTTGTCGAGTGATGGTCGGTGCCGGGCGTTTGCGGAG
>NZ_JBLIWA010000097.1:0-2531 GCF_047525675.1 Streptomyces sp. 796.1 | reverse complement strand
GCCCGGCACCGCCGCCCCGGCCGCCCGCGGGGGCCCCGCCGCGCCCGCCGCTCTTGGGCCCGCCCTTGGCAGCGCCCTTGCCGCCGCCGACGCCGCCCGGCCGGTTGGCGCCCGACTGGCCCGTCTCGCCCACGTCGTAGCGGCGCTCCTCGGGGCGCGGGGTGCCCGAGCGCCGCGGCGTGTTGTCGCGCCTGCCGCTCCCCCCGCCCCGGGGGTTTCGGTTGCCGCCGCTGTTCCTGTCGCTGCTTCGCATCAAGGTTCCGTAGTCGAGTGGGCCGTCGTGGTGTCTGCGTCGTCCGGTGCGTCCGGGTCGAACGAGGGGACCCCTTCGAGCGAGTCCGCCTCGACGGCGTCCACCTCCGGCAGGAACGGTGCCAGCTCGGGCAACTCGTCCAGGCCGCGCAGGCCCATCCGCTCCAGGAAGTAGTTCGTCGTCCTGTACAGGATCGCACCTGTTTCAGGTTCCGTACCCGCCTCCTGGACCAGACCGCGCTGGAGGAGGGTCCGCATCACGCCGTCGCAGTTCACCCCGCGTACGGCGGAGACGCGCGAACGGCTGACCGGTTGACGGTACGCGACGACGGCCAGGGTCTCCAATGCGGCCTGCGTGAGCCGGGCCTGCTGGCCGTCCAGCACGAAGGACTCGACGGCCGCGGCGTACGCGGGCCTGGTGTAGAACCGCCAGCCCCCCGCGACCAGCCGCAACTCGAAACCGCGCCCCTGCACGGTGTACTCGTCGGCCAGCTCCCGCAACGCGTCCGCCACCGCGCGTCGGGGCCGGTCCAACACCTTGGCCAGGTGTTCCTCGGTGGCCGGCTCGTCCACCACCATCAGCACGGCCTCCAACGCGGGCCGCAGCGCGAGCCGCGCCACGCCGTCGTCAGCGCCGTCGTCAGCGTCATCAGCGCCGTCGGGGCCGTCCGGGGCAGCGGCGTCCTCGGCAGCAGTGTCCGGGGCGGCGACGTCGGGAGCAGTGCCGTCCGGGACGGCGTCCACGGCGGCAACGCCGGGAGCAGCGCTGTCCGGGGCCGCGGCGTCCGCAGCAACAGCGTCCGCGGCGGCTCCCCCGGTACCTCCCTCCGCGACCACCTCCGCACGTCCCTCCACGATTCCCGCCGGGGACGGCGCCCCGGTGCTCGACTCGTACGGCTCGTCCCGCTCCGTCATCGGTGCGCCTCCCGCTCACTCTGTGGCCCGGCCCCGCCCGCGCCCTGGTCCGCCGCCGCACCCTGTTCCGCCGCCCGGTCGGCGCGCCGCGGCGCATCGGGGTCCGGGGCCGCCTCCTGGTCGAACTCGTCCGTGACCTGCGGACGCTCCCCCTCCGCACCGGTCCAGCGGATGCGCAGCACGCCCAGCGCCTCCTCCTGGTCCAGGGCGACGGCCCGTTCCCGGTAGAGCTCAAGGAGGGCCAGGAAGCGGGCGACGACCGTGAGCGTGTCGGGGGCGTCGGCGGTCAGGGCCTGGAAGTCGGCGACGCCCCACTCGCGTAGCTTGGCCACCACGACCTCGGCCTGTTCCCGCACGCTGACCAGCGGCGCGTGGATGTGGTCCACGTACACCTGCGGCTTCGCCCTGGGCTGCATCGCCTTCACGGCCAGCTTCGCGAACCCCTCGGCTCCTATCCGGATCACCACGTCCGGCAGCAGGTCGGCGTGGTGCGGCTCCAGGCCGACGGTGCGCGGATAGCGGCGCGCCTCCTCGTCCAGGCGCTCCTGGAAGATGTCCGCGATGCGCTTGTACGCCCGGTACTGGAGCAGCCGCGCGAAGAGCAGGTCCCGGGCCTCCAGGAGGGCGAGGTCGGCCTCGTCCTCCACCTCGGCCGACGGCAGCAGCCGGGCCGCCTTGAGGTCGAGCAGCGTCGCGGCGACCACCAGGAACTCGGTGGTCTGGTCGAGGTCCCAGTCCGGCCCCATGGCCCGGATGTGCGCCATGAACTCGTCGGTGACCTTGGACAGCGCCACCTCGGTCACGTCCAGCTTGTGCTTGGAGATGAGCTGGAGCAGCAGGTCGAAGGGGCCCTCGAAGTTGGCCAGCCGCACGGTGAACCGACCGTCGTCCACCGGCCGCTCCACACCACCGCCCACACCGCCGCCGTCACCGGCATCCCCCGCGTCCCCAGCACCACCAGCGCCGGCCTCCGCGTCGCCGGCGCCTTCGGCACCCGCGGCGTCCCCCGTACGAGGCCCCTCACCGCTCCCCGCGGCGGCCCCGCCCCCGGCACCCGCCTCCGCCCCGGTAGCGGCGTCCGCGGTCCGCCCGGCCGGCCCCGTCGCGGCCCCGGCGGCCGTCTCCCCGGCTTCCCCTTCCGCCTCCGCTTCCCGTTCCGCATCGGACCGCCGGCCGCTCTGCCGGTCCCCCGAAGGGTCCCCCGAACGCTCCATCGCGCGCCGGGCGGCGCCGGGCGTGGTGGGGCGGTCGTCGGCGGCCCCGCCGGCGTCAGCGGGCCCCGGCGGGTCGGTCGGTAGGGCGTCAGGCCCGCCGCGAAGGGGCTCAGCGGCCCGCTCAGCGCCCGCGTGCGCCGGTGTCGGGCC
>NZ_JBLIWA010000096.1:0-2652 GCF_047525675.1 Streptomyces sp. 796.1 | reverse complement strand
CCCCCCCCCCCCCCCCCCCCCCCCCGCGGTGCTCCGTGCTCCGTGCTCCGTGTTCTGGGCTCCGTGTGCTCCGTGCTCCGTGCGGACCCGTGCCCCGTGACCGGTGTCGCCCGCCCCGTGCCCCGTACCGCGTGGGCCGTGCTCCCGCTCCGTGCCCCGTGCGCACTCCTCCACCGCGACGAACCCGCCCCGTGCGACGAACCGCCCACCCCCCTGCGACGAAAGGTCCGCGATGACGAAGAACGCCCTGCTCCGATCGGTGCTGACGGCGGCCAGCGCCGGCGCGCTGCTGCTGCCGCTGCTCGGCCCGGCGCAGGCCGCCGGCGCCGTCGACCGTGCCGGCGGCGCCGAACCCGCCGACTCCGCCGTCTATGTCGTGCAACTGCTGCGCACCGACGCCGACCAGCAGGCCGTAGACAAGGCGGCCAGGCAACTGGTCGCGGACGACGGCGGCCAACTGCGCCGGACCTACTACGCCGCCCTCCAGGGCTTCTCGGTCACCCTGACCGATGCGCAGGTGGGCGCGTACCTCAAGGACACCCGGGTCGGCTCGGTCACCAGGGACCGCACCTACCGCACCGCCGGCCGCCTCGGCGCCCGCCCGTACCGCGCGGCGCCCGGCACCGGCGTCGGCGCCGGCGGGCGGTGGGCGGCGCCGTGGGGCCTGGACCGGATGGACCAGCGCGACCTGCCGCTGGACGGCAGGTTCAGCGCGCCCAACCCCGCGGCCGGCGTGCACGCGTACGTCGTGGACACCGGCGTACGGGCCGACCACGAGGAGTTGCGCGGTCGGGTCACCGCCGCGTACGACGCGATCAACGACCGCGCCGGCGGCCTGGCCACCGACTGCAACGGCCACGGCACCGCCACCGCCTCGCTGGTCGCCGGCAAGCACACCGGGGTGGCGTCGGCGGCCCGGGTCGGCTCCGTCCGCGCGCTGGGCTGCGACGGTACGGGGCGTCTTGAGCACCTGGTGTCGGCCGTTGACTGGATCACTGCGCACGCCGCCAAGCCCGCCGTCGTCAGCCTCGGCTTCTCCGGCGAACCCGGCTCCGTTCTCGACCTCCAGCTCTACGAGATGGCGGCGCAAGGCATCGCGTACACCGCGCCCGCCGGCAACGGGGACGGGAACGGCCGGCCGATCGACGCCTGCGACGCAACGCCGGGGCGGCAGACCACCGCGCTCACCGTCTCCGCGACGGACCGCTCCGACCGACGGCTGGCCAGCGCCAACACCGGGAGCTGCGTGCACCTGTTCGCGCCCGGCAGCGGCATACCGGTCGCCAGCTCCGTCGGCGACCGGTACTACACCCAGCTCAGCGGCACATCGGCCGCCGCCGCCCAGGTCGCAGGCGCCGCCGCCAGCTACCTCGCGGACCACCCGGGCACCCCGGCCGAGGAGTTGGACGCGGCGCTGGCCCGCAGGGCCACCAAGGACCACGTGTGCGACCCCGGCGAGGAGAGCAAGAACCTGCTGGCGTACGTGGGGCCGGACACTGGTCGGGCGCCGTATGCGGCGGCTGGTGCGTCCGGTGTGACCGCCGAGGTGGGTGAGACCGATGCGCCCAGCGCACCTGGTGTGTCCAGCGCACCCGGCGTGTCCGATGCGGCTGGGGTCGGCAGTGCGCGGGCCGCGGGGCGCGGGGGCGCCGCCGACGCCGGGGCGGGGGCGGGGCGATGAGCGACCGCATCCGGGACACCATCGTCATCGGCTCGGGCCCGGCCGGCTACACCGCCGCCCTGTACACCGCGCGCGCCAGCCTGCACCCACTGGTCTTCTGCGGCGCGCTCTACGCCGGCGGCGCCTTGATGACCACCACCGACGTGGAGAACTTCCCCGGCTTCCCGACCGGCATCCAGGGCCCCGAGCTGATGCTGGGGATGCGGGCGCAGGCGGAGCGGTTCGGCGCCGAACTCGTCGACGACGAAGTGGCGGCCGTCGAACTGGAAGGACCCGTCAAACACGTCACCGACGCCCACGGCACCACCCACCGGGCCCGTACGGTGATCGTCGCCACCGGCTCCGGCTACCGCAAGCTCGGCCTGCCGCGCGAGGACGAACTCGCCGGACGGGGCGTGTCCTGGTGCGCCACCTGCGACGGCTTCTTCTTCAAGGGGCAGGACCTGGCCGTGGTCGGCGGCGGTGACACCGCCCTGGAGGAGGCCACCTTCCTCACCCGCTACGCCAGGTCCGTCACCGTCGTCCACCGCCGCGACAGCCTGCGTGCCTCGAAGGTGATGCAGGCCAGGGCGCGGGCCGACGAGAAGATCACGTTCGCGTACGACAGCGAGGTGGTCGAACTGCACGGCACGGAGCGGCTGGCCGGGCTGACCCTGCGTGACGTACTGACCGGCACCACCCGCCCGTTGGCGGCCACCGGGCTGTTCGTGGCCATCGGACACGATCCGCGCAGCACGCTGTTCGCCGGCCAACTCGACCGGGACGCCGCCGGCTACCTGCGGGTCCAGGCGCCGTCGACCCGGACCAACCTGCCGGGCGTCTTCGCCGCCGGCGACGTGGTGGACCACACCTACCGGCAGGCGATCACTGCGGCGGGCAGCGGCTGCGCGGCGGCCCTGGACGCCGAGCGGTACCTGGCGGCGCTCGGCGACGGGGCGGCGCTCGACGCCGCCGCGGCGGCGGGGGGGGGG
>NZ_JBLIWA010000095.1:0-3010 GCF_047525675.1 Streptomyces sp. 796.1 | reverse complement strand
GGCCAGCGCGAGCCCGCGGCGCGCGGCGCGGGCGAAGCCGTGCGCCACCAGCAGCCGGGCGGTGTGGAGCAGCAGCCCGAAGGCGCCGGCGGCGAGCGCGGCGGCGGCCCCGAAGCCGGGCCGCGGCAGGGCGTAGCGGGCCGCGCCGAGCAGCACGCCGAGTGCGAGGGCGAACAGCAGTGACGTGCTCAGGAACGCGCCCCGCGCGCCGGCCGCGAAGGAGGCGAGGTCCCGGCTCGCCGCCAGCCGCGACCGGATCAGCGCCGTGCACCGTCGCGCACACCACACGGCCGGCGGCACCGCCGCGACCAGCACCACCACCCCGATCCCGCCGGGCGTGGCCGCGCGGCCCAACTCGGGCAGGGCCGCGCGCAGCGCACCGGGGCGCGGCTGCCCCAGGTACGGCGCCGCACCACCGATCCAGCCGGCACCGGTGCCACCCGCCCGCAGGTACTCCAACAGCCAACCGCCCAGCACGAGTTGCCCGAGCAGCCAGCAGCGCCACACCCAGGCCGCCCGTCCCGCGCGGGGGACCGCGCCCGGACCGGGCGCCGGGTCGGGCCGGCGGCGCAGGCACCAGAACGCGGTCACGCCGACCAGGACGGCACCGCCCGCCCCCACTCCGCACCGCGCCGCGAGGGGGGCGGCCCCGGCCCGGTCCAGTACGGCGAGCGTGAGCAGATACAGCAGGCCGGGGACCAACTGCGCCGCCAGCGCCGCCAGGGACTTCAGAGGCGCCAGGGGCCGCCGGACCCGCGCCCCTCGCCGGCGCGCCCCGAATCCGACACCACGACGCCGCCGAGGGGTTTCCGGTGACCCAACTCCCTTACGAGGAACGCCCGTTACGCCTGCGCCCCAGCCGGCGCCTTCCTGCGCCCCCGAAGCCTCCGCGGGGAATGCCGCGGCCCGCACACCGTGCACCGCGGGCGCCACGCCGGCCCGGCCGAGGCCATCACCGGCGCGCCCTCCGCCGGCGGGAGCGGCGGGAGCGGCGGGAGCGGCGGGAGCGGCGGGAGCGGCGGGAGCGGCGGGAGCGGCGGGGCGAGGTTGGCGCCGGCCGGCCCCTCCAGTGCCACTGCCCCCACCAGCCCCACCAGCCCTGTCGGCACCGCCGACCCCATCGCCCTCGCCGGCGCCGCCGGGCCAGCCCCTCCCACCGGCCGCGTACCGGTCCGCGCCGGACGGCGATCCGGCCCCGGGCCGCGCTTCGGACCGGGGCGCCCTCGCGTACAACTCCTCGGCCAGCGCGAAAACATCGCGGTGCCGATAGCGCGCAGCGGCGCGGTCACCGATGCCGCACGCCTCAAGCCCGGCGGCGATCTCCAGCGGGTCAACGGCCCGCCGGCAGAGCTCGCGGTGCTGGTGCAGCAACTCCCTTACCGGGTCGACGAACCGGCCCGGCCAGGCACCCCCCGCCCGCTCCCCCACCGAACGCTCCGCCCGCCCGCCGATCGCAGCGAACCGCAGGGTGCCCGCATCCACCTCCGACGCCCGCTCCGGACGTACGTCAACTGGCTTTTGAATTCCGGGAGTTGCTGGCGTTTCGGGCGTCGCGGGCGGCAAGGGTTCCACAACGGGGTCAGGACCGTGAGCCGCTTCCCGACGCGCCGGGTAGGGGTGGGCAGGGGTGGGGGGAGGCGTGGAGGGGCCACCTAGTTCGGCGGTCGCGTGGTGCGGGCCCTCCCCCGGTTCGGTGGCGGGCGGAGCACCTGCCCCGCGCGCGGGGGTGGGTGTGGTGTCGGGCGTCGTCATGCGCCGTCCCCCGTCCGTCCGCCGGGCCCGGCCCACGCCACCGCGGCCACCTCGATGCGCGCCTCGTCCCCGGCCGCCGGCGTCCGAGCGGAAGCCGCCGCCGCACCCGCCACCAGCGCGGGACCACCGGCCTGCGCGAGCGCGTCGGTCTGCGCGAGTCCACCGGTCTGCGAGGCGCCATCGGTGCGCGGAGGGCCACCGGCTCGCGAGGGCCCACCGGCCTGCGCCAGCGCGCCGGCCCGCGAGGGCTCACCCGTGTGCGAGGACCCGTCCAGGTGCGCCAGCACGTCCGGCTGCGGGGTGCCGGCAGCCGCCGGCGCCTGCTCGGGCTCCGTACGGGCCCAACGGGGCAGCGGGCGGCCCGGCGCGGGGCGGGCGGCGCGGGGGGCCGTCCAGCGGCCCGGGACGTGTGCCTCGGCCGGGTGGGCGAAGGGCGCCGGAGCGCCGGCCGCGCCCCGTACGGCCTCCGGTTGGGCCACCGGCGCGTGCGACATGAGCTCCAGGTAGATGCTGCGGAACGTGCCGGCGTTCTGCTCGACGGTGAAGAGTTCCAGCGCCCGGGCACGGGCGGCGGCGCCGAGCCTGGCGCGCCGGTCCGGGTCGCGGAGCAGCGTGAGACAGGCCGCGGCGAGGGCCTGCGGGTTGCGCGGTGGCACCAGCAGCCCGGTGCCGCCGATCACCTCGCCGGTCGCGCCGACGTCCGTGGAGACCGTGGCCCGACCGCAGAACATCGCCTCCACCAGACCGGCCGGAAAGCCGTCGACCACGCTCGACCGCACGACCACGCCACCGGTGGCGTACGCGGCGGCGAGGTGCGGCGCGTCCGGGCCGCCCAGCGCCTCGAAGGAGACCGGGTTACGGCCGGTGGCGTGGGCGTGCGGCGCCTCGTCGGGGAAGAGCTGGGCGGCGAGCAACACGCACTGCGCGCGGTAGTCCACCCTCCCGAACACACCGCCCCCGAACCCGCCACCGACCACACCGCCCACGTCCATCCGGCCCCACGCACCGCCCGCGCACGCGCACGTACCGCCCCCGCTCCACGCACCGCAAGCACCCGCACCGCCGACCCCGCCGCCGCACGCACCACCGACCGCACCACCACCCGCGACCGCACCGCCGCACGCGCAACCCGCGCCCCACGGCCCCGGCCCGGCGGGTGTCGCCCGGCCGCCGTCCCCCCACGCCCCGCCCGACACACCCGCAGGCCCGGCCGCGGGGCAGCCCGCCCCGTACGGCCCGGGGCCGCCCGCCCCGGGCC
>NZ_JBLIWA010000094.1:0-4993 GCF_047525675.1 Streptomyces sp. 796.1 | reverse complement strand
CGGGTGTGGTGGTGGAGACGCTGCGTCGTGGTGAAGGCGGCCCGGAGCGGTTGGCACGCTCGCTGACCTCGGCTTTCGTGCAAGGTGTGGCGGTGGACTGGGCGGGGTTCTTCCCTCGCGCCCAACTGGTCGATTTGCCGACGTACGCGTTCCAACACAAGCGGTACTGGTTGGAATCGGGGGCAGCGGACGGGGGAGGCTACGGCTGGGGTGCGGCGCCTGGTGGGCACCCCTTCCTGGGTGGGGTGGTCGAGCTCGCCGGCGGGCTGGGCTGGGTGTTCACGGGGCGGGTTTCGCTGGCAGCGCAGGGTTGGCTGGCGGATCACGCGGTGCTGGGATCGGTGATCGTGCCCGGCACGGTGTGGGTCGACATCGCGTTGCGGGCGGGGGCGGTGGCCGGCTGCCCGGTGGTGGAGGAACTGACGCTGCACAGCCCGCTGGTGGTGCCGGAACAGGCCGCCGTACAACTGCAAGTGACCGTAGGCGCTGCCGATGCCGCCGGTGCCCGGCCCTTCGCCCTGCACGCGCGTCCGGAGGGGCCGGCGGAGGACGAGCCGGAGTGGACACAGCACGCCACCGGCACCCTCACGACCGTGACCGCCCGTGCCACGGACGGGCCGGACCTCACGGAGTGGCCGCCCCGGGGTGCCGTACCGGTCGACGTGCACGACTTCTACCCTCGGTTGGCGACGGCAGGCGTCGCGTACGGGCCGGCGTTCCGTGGCGTACGGGCGGCCTGGCGGCGCGGAGACGAACTCTTCGCCGAGGTCGCTCTCGCCGAGGAGTTGGCGGATGGGGCGAGCCAATTCGAGGTGCACCCGGCGCTGCTCGACGCCGCGGTACAGACGCTCCAGGTACGCAGCCCGGCCACCCGGGCCGAAGACGACCCGGGGGCCGTTCCCGAGCCAGCGCGATCCGGTGATGCGCGGGTGGCTTACTCCTGGCGCGGCGTACGCATGTTGACACCGGGCGCGACCCATCTGCGGACCCGACTGCTGCCCACCGGCGATGAATCAATGTCGCTTACGGTGGCCGATGCGGATGGTCAACTCGTAGCAGATATCGACGAATTGGCGGTACGGCGTATCACCGCCGGGCAGATTCAGGCCGCGGGCGGTGTACGTCGGCGTTCTCTCTACCACGCCGTGTGGCGGCCGGTGCCGGTCCCCGACGCGTCGGAGGTCAGGCTCGCCCGCGTTGGGCCCGACGTCGGTGGGGAGAGCACGGAGCAGTACCCGACGCTGGCCGCCCTGGGTGAGGCGGTCGCGGCCGGTGCGGCGCTGCCCGACGCGGTCGTGGTGCGCGCCGAGCAACTGGGGACCGAGGCCCTGCCGAACCTCGGCGACTGGCCCTCCGACGACCGCTTCGCGGACGTACCCCTCCTCGTACTCACCACGCGGACGCTGACCATCGACGGCGACCCGGCTGCCCCCACCCACACAGACCCCACCGACACCGATTCCACCAGTACCGAACCACCAAGCACTGCCCCGACCCACCTGCCAGCTCAGCCACCAACCCACCCCGCGGCTCCCCACGGAGCATCCGGCGCGCAGGCGGCGGTGCGGCGCACCCCGCGTACCGTCCTGGTGGACACCGACGCGGCCGACGCACCGCCGGCGAGCACCCTCCGGGCCGCGCTGACCTGTGGCGCGCAGCAACTTGCCGTGCGGGGTGGGCAGCTCCTGGCACCACGGCTCGCTCGGTACGACGCGCACGGCGCCCCGGTGCCGGCCGCCCGCCGCGCCGCCGGCGACGACCGGGAACAGCAGGGTGTGTCGACGGCGGCAGACCGGCCGGCCGCGGGAACGGTCCTGGTCACCGGCGCGGCCGGCGGCTTCCTCGGGGCGCTGGTGCGACACCTGGTGTCCGTACACGACCTGCGCCACCTGCTGCTGGTGCCACGTGCCGGTGCCGAGTCGGCGGTACGCGAGCTCGTGGCCGAGTTCGTACGGGACGGCTCGGGCGTGTCGGCCACGGTCCTGCCCTGCACAACGGCCGACCACCCCGCGGCCCTCGCCGCCGCACTCGCCGACATCGACCCCGGCGAGCCGCTGACCGGCGTCATTCACGCGACCGACCTGCCCGCCGACCAGCCACCGGCCACCGCCGACGAACCTCCGACGGACACCACGGGCCACACACCCAACACGCCCGACATGCCCGGCACCCACGACACCGAGCCGGCGACGCACTCCGTCGCGACCGGTCTGGCCACGGCCTGGCACCTGCACGAGCTCACCGCGGAACGGCCGCTGGCGTTCTTCGTCACCCTGTCACCCGCAACGGACCTGCTCGCCCTGCCGCAGCAGACCCACCCCGCGGCGTCGAGCCCCGGCTACCACACCCTGGCCGCGCACCGCCGCGCCCACGGGCTACCGGCCGTGTCACTGGCCTGGGGCCCACTGACAGGGCAACCGCAGCCGGCGCCACCCGGGGCCGTCGCCCTCGGCCATGACCACGCCATCGCCCTGTTCGATGCGGCCCTGGCCAGCGGCGCGCGGGCGCTGATCCCAGCCCAGTTGGACCTCGCCGCGCTGCGGGCCAGCAGCCACCCCGTACCGGATGCCCTACGCGACCTGTTGCCGCCGGCGGGCGGCGGGGCCGGCGAGCAGGCCGGTGATGCGGCGGTGGACGCGGACGCCCTCAGGCAGCGGCTCGCCGGGCTCGCCGAGGTGGAGCGGGAACGTGTCCTCCTCGGACTGGTGCGCGGCCACGCCGCCGCCGTACTCGGACACATCGACGTCGCAGAGGTCGGACCTGACCGGGCGTTCAAGGAAGCCGGTTTCGACTCGCTGACCGCGGTGGAACTCCGCAACAGGCTGACCCGCTCCACCGGCGTCAAGCTGCGCTCCACCGTCGTCTTCGACTTCCCCACCGCTGCCGCACTGACCCGACACCTCACCCAGCAACTCGGTGCCGAGCTCTCGCCCGCCGCCCCCGTACTGGCCGAACTCGACCGACTCGAAGACGCGTTGCCCTCGGCCCTCGCCGAGAACGGCACGCGCGACCGGGTCATCGCGCGCCTGAGGGACCTCCTCGCGCGCTGCGACACCGCCGATGGCTCGCCGCCCGGCTCCGCACCCGACGCGGACGACCTCGGCGCGGCCAGCGACGACGAACTCTTCTCCATGGTGGACCAGGGCTTCGAATGAATCAGCGCGCCGCCGACGACTACGACAGTGAGCACGAGGAGTTGAACGTACGTGGCTGAGTCGGAAGACAAGCTCCGCTCCTACCTCAAGAAGGCCATCGCCGACGCGCGCGGGGCCCACCGACGGGTGCGCGAACTTGAGGACCAGCAGCGCGAACCCATCGCGATCGTCGGCATGGCCTGCCGGTTCCCCGGGGGCATCAACACCCCCGAAGAGTTCTGGGACTTCGTACGGAACGGCGGCGACGCCATCACCGAATTCCCCACCGACCGTGGCTGGGACGTCGACGGCATCCTCGACCCCGACCCCGACACGCTGGGCGCGACCTATGTGCGCGAGGGTGGGTTCCTCCACGACGTGGCGGACTTCGACGCCGACTTCTTCGGCATCTCGCCGCGCGAGGCAGCCGCGATGGACCCCCAGCAACGCCTCCTCCTGGAGACGGCCTGGGAAGCGTTCGAACGCGCCGGCATCAACCCGGCCGGGCTCAGCGGCAGCCGTACGGGCGTCTACACCGGCATCAACGGCCTGGACTACCCGGCCCTCCTCGCCAAGACGGCGAAGGGCAGGGACGGCACCCTCGGCATGGCCAACGGCGCCAGTCTGCTGGCCGGCCGCGTCGCATACACCCTCGGCCTTGAGGGCCCGGCCGTCACGGTCGACACAGCCTGTTCGTCGTCGCTGGTCGCCCTGCACCTGGCGGCGCAGGCGCTGCGCGCCGGCGAGTGTGACCTGGCGCTCGCCGGCGGGGTCACGGTCATGGCCACGCCGGAGATCTTCATCAACTTCAGCCGGCAGCGCGGGCTCGCCTTCGACGCCCGCTGCAAGCCCTTCTCGGCCGCCGCCGACGGCTTCATCCTCGCCGACGGGGCCGGCCTGCTGGCCGTCGAGCGGTTGTCGGATGCGCGGCGCAACGGGCATCGGGTGTTGGCGGTGGTGCGGGGTTCGGCGGTGAACCAGGACGGTGCGTCGAATGGGCTGACCGCGCCGAACGGCCCCTCGCAGGAGCGGGTGATCCACCAAGCCCTGGCCAACGCCGGGCTGACCACGGGCGATGTGGACGTGGTGGAGGCACACGGTACGGGCACGACCCTGGGTGACCCGATCGAGGCCCATGCGCTACTGGCCACCTACGGGCAGCAGCGTCCGGCGGGGCGGCCCCTGTGGCTGGGTTCGGTGAAGTCGAACATCGGTCACACCCAGGCCGCGGCCGGTGTGGCCGGTCTGATGAAGATGGTGCTGTCGATGCAGCACGACATGCTCCCGCACACCCTGCACATCGACGCGCCGTCGCCCCACGTGGACTGGTCGGCCGGCCAGATCGAACTGCTCACCCGCCCCACCCCCTGGCCCCGCACCGACCGCCCGCGCCGTGCGGGCGTCTCCTCCTTCGGCGCCAGCGGCACCAACGCACACGTCGTCGTCGAGGAACCGACGGACGCGGGCGCGGACGAGGCCCAAGCCCCGATGCCTGCTGTGGCAGCGGCCACCGCTGCGGGGCCGGTCGGGTTGGGTGGGTTGGTTCCGTGGGTGGTGTCGGGTCGTTCGGCGGTGGGGTTGCGGGAGCAGGCGGGGCGTTTGGCGGGGTGGATGGGGGAGCGGTCTCGTGTGGGTGTGGGTGTGGGTGTGGGTGTGGGTGTGGGTGATGTGGGGTGGTCGTTGGCCGTCGGGCGTGCGGTGTTGGAGCACCGTGCGGTGGTGTGGGGGCGGGATGCGGGGGAGTTGGTTGCGGAGCTGGAGATGGTGGCTGGTGGTGGGGCGGATGGTTCGGTTTCTGGTGTGGTGCGGGACGTGTCGGATGTGGTGTTGGTGTTTCCGGGGCAGGGTTCGCAGTGGGT
>NZ_JBLIWA010000093.1:0-5120 GCF_047525675.1 Streptomyces sp. 796.1 | reverse complement strand
GCCGGAGCCGGAGCCGGAGCGGGCGCCGGGGCGGCGGCCTGCGGGGCCGGAGCCGCCGGGGCCGGAGCCGGGGCGGGCGCCGGAGCAGCAGCCGGGGCCGGTGCGGCGGCCGGAGCCGGAGCAGCGGCCGGGGCAGCGGCAGCCGGAGCGGCACCAGCGGCACCGATGACCGCCAGCTTCGCGCCGACCTCGGCCGTCTCGTCCTCGGCGATCAGGATCTCCAGCAGGGTGCCGGACGCCGGCGCCGGGATCTCGGTGTCGACCTTGTCGGTCGAGACCTCAAGCAGCGGCTCGTCCTCCTCGACGGAGTCGCCCACCGACTTGAGCCAGCGGGTGACGGTGCCCTCGGTGACGGACTCGCCGAGCGCCGGCAGCGTGACCGGGGTGCCCTCGGCACCACCGGCGGGCGCTGCGGCCTGCTGCGGCGCCTCGGCCTGCGCCGGCTCCGGCTGGGCAGCCGGAGCGGGCTCGGCGGCGGGCGCCGGGGCGGCCTCGGCCGCGGGGGCCGCGGCCGGCGCGCCGGAACCGTCGTCGATGACGGCCAGCTCGGCGCCGACCTCGACGGTCTCGTCCTCGGCCACCTTGATGGAGCTCAGGACGCCGGACGCGGGGGCCGGAATTTCGGTGTCGACCTTGTCGGTCGAGACTTCGAGCAGGGGCTCGTCGGCCTCGACGCGCTCACCCTCGGCCTTGAGCCAGCGGGTGACGGTGCCCTCGGTGACGCTCTCGCCGAGCGCCGGCAGGGTTACGGAAACCGCCATGGTTTCGGTTGCTCCTAACGATCTTGCGGATGTGGTCGCGCCCGGTGCTTCTAGTCGTGCGAGTGCAGCGGCTTGCCGGCCAGCGCCAGGTGGGCCTCGCCGAGGGCTTCGTTCTGCGTGGGGTGTGCGTGGATGAGCTGCGCCACCTCGGCGGGCAGCGCCTCCCAGTTGTAGATGAGCTGGGCCTCGCCGACCTGCTCACCCATCCGGTCACCGACCATGTGGACGCCGACCACGGCGCCGTCGCGCACCTGGACCAGCTTGATCTCACCGGTGGTCTTCAGGATGCGGCTCTTGCCGTTGCCGCCCAGGTTGTACTTGAGGGCGACCACCTTGTCGGCGCCGTACAGCTCCTTGGCCTTCTCCTCGGTGAGCCCGACGGAGGCGACCTCGGGGTGGCAGTAGGTGACGCGCGGTACGCCGTCGTAGTCGATCGGCACGGTCTTCAGACCGGCGAGCCGCTCTGCGACCAGGATGCCCTCCGCGAAGCCGACGTGCGCGAGCTGGAGCGTGGGGACCAGGTCACCGACGGCCGAGACGGTCGGCACGTTGGTGCGCATGTACTCGTCGACCAGGACGTAGCCGCGGTCCATGGCGACCCCGGCCTCCTCGTAACCCAGGCCCTGCGAGACCGGGCCGCGGCCGACGGCGACGAGCAGCAGCTCGGCCTCGAAGGTCTTGCCGTTCTCCAGCGAGACCTTTACGCCGTTCGCGGTGTACTCCACGCCCGAGAAGCGCGAGCCCACGGAGAACTTGATGCCGCGCTTGCGGAAGGCGCGCTCCAGGAGCTTGGAGCTGTTCACGTCCTCGACCGGAACCAGGTTCGGCAGCGCCTCGACGATCGTCACGTCGGTGCCGAAGGACTTCCAGGCGGAGGCGAACTCGACGCCGATGACGCCGCCGCCGAGCACGATCGCGGACTCCGGCACCCGGTCCAGGACCAGGGCGTGGTCGGAGGAGATGACGCGGTTGCCGTCGATCTCCAGGCCCGGCAGCGACTTCGGCACGGAGCCGGTCGCGAGCAGGACGTGGCGGCCCTCGTACCGCTGGCCGTTCACGTCCACCGAGGTCGGCGAGGACAGTCGGCCCTCGCCCTCCACGTAGGTGACCTTGCGGCTGGCGATCAGGCCCTGGAGGCCCTTGTACAGGCCGGCAATGACGCCGTCCTTGTACTTGTGCACCGCCGCGATGTCGATGCCGTCGAAGGTGGCCTTGACGCCGAACTCGGCGCTCTCGCGCGCCTGGTCGGCGATCTCACCGGCGTGCAGCAGCGCCTTGGTGGGGATGCAGCCGTTGTGCAGGCAGGTTCCGCCGACCTTGTTCTTCTCGATCAGGGCGACGTCCAGGCCAAGCTGAGCTCCGCGCAGGGCAGCGGCGTAGCCACCGCTGCCGCCCCCGAGGATCACTAGGTCGAAAACAGTGCTGGCGTCGTTCGCCACGTCACGTCCTCCATGCATGGGTACGCCGGAGCCGGTCACTCCGCTGCGCTTCGTTTCTGCTGTCTCCAACAGAGCCTACGGAAGCGGAGCCCGTGACCGGGCGGCGGCTGTTGTTCGGCCGCTGTCTTACTCGGCCCTGCGGTGCGGCTCGGGTGTGTGTGCGAGCCACAGGCCCTGTCCTGCCGAGACAACATCTTCGCACTTGTTCGCGGACGGTGGGACGCCGGGCCGTGCTCCGCGGTGGCCGAAAGCGCTCGTACGGCCAGAATCCCGGGCGGACACCGCGCTCGGCCCCGTTCGTACCCGCGAGTAGATCGCTGTCAGCGAACGCGCCACGGCCCCGGGCGCAGGCGCTCGGGGCCGTTGGTCACGCTCTGGTGGGAGCCGTGTTCCCTGCGGTTCAACCCGCCGGGTGGGGCAGGGTGGACCAGCCCGATCCGGTCTGATCCGGACTGGTGCCATCCGGACCGGTCCGGTCCTGCCGGGTCCACCGGATGGGCGGCGCGGCGGGCGCCATCCACCCTGTGGACACGGGCCCGGGCGGTCAGCCCAGGTCGCCCGCGGCGGTGCGCTCGGCGAGCCGCACCAGGGTGCGCACCGAGGAGCCGGTGCCGCCCTTGTGGGTGTAGCCGTACGGGGCGCTCTCGTGGAAGGCCGGGCCCGCGATGTCCAGGTGCGCCCAGGTGATGCCCTCGCCGACGAACTCCTCCAGGAACAGGCCGGCGACCAGGCCGCCGCCCGCGCGCTCGCCCATGTTGGCGATGTCCGCGATCGGCGAGTCCATGCCCTTGCGCAGCTCGCGCGGCATCGGCATCGGCCAGGACTGCTCGCCGACCTCCGTCGCGATCTCGTGCAGCGAGGTGCGGAAGGCGTCGTCGTTCGCCATGATCCCGAAGGTGCGGTTGCCCAGCGCGAGGATCATCGCGCCGGTCAGCGTCGCCACGTCCACGATCGCGTCCGGCTTCTCCTCCGAGGCGCGGGTGAGCGCGTCGGCGAGCACCAGCCGGCCCTCGGCGTCGGTGTTGAGCACCTCGACCGTCTTGCCGCTGTACATGCGCAGCACGTCACCGGGGCGGGTGGCCGAGCCGGACGGCATGTTCTCGGCGAGCGCCAGCCAGCCGGTCACGTTGACCTTCAGGCCCAGCTTGGCGGCGGCCACGACGGCGGCGAACACCGCGGCGGCACCGCTCATGTCGCACTTCATCGTCTCGTTGTGACCGGCCGGCTTGAGCGAGATGCCGCCCGAGTCGTACGTGATGCCCTTGCCGACCAGCGCCAGCGTCTTGCTCGCCTTCGGGTGCTGGTAGGCCAGCTTGACCAGGCGCGGCGGGTTCTCCGAGCCCTTGCCGACGCCGATCAGACCGCCGTAGCCGCCCTTGGTCAGGGCCTTCTCGTCCAGCACCTCGACCTTGAGGCCGAACTCCTTGGCCGCGGCCTGCGCCTGCTCGGCGAAGAGCTTCGGGGTCAGGTCGTTGGAGGGGATGTTGATCAGGTCACGGGCCCGGTTGACCTCGGCGGCCAGCGCCTCGGCCCGCTCGATCGCGGCCTTGTACGCCTTGTCCCGCGGCTTCCCACCGAGCAGCGCGACCTCGGCCAGCGGCGCACCGGCGGCCTCGTTCTTGCCCTTGCCCTTGCCGCCCCGGTACGAGGTGAACGCGTACGCACCGAGCAGCGCGCCCTCGGCGACCGCGGCAGCGGACTCCAGGTCGGCCAGCGGCAGCGCGAACGCGCCCTTCTTGACGCCGGTCAGCGCGCGGGCCGCGGTGCCGGCGGCACGGCGCAGCACCTCGGCGTCGAAGCCTTCGTCCCCCTTCGGGGCGTCCCCGAGGCCGACCGCGAGCACGACCGGGGCCTTGATCCCGGACGTGGACGGCAGCTTGGTGGCCTCGCCCTCGGCACCGGAGGCGCCGAGGGTTTCCAGGACGGCGGCCAGCTTGCCGTCGAACGCCTTGTCGATGGCCTCGGCGCCCGGCGCGACGACGGGGCCCTTGGCGCCCTTCGCCACACCGACGACGACGGCGTCCGCACGCAGTGTGGTCGCACTCGACGTGCTGAGAGTCAGAGCAGTCACGGTGGTGGTGTCTCTCTTCCGTTGAAGTAGGGGGCCGTTGGGTGGGCCGGCCGTGCCGTGGGCATCGTATGCGCCGGTCCGCTGCGGGGGCACGGCCCGGTGCAGTGGTCCTAGCGGCCATCGCGAGCCTAACTCGCGCTGTACGGGGCGTGTTCTGCGCGTACCGCCCTGACCAGGCCGATGGGGCCCGCGGGGCGGGGGAGGACGCCGCTCCCGCCGGGTGGACCGGCGCCCATCTGGGGGCCGGTGCCCGGCCGTTGGCCCGGCGCGTCGCCGCCCGGCGGGGGAGCGGCCCCCGGTCGGGCCGCCCCGGACCGGGCCCCGGCTGGCGCTTTCCCGCCATGCGGAGCCACCCGCGCCCCGCGCCGCCGGTTACGCCGCGTGAGGGAGGGGGCGACCGGGGGTGGCGCTTCGGGGCGCGGCGGCGGGGCTGGTCGCGGCGGTGGAGCGTGGCGGCTGGTCGTCGCGGTGGGAGGTGGCGCCGGGGGCGGTGCCGGGGCCGGGGGCGGTGCGGGGCGTCTCGGCCGGGCGCCAGGAGGCGCCGTCGCGCGGCGCCAGGGGGCCGGGGTACGGCGGCGCCGTGGCCCGGTGTCAGGGCGGTCCGGGGCGCCTCGGCCCACCAGCAACGGGGCAGGCGGCGCCGCAGCCGGCGGCAGCGTGCTGCGGGCGATGCCTCAGCCCAAGGTCAGGACGGCCAGCGCGGCGGTCGTCGCGGTCTCCGCCAGGGCGCCGAAGACGTCGCCGGTCACCCCGCCGAAGCGGCGCCGGCAGTGGCGCAGCAGCGCCTCGGCCGCAACCAGCGCGACCAGCACGGCCACCGCGCAGCGCACCGCCCCGTCCGGGCCGGCC
>NZ_JBLIWA010000092.1:0-5586 GCF_047525675.1 Streptomyces sp. 796.1 | reverse complement strand
CCCGCCGCCCGCGGCAGCGCACCCCTACGCGCACGCGGGCGCGCGGGGCGACGGCCCGGCCCCGGCTCGTACCGCCCCGCCGGCCGCCGGCCCCGCGCCGACCCGTACCGGCCACCGGCCCGTACCGCCACGGCCCGTCCCCCCCCTGCACCCGCTGCGGCCGTGACGCACCCGCACCCACACCCGCGGCCCGTCGCCACCCCGCCACCCCCCGTCCACCCCCGTACCGCCGTGTGAACCGGCCCCCGCGCGGTGGCGACTACGCTGGGCTTCGAACGTCCCGCGGACCAGGAGTGAGATGGCAACGAACCTCGTCAATCTGGAAACCGTCAGCAAGGTGTACGGCACCCGTGCGCTGCTCGACGGGATCTCCCTCGGCGTCAACGAGGGCGACCGGATCGGCGTCGTCGGCCGCAACGGTGACGGCAAGACCACCCTCATCCGGATGCTCGCCAAGTTGGAGGAGGCCGACCAGGGGCGCGTCACGCACTCCGGTGGGCTGCGGCTCGGCGTGCTGACCCAGCACGACTCGCTCGATCCGGCCGCCACCGTGCGGCACGAGGTGATCGGCGACCTCGCCGACCACGAGTGGGCCGGCAACGCCAAGGTCCGCGACGTGCTGACCGGCCTGTTCGGCGGCCTTGACCTGCCCGCCTTCCCGCAGGGCCTGGACACCGTGATCGGCCCGCTCTCCGGCGGCGAGCGGCGCCGCATCGCGCTCGCCAAGTTGCTGATCGGCGAGCCCGAGCTGATCGTCCTCGACGAGCCGACCAACCACCTCGACGTGGAGGGCATCTCCTGGCTCGCCAGCCACCTGCGGGCGCGCCGCTCGGCGCTGGTGGTCGTCACCCACGACCGCTGGTTCCTCGACCAGGTCTGCACCCGCATGTGGGACGTCCAGCGCGGCCAGGTGCACGAGTACGAGGGCGGGTACAGCGACTACGTCTTCGCGCGCGCCGAGCGCGAGCGGATCGCGGCCACCGAAGAGGCCAAGCGGCAGAACCTGATGCGCAAGGAGCTGGCCTGGCTGCGGCGCGGCGCCCCGGCCCGTACCAGCAAGCCGCGGTTCCGCATCGAGGCCGCCAACGCGCTGATCGCCGACGTGCCGCCGCCGCGGGACAGCGCCGAGCTGATGAAGTTCGCCAACTCCCGGCTCGGCCGCACCGTCTTCGACCTGGAGGACGTGACCGTCCAGGCCGGCCCCAAGACCCTGCTCAAGCACCTGACCTGGCAACTCGGCCCCGGCGACCGGATCGGCCTGGTCGGCGTCAACGGCGCGGGCAAGACCTCGCTGCTGCGCGCCATGGCCCGCGCCGCTGCCACCGAGGGTGAGGAGCAGCCGGCCGCCGGGCGGGTCGTGGTCGGCAAGACCGTGAAGCTGGCCTACCTCTCGCAGGAGGTCGCCGAGCTCGACCCGACCTGGCGGGTGCTGGAGGCCGTCGAGCGGGTGCGGCAGCGGGTGGACCTCGGCAAGGGCCGCGAGATGACGGCCTCGCAACTGTGCGAGCAGTTCGGCTTCACCAAGGAGAAGCAGTGGACGCCCGTCGGTGACCTCTCCGGCGGCGAGCGGCGGCGGCTCCAGATCCTGCGGCTGCTGATGGACGAGCCCAACGTGCTCTTCCTCGACGAGCCCACCAACGACCTCGACATCGAGACCCTGACCCAGTTGGAAGACCTGCTCGACGGCTGGCCCGGGTCGCTCGTGGTGATCAGCCACGACCGGTACTTCATCGAGCGCACCACCGACCGGGTGCTGGCCCTGCTCGGCGACGCCACCATGCGGATGCTGCCGCGCGGCATCGACGAGTACCTGGAGCGGCGGCAGCGCGCCCAGGCCGCCCCGGCGGCGGCGCCGGCGGCCCGTACGGCGGGCGCGCCGGCCGCCCCCGCCGGCGGCGCCGAGCAGGACCGGCCGCGGGAGAAGTCGGCGGCCGAGACCCGGGCCGCGCAGAAGGAGTTGCAGCGCATCGAGCGCCGGCTCGACAAGATCAGCGAGCAGGAGGGCAAGCTGCACGCCCAGATCGCCGAGCACGCCACCGACTTCGAAAAGGTCGCCGAACTCGACGCCAAGCTCCGGGAGCTCTCGGGCGAGCGCGACGAACTCGAATCCCGCTGGCTGGAACTGGCCGACGACGCCTGACCGTTTCCGGACGGCCGCACGGGGCCCTGCCGGGCGCCGCGCGGGGACTCGTGCGGTGGCGTGCGGGCCGGTGCGCCCCGGCTGTCGTACGGGACGAGCCGTACGGGGCGAGTCGGCTGGCCCCCGCGGCCCCTGAGTCCGGCCGCACCGGCTCCGCCCCCCGACGGGAGACGGGCGGAGGCGGTGCAACAGTCACGTCACGGCCCGGTATCAGCTCCCGGGCGGGGCCGCCACCGATCCCTGTCGTGCGATGACCGGGTGATACAAAGAACTCTCGCTCGCCTGCCGTTATCAGGCCGTATTCCTGTCCGATTCGTTCCGTCTCCCCCCACCTCCAATGGTTTTAGGCCATGGAGACCGCGGCGGCGGCCGGTCGGTCACGGACCGCATGAGAAGGAATGGTCGATGTCACAGCCGCCCCAACAGCCGCCGCAGGGCGGCTTCGGCGCCCCGCAGGACCCGAACGCCGGGTCAGGCGGCGGCTTCGGCGAGGCTCCCCAGGCCCATCCGCAGCAGCCAGCCCAGCCCGGTTACGGCTACCCGCAGCAGCCCCCGGCCCAGGCGGGCGGCTACGGCTACCCGCAGCAGCACCCCCCCACCCAGATCTCCCAGCCGGGCCCCGCGCACAACCCGCCGCCCGGCTACACCCCACCGCCGGGCCAGTTCCCCGGCGCCCCGCAGCAGGGCCAGCAGCCCCCGCCGCCGGCCCCGCCCGGCTACACCCCGCCGCCCGTCCCGGCCGGCACCCCGCAGCCGCCCGGCCCGCCCGGCGCCCCGGGACAGCCGCCGCAGACCCCGCCCGCCGGCGCCGGCAGTTACGGCTACCCGCAGGCCCCCACCCAGGCCGCCGGCTACGCCTACCCGCAGGAGCCGACGCAGGCCGCCGGCTACGCCTACCCGCAGCCGCCCGGCACGCCGTACGGCTCGGGCCAGCAGGCCGCGTACGGACAGGGCCCGTACGGGCAGACGCCGCCCGGTTCCTACCCGCCCGGCAGCCCGCCGGCCGCGCCCGCCCCGGCCCCCGGCGGCGGCAACCGGCCGGGCAAGCAGCGGATGGCGGTCATCGTCAGCGCCGTGGTGGCGATCGCGCTGGTGGTCGGAGGTGGCGTGTGGTTCGCGACCAAGGGTGACGACGGCGACTCCGAGGCGAAGAAGAAGGAGACCGGCAACACCCAGGGCACCGAGGGCGGCAAGGGCGAGGAGGGCAAGCCGACCAAGCGGCCCGCGCCCAAGCTGGTGGGCGGCAACCTGCTCGCCAAGATCCCCATGCCCAAGGTGAAGGAGCAGGCCAACTCGCCGGGCCTGTGGGCCACCGACAAGGTGTGGGCCAAGGGGCAGATCGACAAGATCGTCGGCTTCCCGGCCGCCGGCGGCTCGCAGCCGCAGTGGGAGATCCCGCTGGGTGGCGAACTGTGCTGGGGCAGCACCCAGATCACCAAGGAAGGCATGACCGCCGTCGTCTTCCAGGACGGCAAGCCGACCGCGGACAACAAGTACCCCGACTGTAGTGAGGTCGGTCTGGTCGACCTCAACAACGGCAAGCTCGTCTGGCAGCGCAGCATCAAGGAGGCCGACGAGAAGCTGGAGTTCGACGAGGTCACCATCGGTGGCGGCACCATCGCCGCGGGCGGCCTGGACGGCGGCGCCGCCTGGTCGATGGAGGGCAAGAAGCTCTGGTCGCCGCAGGCCAACGAGGAGTGCTCGGACTACGGCTACGGCGGCGGCCCCAAGCTGGTCGCGGTGCGCGGCTGCGGCGAGTACGGCGAGGCCCGGATGTCCGTCCAGTTGATCAACCCCAAGGACGGCAACATCCTCTCCGAGTACAAGCTCACCGACGGCCTGGACGACGTCCACGTGGTCTCCACCGACCCGATGGTCATCGGCGTGGACGCGGGCGACTCCACCGGCGCCTCGGTCTCGGACTTCATGACGATCGACCCCTCGCAGCGCAAGGGCAAGCTGATCAGCAAGATCGCCACCGGCAACGGCAAGTACACGCCGGAGTGCTCCACCAACGAGGTCGAGTCCTGCACCAAGGTCGTCGTCACCAAGGACAAGCTGTTCATGGCGACCGAGGAGCGCAGCGGCGTCTCCGAGAACCTGCCGCAGAACGAGATCGTCGCGTTCTCGCTCACCACGGGCAAGTCCATCGGCAAGACCGACGGCGTGCCGACCTCCAGCATCACCCCGATGCAACTGGACCAGGACGGCTACCTGATCGCCTACCAGGACACCACCTACCGCGAGGGCGGCGGCGTCTGGCAGATCGACCCGGCCAGCTACGAGAAGGCCAAGCTGATGCAGAACGCGACGGCCACCGCGGAGACCGAGTCCAACTACAGCCTGGGCCACGAGGTGTTCCTGTGGGCCAACGGGCGGCTGTACATGGGCGACATCTACGCCACCGAGCCCCGCAGCTACCAGCGCGGTGAAGACCTCCTGGCGATGGTTTTCGGCCCGAACTCAACCAACTGACCAGTGCTGCACTGATGCACAGGGGGTGGCCCCACCGGTACGTTCCGTACGGGTGGGGCCATTGTCGTGCCGGGACGATCTCTTTGCGGCGTGAAGTGGGCGCGAAGAGATGGGTTTCGGCACTCCCAACCGCTTCTTCCTGCTAAGGGGCGCGCAATGTCGAACAAGCGTGTAGCTTCCGGGGGCAAGCGATCGGGGCCGTGTGCAAGCTGGGGGGCTTGGACGGGCACGGCGGTCCGATCTCGGTCGACACGGGGACCACGGACATCCGGGGCGGTCGTCCCCGGGCGGATGGGGGGAGTTCATGGGCGTGCGCGTCATGGTGGTCGATGACCACCGACTGCTCGCCGAGGCACTCGCTTCGGCGTTGAAGCTCCGCGGGCATCGGGTGCTCGCCGCTGCCGCGCCGAGCGCGGGGGCCGCGGACCTGGTGGTGAGCAGATCGCCGGAAGTGTGCCTGCTGGGCACCGGAACGCCCGCCGAGCCCGGGGTGTTCGAACCGGTGGTGCGGATCAAGAAGGAGCGGCCCCAGGTGGCGGTCGTGGTGCTCGGCCCGGTGCCGAGCCCGCGCGGCATCGCCGCCGCCTTCGCGGCGGGCGCATCGGGATACGTACGGCACGACGAGCGGATCGAGGGCGTCGAACGCGCCATGATCAAGGCGCGCGCCGGGGACGCGGCGGTGGCACCCCAACTGCTCCAGGGAGCCTTCGCCGAACTGCTCAACCCGGCCGCCCAGCCCGACGACGAGGGCGCGAGGCTGCTCCAACTGCTCACGCCGCGCGAGGTGGAGGTGCTGGTCAGGGTCGCGGAGGGGGAGGACACCCGGCTGATCGCGGCCGGCATGGCCATCGCCCCGAGCACCGCCCGCACCCATGTGCAGCGGGTGCTGATGAAGCTGGGCGTGGGCTCCCGGCTTGAGGCCGCGGCGCTCGCGGCGCGCACGGGGCTGCTGGACCGGGCCGCCGCGAGCC
>NZ_JBLIWA010000091.1:0-6274 GCF_047525675.1 Streptomyces sp. 796.1 | reverse complement strand
ACCGGCGGCCGGTCGGGCCCGGCGGGCCGGCCGTCGCCGCCCTGCCGCTGGCCGCCGGCGGGTCGGGCGGGGCCGCTGCGCCCGCCACCGCGCCGCTCCTCGATGAGGGCGACCGCGCTGGGCGGCAGCCAGGCCGATGCCGTACCGCTGTCGTCGCCGGCGGAGAACAGGTGCGGGGCGAGTTGTGCCTGGAGGTCGGCCGGGGTCGGCCGGTCGTCGGCGGTCATCTGCATGCACGACTCGATGAGCGGGTGCAGCTCGTCCGGCAGGCCGCTCAGGTCGGGGCCCTCGCGGAGCAGCATGAAGACCGTCTCGACGGGGTTGGCGCCGTGGTACGGGGCGTGCCCGGTGGCGGCGAAGACCAGGGTCGACGCGAGGGAGAAGACGTCGCTGGCGCCGGTGACGCTGCGGGAGTCGCGGGCCTGCTCGGGCGACATGTAGGCCGGGGTGCCGACGGCCACGTTGGTCATCGTGAGCCGGGTGTTGGAGACGCCGGATGCGATGCCGAAGTCGATGACGCGCGGCCCGTCCTCGACGACCAGCACGTTCGACGGCTTGAGGTCGCGGTGGACGAGGCCACCGCCGTGGATGGACTGGAGTGCCTCGGCGATGCCGGCCGCGAGCCAGCGCACCGCCTGGGCCGGCAGCGGCCCGCACTCGTTGACTATTTCCTCCAGCGAAGGGGCGGGCACGTACGCGGTGGCCAGCCAGGGCACCGCGGCCCGGGGGTCGGCGTCCACGACGGCGGCCGTGTAGAAGCCGCTGACGGCGCGGGCCGCCTCCACCTCGCGCGTGAAGCGGACCCGGAAGAGCTGGTCCTCGGCGAGCTCCGTCCGTACGGTCTTGATCGCGACCCGCCGGCCCGATGCCGAACGGGCCAGATAGACCAGCCCCATGCCGCCCGCGCCGAGCCGCCCGAGGACCTCGAACGGTCCGATTCGCCTCGGGTCCTGCTGCGTGAGCTGCTCCACTGCCTGACACCTCCCCGTGGGGGCCGGAAAAGGTGCGGCCCCTTGCAGCGTCTCACCGACATGGCCCACCGGCGGTACGCATCCCGCATTCTCTCTGGCGAACGCGCCGGTTGCGAACCCGGGGGCAATTCGCCGTGTCCCGGGCGGATCGGTGACGATCTCCCCCCGTCTCCCCCGCCGAGCGCTCCCGGGTGCGAGGCCGCCGCGCCCCGGGGCGGGGGCGCGGCGGGACGGGGCGGACACGGGGCGCGCACGGTACGTCCGCGCCCGCTCACAACGGGCGACGCCGGACGGCCCCGGCCCCGGGCGGGCGGGGTGCGCGGCCCGCCCGTCGCGTACGGGTCAGGCGCCGGTGGTCGAGCCGGGTCGTACGACCATCAGCACGACGACAACGGCCCAGGTCAGTGCGTAGAAGCCGGTCACCATGCCCAGCTTGGGCATGCGGGCGGCCATGGCCCGCAGCGCGCCGGGCTCGGCCGCGTCGTCTTCGAGGAGCATGACGGCGCCCTGCTGGTAACCGAGGACGGCGATGCCGAGCAGCACCGCGGCGATCAGGGTCAACACCATCGACGCGATCAGCCAGGTGTCTCCCATCACACCCATCTGTTGCGCGGTGAGCATCCCGAGGATCGGCACGGAGGCGCTGAGGAGCGCGTAGACGCGGCTGATCCGGTGCAGCAGCAGGACCGAGGCGAGGGAGCCGGCGCGCCCGGCGGGGGCGGGCTCCGGGGTGGTGGTCGCGGGGGCGGGAGTGGGCTCCGAGGCACCGGGCGTGGCGGTGGGGGCAGCGGGGGCGGCAGTGGAGGCTGCGGCGGAGGTGGCCGCGGAGGCGGTCCCGGCAGCGGTCTTGGCGGCCGTCGCCTGCGCGGTCCCGTCGCTGGCCGCGGGGGACGGAACGGTGGCGTCCGCGTCACCGGGGCCGCCCGGCCCGGCCGCACCGCCCGCTGCCGTCGACGTCGCCGCGGCGGCCGTCAGGGCCTGCCGGGCGAAGCGCGGGAAGAGGCTCGCCGCCACGGTGACGGGGCCGATGAACATCACGGCCACCAGCACATGGATGCTGAGCATGAGCTTGGTCATGGCACGCCCTCCCGATCGGCGCCCCGAACGGCACCAACCCCTAGTTTCAGTCTGCCTTAAACTCGCATCGAGGCTAGCATCGCGCCGCCGCCCCCTGCCGGGCGGCCCCCGGGCGGGGTACGGACGCGGGCGAGGCACCGGCGAGAGCCGGCGCACGGCCGGCCGAGCGGCCGGGCGGAAGCTGTCTGCCGTACGAGCCCGGCGTGCGGACCAGACGTACCTGCCGGGCGTACGAGCCGGTCGTACGGGCCAGCGAACAGGTGCCGCCCGGCGCGGGCGGCGGAAGGTGGGAGCACGTGACGCGGAGCCCGGCCGGAGACCCGAGTACGCCGCCGTCGCCGGCGCTGGTGGCGCCGCGTACCGGGATGTTGCTGCTCACGGCGGGGCGGCTGATGCGCGAGGAGATCGACCGCGCGCTGGAGGCGCGCGGCCTGTCGCTCCGCCACGTGAGCGCGCTCGGCCACCTCTCGCGCGAGCCCGGCCTCTCCTACAGCGCGCTGGCCCGGCGCGCCGGGGTCACCGCGCAGAGCATGCAGGCCACGGTGCGGCAGTTGGAGCGGGCGGGCGCGGTCGCCCGGCAGTCACCGGCCGGCCGCGGCCGTACCGCCGAGCTGCGGGTCACCGCGCGCGGCCGGGACATGCTCAGCGAGGTCGACGGCGTCCTGTCGGCCACCGAAGAACCCCTCCTCGCGGGCCTCTCCGCCGAAGAGCGCACGGTCTTGGCCAAGGGCCTCCACCAGGTCCTCAGCAATGGTTGGCGGGCGCGCCGCGGCACGACGCCCCCCGTGGAGCCGGCGGCGGGCCCGGCGGCGGCGCCCCCGGCTTCGGCTTCGGCACCGCGGCCGGTGATGGAGTAGCCGTCCCGCGGCTGCCCCTGGCGGGGAGCGGTCAGGGCGGCTGGGGTACGCGGTGCGTACGGGGCGCAGGGCGGGCGGTGCCCGTGCGGCGGCGCACGGCCCGGGCCCCGTACGCGGCCTACGTTCGCTGCGCGTACGGCGCGGGCCCTGCACGTAGCGCGCGTACGGCGGAGCCCTGCGCCTGAGGAACGTACGGCGCGGGCCGCCCCGCCCCGCGCCCGCGGCCACGGTCTGCACGAGACACCGCGGGCGCGGGCGCGCGAGGCGGACCGATCGGCTGGGGTCCGGGCCGTCAGGTCGCCCGGGGGCCACCGGCCCGTGGCCCGGGGGCCGTCAGGCGGCGCGTCGGCCGCGGGTGGAGACCAGGGGCCAGGACGTGATGGCCACGGTCGGGTCGGCCAGCAACTCCACCATCCGGTCGAGCTCGGCCTCGGTGGCGCCGGCCGCGAGCAGCCGGGGGCGGAGCTGGACCGTGTTGTGGGTGAGCAGGCGGGCGCCCGGGCTGCCGGCGGCCCAGCTCTCGGCGTGTACCCGGGTGTGCACGTCGGCCAGGCCGAGGCCGGCCATCGCCGCGTGCACCTCGGTCCCCCAGGCCGGGTCGGCGCCGCTGGCGACCAGGAGTTGCTGGGTGAGGTCGACGACCCGGTGCACGACGGCGGCGTCCCGTTCGCTCGGCAAGGTCAGTGGGCGCTGGAGCGAGGTCGCGTCGAACTCCTCGATCAGCAGCCAGCCGCCCGGGGCGAGCGAGTCGACCAGCTTGGCCAGGATCTCGCGGCGCTCGGGGATGTGGCCGAGCACCAGCCGGGCGTGGACCAGGTCGTACCGGTCGTCGGACGGCAGCGGCCCACGCAGGTCGTGCTGGCGCCGTTGGAGCCCGTCGGCCGGGGTGGTCAGGGCGAGTTCGATGTCGGTGGCGAGCACGCTGCCGCCGCCCGGGCGCACCAGGTCGGCGAGGTGGTGCGCGATGGAGCCGCCGCCCGCGCCGACCTCCCAGCAGCGGGCCCCGGCGGGCAGGTCGAGTTCGGCGATGCGGGCGATGGTGATCGGGTCGTACGCGGCCTCAAGCGCGCCCAGTCGGGACGGCGCCTGGGCGGCCTGGTTGTCGAACGCGTAGTCAGTGGTGGTGGACATCGGAACCTTTCGCGGGACTGCGGGCTACGGGACTGCGGGGCTGCGGGCCTCGCGAGTTACGGGCCTTCGGCTGCGGGCGTGCTGGCTGCGGGGGCCGGCGTACGGGCCGGCTGGGCCCGTACGCCGGCGCCCCGGCCAACGGGTGGCGCCGCCCCGCGCGCGGGGCCGCCGGCGGGCACCCCGCGCACGCGACGTACCCGACACGCCCGACGCCGATGGCTCAGAGGATCTGGACGCGCTGGAGCCGGCGCGGCGACTCCTGCTGGAAGGACTCCCTGCGGTGCAGCACGGCGTGGTTGTCGATGAGCAGGTAGTCGCCGTCCTGCCAGGTGTGGGTGTAGCCGGTGTCCCCGCGGTAGAGCCGTTCGTGCAGGTCGGCGAGGAGTTCGGAGTGGGCGTCGGCCGGGATGCCCGCGACCTCAAGGTCGAGCGGGTTCTCGTACTCGTCGGCCGGCAGCGGCTCCGCGTACCGCAGCGTCGGGCGCCCGGTGATCGGGTGCGGGCTGACCAGCGGCGTGGTGAAGCTGCCGCCGAAGTGGCCGCGCTTCTCGACCGTGTACGTGATCTGCACCTGCTCCCACAGCGCCCGACGCTCCGGCTCGGCGTTCTCAAGCAGCAGCGTGGTGTCGAGGAAGGTGGTCTCGCCGCCCGCGTCCGGCAGCGGCGCCTTCAGGCACTGGAAGAACATGTACGCCGGGGTCTGCGCGGCGAACGCGCCGTCCCAGTGGTAGGGGACGCAGCCGGAGGTGAACAGGTAGTTCTTCGGCTTCTCCTGCACCACCAGGTCGAGCACCTCGCCGAAGTCCCAGGTCAGCAGGGGACCCCAGCGGCGTGCGCTGTCGGCGAAGGCGTCCTTGGACAGCGGCGCGAAGCCCCGCAGCACCACGACCCTGAACTCCCCGACCCAGCGGGCGAGCAGGGCGGGCGGAAGGGCGTTGACGTCCGTGTCGCCGCCTGACTCGATGACCACGCCGAAGGGCTTGAGGTACGAGCGGTCGATGCGGATGGCGGGGTCGAGCGGCAGGGCCGTGCTCATGACATGACCTCCTGGAGGGTGAGGTGGGGGGCGACGAAGTGGCTGGGTCGGTTGCCGCGCCACACCAGGGACGCCTTGAGCTCCTCGGCGTGGCTGCGCTTGGTCAGGAACATGCCGTCCCCGGTCTCCAGGGCCACCCCGTGCCAGGGGGTCAGCCAGCGGTCCCGGGTGCGGACGAGGTGGAAGCCGATCTTCTCGGAGTGCACCGGCTGCGGGTGGATGGAGAGCCGCAGCGCGTCCGGGTACGTCTCGGCGACGAGCCGGCTCCACGCGTTGGAGCGCCGGATCACCTCCCAGGCGACGGGCTTGGCCTCTTCCCTGACCTTGGTACGGCTCCGGCCCTCGCTGACCGCGATTCGGTCCTCGAACATAAAGCGGTGGATGCCGTTGAACATCCCGCGCACGTTCTCGTCCTGGGTGGCCCGGTGTTTCAAGCTCGCCAGCGATTCCGCGTACTGCGCCATGAGTTCGGTGCGCAGGGCGTCGTAATCGGTGCTGCGGTACGCGTCGGCCAGCGCGTAGAAGTCGATGGCGCTGCCGTCGAACGACCTGACCATTCCTTCGAGTTCGGTCCGGTAGCGGGTGGCGTCGTCGTCGCTCACCCCGACCACGTCCGCGAAGACGTGGCCGTCGGAGCAGATCGTGACCCGGGCGCCCGGCGCGTGGTAATGCGTCAGGTGGTCGCAGAAGGACTGGAGGAATTCCAGGGCCAAGCGTTCTCCCATGTCGGGCAGCGCGCCGAGCACCTTGCGGTCGTTGGGCGACTTGGCGGGAAAGGCCGGAATGACGAAATGCAGTGGCTCGTCGGCCTCGATGTACTTCAGTACCTTCTTTTCATGCGGGGCCCTGCACGCATCGCACGGCACATCTGCGCACCCCCCGTCGGGGCCGGCGACGAGCCGGCGGAACCGGAAGACGTGATTGAGGATTTCGGTGCTGGTCGCTCGCTGTTTGACCTGCGTCACCGCACTCTCCTGCCTCTGGGTAAAGGGATAGGCGTGTTGCCCACGCGACCTCGGCGAGGCCGCGTCCGCCCGGCCGCCGGGGCGCTCCCCGGCGACAGGGGTCTTGTCATGACGAAAGTGAAGGGGGAATCCGGCCGGGCGGCGCCGGCTGGCCGGCGGCCGGGCCGTGGCCGGCGTGTCGCTTCGCCCCCGGCCCGACCCGGCGGGACGCCCGGCGCCCGGCGCCCGCCTGCGGGG
>NZ_JBLIWA010000090.1:0-6483 GCF_047525675.1 Streptomyces sp. 796.1 | reverse complement strand
ACGCCGGCCCCGCCCGGCGCCCCCGGCGCGCCGGGCGCCCCCGGTGGGGTGCACGCCGCGGCCACGATGCTGGCCGGCCCTGGTGGCCCGGTCCCGCCAGGGCAGCCCGGTGTCGGCGGCCCGCAGCCGCCGCACGGCGCGCCCGTCCCGCCGCTGGGCGGCCACCCCGGTATGCCCCCGCAGCCCGGTGTGGCCATGCCGGGCGCGCCCGCGATGGCGCAGCCCTACGGCTACCCGCAGCCGCCCCCCGGGGTGCCCACGGTCGGCCCCGGCTACATGGCGGTGCTCCGCTACCGCGCGCAGGACGGCTCCGAGCAGCAGATCATCCGCCGCTCCGCGCCGGGCACCCCGCACCCGGAGTGGCAGATCCTGCACGAGCTGCGGGCCATGAACGTGCCGCCGCAGCAGGTGCTCGAACTGCACACCGAGTTGGAGTGCTGTGACCTGCCGGGCGGTTACTGCGCCCGAATGATCCGCGAGTCCTGGCCGCAGGTGCGGATCAGCCACACCGCCCCGTACGGCCGCGACCACGCGACCCGGCAGCAGGGCGTGCGGCACCTGATCGAGCACCAGGGCGAGCTGCACCAGGTGGCGGACGGGCCGGCGCGGCCGGCGCCGGTGCGGGTGCCGCTGCCGCACCCCAGCCAGATCCAGCGGGCCCCCGCGGTGGGCCCCGAGGGCCTGGCACAGGAGTTGCTCAACGCGTTCGGGCCGCAGGGGATCTTCCGCTTCGACCAGCGCGCCGTCTCCCGGCAGGGCGTGCCGGACATCGTCGCGCAGACGCTGGTGTGGGCGGGGCTGCCGGTCGACTTCGGACCGTTCTTCTGGGCGCAGGCGCAGCCCGGCCGCCCGGTGCCCACGCTCGCCGAACTCGCCGCCGAACGCCAGGTGCAGCCCGCGTCCGACGCCGGTTCGTACCTGGTCATGGGCAACGACTACGGCCGCCAACTGTGCGTGCAGTACGGCACGGCGCACATCGTCGCGGTGCCCGTGGAGGGCGGCCCCGGCGGCGCCCCGGTGCCGCCGCAGTTCGTCAACACCGGGCTGCCGGAGTTCGTGCGCTGCCTGGGTCTGCTGGGCTGGATGTGGCGGCTGCGGACCGGGTTGACGCCGGACCAGGCGGGCCGCTGGACGGTCGACTTCCAGAACCACCTGTCCGCCCTCGACCCGGCGGCGCTCGCCTCGCCGGAGAACTGGTGGGCGGTGCTGCTTGAGCAGATGTGGGACGGCCTGCTGTAACGCCCCGGGCCCGCCCCCCTCGGGGCGGGCCCAGCTCTCCCGCACGTGCCCGCGCGTGCCCGTACGCGCGCGTAGCAGGAGCGATGCGATCGGCTTGCCCCGCCTCCGTACGGACCCACCTCGCGTGCGCGCTCGTACGCGCGTAGCGGAGCGATGCGCGACCGGCAGGCACCCCGCAGCCAGGCACCCCACGACACGGGCCAGGCGCCCGCACGCGTAGCCGGAGCCTCGCCCACCCCCACGCCCACCAGGCCCGGCTGGTCAAGACGGCCTGATGCGCCAGCCCGAACGGACGATCCCTCCGCCTGTTCGCGATTCCCGCCACCGCGGGGCCGAGGGTCGCCCCGCCGTCCGGTGTCGGTCCGCGGCGCGAACTCTGCTCCGTACGGGCGTAATTGACGGTGTGTCGAACAAGCGGCGGGCGATGTGGGATCGGGCGGCACGGGGTGCGCTGCTCATAACCGGGCGAACATCAGTACATCCGAAATTGGTATTGGAGGGGCATGAGGGGGCGGGCCTAGCGTCGGGGGCATGACGGAAACGCCCTTCACCAATTACGTAGAGCTCCTTGTCGAAGCGTTCCAGCGCGACCCCGAGCGCACGGTGCTCACCGCCGACGACGGCACGGCGGTGCGCGCGGACGGGTTAGCGGAGCAAGTGCACGGGTTCGCGGCCGAGTTGGTCGACCGCGGCATCGGGCACGGCGACACCGTCGTGCTGCTCTGCGGCAACCGGCCCGAGGCGCTCAGCGCCCGCTATGCGGTGAATCTGATCGGCGCCCGGGTGGTCTTCCTCTACGAGGCGCTGGCCCCCGAGACGCACGCGCAGATCACCGCGAGCGTGGAGCCGGCCGCGCTGCTCGTCGACGCTGAGCTGGACGCGGCGGCCGAGGCGCTGCTCGCCCACTACCGGCCCCCGCTGGTCCTTTCCATCGGCCCGAGCGCGGCCGGTGACGACCTGCTGGCCCGTGCCGCCGGGCACCGCGGGCGCCGGGTGCCGAACGCGGCCGGCCCCGACGACGACTGGTGCATCCGGCACACCGGCGGCACCACCGGCGTCCCCAAGGGCGTGCGCATGCAGCACGGCTTCCACAGCGAGACGATGCGCTCGGGGATCCTGGCGACGCCGTACGCGTCGACGTTCTTGGTCTGCACCTCGCTGGCGCACCTGGCCGGCATGGTCGCCGATCTGACGCTGCTGGCCGGCGGGCGGGTGGTGATCCAGCGGGGGTTCGAACCGGCGGCGGTGTACGCGGCGATCGAGCGCGAGCGGATCACCGACCTGTGGCTGCTGCCGCCGCTGCTCTACACGCTCCTGGACCATCCGGCCAGGGACACGACCGACCTGTCGAGCGTGCGCCGCATCGCGTACGGCGGCTGCGCCGCGTCGGCGTCCCGGCTGCGGGAGGCCGCCGAGGTGTTCGGGCCGGTGCTGCACGGCTGGTACGGCCAGTCGGAGGCCGGCATGATCGCGGCGCTCGGGCCGGACGAGCACACCGTGCTGGGCGCGGCGGGGCAGGTCACGGTGGGCAGGCCGGCGCGCGGCGTCAGCGTGGAGATCCGTGACGAAGAGGGGAAGCCGCTGCCGGTCGGCGAGACCGGCGAGATCTGCGTCCGCACTCCCCAGATCATGGGCGGTTATTGGCGACAGCCCGAAGCCACCGCGAAGGTGCTCCGCGACGGCTGGGTGCACACCGGTGACCTGGGCTATCTCTCCGACGACGGCTACCTCTTCCTGGTGGACCGGGTCAGCGACAAGATCATCGTGGTGGGCGGCCACGTCTACCCGACCGATGTTGAAGAGTTGCTGATCGGCCATCCCGCGGTGGCCGGCTGCGTGGTGTTCGGGGTGCGCCGCCCGGACGCGAGCGAGGCGGTGCACGCCGCGGTCGTCCCGGCCCCGGGCCAGCAGGTGGACCCGGCTGCCCTGCGCGCGTACGTGACCGAGCGCCGGGGCGCGATGTACACGCCGGAGACGGTGCGGGTCGTCGACCAGGTCCCGCTGACCCCGGTCGGCAAGCCCGACCGCAAGTCGCTGGCGGCGGCCGTACGGGCGGAGGCCGCGGCGAGCGGCTGATCTTCTGCCGACGGGGCGGGGCGGGGCCCGGCTGCGGGATGGCTCGGCGCGGGCGCGGGCGGGGGCGGGGCCGGGGAGCGGGACGCCCTCCCCCCGCCGGGTGGCGTCCCGCTCCGTCGGCCGGCCCGTGCCGCGCGCCCGCCCCGTCGGGTGGGTCGTCCCGGGCCCGGCCTGCCGCCGCCGCGCCGCAGCGCGGGGCGAACCTCGGCGCCCGAAGGCGCTAGCTGTAGTACGCGATCTTGTCGTCCAGGTGCTGCATGGCCCGCTGCAACGCCGCCATCTGCTGCTCCATGGCCGTACGGCGCTCCCGCAGGAAGGCCACCCGCTCCGTGCGGGTCTGGTCGCCGCGCAGCATCTCGACGAACCGGCGCAGGTCAGCTATGCCGAGGCCGGCGTCCCTGAAACAGGTGACCAGGCCGATCCAGAAGACGTCCTCCTCGGTGTACGCCCGGTGCCCGCCGGCGGTGCGCCCGATGGGGCCGATGAGCCCCTCGCGCTCGTAGTAGCGCAGGGTGTCCAGGGAGACGCCGGTGCGGTCGACGGTTGCCGCCGGGGTGAGGGTGGCCATGGAACTCCTCGCTGACTGTTGCGCCTGCCGGTGCAGTTGTTGCCGTTGGCGGTTGCTGTGCGGTTGCCGTGCTTTCCTGCGGCTGCGGCTGCCGCGGTCGTCGGTCATCAGCCCGCCGCCGCGACCGCCGCTCCCGCGCCGGCCACCGCCACGCCGCGGTTCCGGCCCTACGGAGCCGCGGCTCCGGCGCCAGCACGTGCCGGCGTCGGCACCGACCACTGCCACCCCGCCGCGCAGCGCCTTACCGCGCCGCGGCGAAACGCGCCAGGTGCTCCTCGTCGAGCCGTACGCCGCGGGCGCCGAGCGCCTGCTCGATCTGTTCCACTCGGCTCACGCCGACCAGGGGATCGATGCCCTGCTGCATCAGCCAGGCGAGGACGACCTGGTTGGGCGAGACCGCGAGTTCGTCGGCGATCTCCGCGAGCACCGCCAGGGTCCGGGCGGTCCCGGGGTGATCATAGATATCCGGCAGTGTTTTGTCCGTACGCACGTACGAACCCCACATCAGTGAGCTGTACGTCCACACGGCCAGCCCCTCCGACCTGGCGAAGTCCAGGTCCTCGGGGGTGAGCAGCCGGTGGGCGGACTCCGCGAGCGGGGTGAGCGGGCGGGGTTGGACGAGCGAGTGGCGCAGTTGGAGGGCCGACCACGGCTCGACGCCCTGTTCGCGGGCGAGCGAACGGGCCCGCTCGACGCGCCAGGTGGGGTGGTTGGCCGCCCCGACCCGCAGCGCCACGCCCTTGGTGACCAGTTCGCCGAAGGCACCGACCGTCTCCGCGAGCGGCACCGTGCGGTCCTCGGCGTGCGCCCACAGCAGGTCCACGTGGTCGACGCCGAGCCGTTCCAGGCTCTGCGCCACTCCGGCGTGGACGGCGGACGCGGCGAGCCCTTCGGCGCTTTCCGGCCAGGCGTGCGGGACCAGCGGGTTGTGTCGGACCTTCGTCGCGATCCGTACGGTCTCCCGCATGCCGGGCCTGGCCCGCAGCCAGTCGCCGAGGACGCGCTCGCTGGCGCCGCCGACGCCGCTGGGGTCGCTCCAGAAGGAGTAGCAGTTGGCGGTGTCGAGCCAGACACCGCCGCCGGCGACGAAGGAATCGAGGATCGCGAAGGCCGTTTCGGGGGCGACGCGGGTGCCGAAGTCCATCGTGCCGAGGACGATCTGGGGGTCGGTGAGATGCATGACAGCCATGCTCGGAGCTGGAGCGCGCTCCAGGTCAAGCGCCGGGGCGGGGGAGTTCGCGGGCCTGCGGTCCCGCGGCCCCCGGGCCCGCCGAACGGGCCCCGCCACCACGCACCCCACGGTGACAACCACCACACGCCCGTCCACCGGCGCCCGCCGCGGCGCCCGCCGTACGGACGCCCGTGCCCTAGCCCACCTGCGGCTCATATGGCTTGAATGCGTCCATCCGTGATCGCTGCGGATGGTTCGTTTCTTCACATCAGAATCCCCGAGATTACGACTTCCGACATCAATTGCCGCATCCTTGACGAGGTGGCCGGGTGGAGTGTCGCGTTATGGGCATTTCGCTCGCATCTACAAAGATGGCGGCGGAGACACCGGACGGACCGGAGAGGGGCTTCAACGATGAGCGGGACGGAATCACCCCACGGCTTCACCACCACCGGGCGGGGCGTGCGCGGCTACCGTCCCGCGCAGGTGGACCGGTACCTGGCCGAGCTGTCGGCCGACCGCGACACGGCGTGGGAGCGGGCCGCGCGGCTGACCGTGCTCGCCAACGAGATGTCCGCCGAGGTGGAGCGACTGCGCGCGGTCCTTGACGAGCTCCCGCCGCAGACGTACGCGGAACTCGGCGAGGGCGCCCAGCTCATCCTGGCCACCGCGGAGCAGGAGGCGGAGCGGCTGCGCGCGGCGGCCGAACGGTCGGGCAAGGAGGCGCGCGAGGCGGCGGCCGAGCACGCGGACGCGGTGCGCGACGCGGCCGACGTGGCCTCCGGCACGCTGCGGTCCGACGCCGACCGCCGGGCCGAGGAGGTCATCGAGCAGGCCAGGGCCGAGGCCGTCGCCCTGCGCGAGGCCGCCGAGCGGGACGCCGAACAGTGGCGCCACGAGGCGGCCGACGCGCTGGAGGTGGCGCGGGAGCGCGCCGAGGCGCTCCGTACCGAACAGGAGCGCTCGCACGCCGAGCGCTGGGAGGCGCTCGGCGTCGAGATCGCGGAGCGCGAGGCCGCGCTCGAAGCCCGCATCGCCGAACTCGAAGCGCTGGGCGAACGCACCGTCGCCGAGTCGCAGCGGGCGTACGCGGAGGTCGAGGAGGCGGCCCGGCACGGTCAGGAGGACGCCGAGGCGCAGGGCGACGAGCTGATCGCCCGGGCCAGGGCGCAGACCGAGCGCATCGAGCGCGAGACGGAGAAGGTGCTGTACGCGCACGCGGAGGAGCGCGAGGACGTGACGGCGCACATGGAGCACGTGCGCGACAGCCTGGCCGCCCTGACCGGCCGCCGGGTACGGGCCGCGCGGCGCGGCGAGCAGCAGGGGGAGGGGGCCGCCGCTGACGCGGCCGACGCCGCTGACCCGGCCGGCCCCGCGGGCGGGGCCACCGCCCCGGGCGCAACCGGCCCCGCCGCGAGCGGCCCCGGCC
>NZ_JBLIWA010000009.1:0-175245 GCF_047525675.1 Streptomyces sp. 796.1 | reverse complement strand
CGCCCGCATCGCGCGCGGGCGCCGCACCCGGCCGCCCGCCCGCCGGCCCGCCCCCGGCCGCCGCCCCACCGGCCTGGTGGGCGGTCGGCTGTCGACCGGCCGGCTGGTGTCCGACCGGCTGTTGTCCGGTCTGCTGGCCCTGGCCCGTCGCCGCTCGACCGGGGTCGGCCGGTACGGGCTCCGCCGGGCCGGCCGGCTCGACCGTACGGTGCCCCGCGGTGGGCCCGCCGGTCGGACGGCCCGGGGTCAAGCGACCCGGGGACGGCTGGCCCGGAGTCGGCTGGCCCGGAGTCGGCTGGTCCGTAACCGGTTGGCTCGGGGCCGGTTGGCCCGGCGGCAGTTGGCCCGGGGCCGCCGTCCGGTCCGCGTCCTGCGGATCGGCCCCCGGGCCGCGTACCGGCTGACCTGCCGGCTGGCCCCCCGCCGAAGCCGGCGGTGCACCATCAACCGCAGCCGCGGCACCAGCCGCCGACGCACCAGCCGCAGCCGCCGGGTGGGGGCGGCGCCCCGGCGCGTCGAGCGCGGTGAGCACCGCCCTCAGCCTGGGGTACCGCTGCGACCAGGGCAGCGCCGCCCCGCCCCGCAACCCCTCGACCAGCGGGGGCACACCCGGCCTGGCGTGCGGGTTGGCGAGCAGGTAGGTGACGAGGACGGCCGCCGCCTTGTGTTCCTCCCGGGGCGGGCGGGGCAGTTGGGCCACCACCCGGGCCAGCCGCCCCGGGCCGCCGCCGGGCTCCCAGTGCGGTACGCAGGTCAGCCGCAGCGGATGGCTGTCCACCGCGTCGTAGGTGGCGAACGTCCACTCGCCGCCCAGCCACGAGCCGAAGACCAGGAACAGGCCGAGGTAGACCAGCGGCGCCGTGTCGCCGTCCTCGTCGCTGTCGGAGGGCAGCGCGTCCGCGCGCAGCGAAACCCGCTGGGCCGGATTGCGCAGCCACTCCGCGGTGACCATGATCAGCGCGGTCCGCACCTCCTCCAGCCGCTCGGTCATCCTCGGCAGCCTGGTGCGGGCCATCCGGTCGATGTCGGCGCAGTCCACCGGGGGCAGGACGCCCTCCGCCTGCTCCGCGGTCGCGCGTTCGCTCCAGCCCTCGCCGTACGCCAGCGCGATGCACTGCCTGGCCTTCAACTCGGCCGGGCTGCCGAGCAGCACCCGGCTGATGGTGCTCGGCCGGCCCGACCTGTCCACCGTCGGCCAGCGCTGGACGAGCATCACCTGACCGTCCCTGGAGAAGGTGCGCACCACGCTGGGCCGGGAGGCCGCGGCGCCCGAAACCCACAGCAACGGGCCGAGCTCCTGGCCGAGTTCCGCGGCCCGGTCGGCCGAGCAGGAGTGCGCGACGGCCTTCATGCCGGTGCCCTGCCGGCCCTGGTTGCCCTCCCAGCGGAAGACCAACTGGTGCACGGTCGCCGCGGGTTCGGCGTCGGCGGGCCGGCGCACCGGCGCGGGGTCCACGAAGTCGTTCACCACAGGTCACCTTCTCCGGATCGGCCGGGCCCACCGGGCCCCGCCGAGCCCCTCCGTCCCGTTCGCTCTGCTCTGTCTGGTCCCGCCGATGTGTCCGGCCGCCCCGCCGCCCGCGCGTCC
The DNA here is from genome assembly GCF_047525675.1 of Streptomyces sp. 796.1. Taxonomy (NCBI): domain Bacteria; kingdom Bacillati; phylum Actinomycetota; class Actinomycetes; order Kitasatosporales; family Streptomycetaceae; genus Streptomyces; species Streptomyces sp. 796.1. Next base: position 173,657 of record NZ_JBLIWA010000009.1, on the reverse strand, counting down.
GGCGCCCCGCCGTCCGCGGCGTACCCGCCGGGCCGCCAGGGCTCCGCCGCCGGCTCCGGCGACCAGCCGAGGGCTGCGGCGTCCGCGGTCGCCGGCGACTCGATCAGCCCGTGCATGGCGAGCAGCGACACCAGCGGTTCGATGACCCGGCGGGGCGCCGCGCCGGCCGGGTAGCGGCCGTGGTCCTCCTGGCCGCCGGTGGCCGACGCGACGTGCAGCGTGCAGCGGCGCAGCGCGTCGAAGGGCCGCAGCCACGCCTGCCCTGCGTGCTGGCGCAGCAGCCCGTACACGTCCCGGCTCTCCTCGTACGCCCGCGTCGGGTCGAGCGCCCCACCGGGCGCCTCGGTGAACCAGCGGCTGACCGGCGGCTGGAAGCGCAGCAGGTCGGCCTTGGCGAGCACCATGGCGCCGGCCACGTCCAGGTAGGGGCCGTTCTTCGGCAGCCGGTCCAGGACGGTGCTGAACGCCAGGTCGCCGTCCCGGTTGACGGCCAGGCCCCAGCGTTCCCTGGCGTGGTCCAGGTGCGGCAGCGGCAGCGCGAGCGCCGGATCGACGACGAAGATCACGCCGTCGATGCCGAGCAGGAAGCGCAGCACCGCATCGGTGCGCACCAGGTCCTCGCCGCCCAGGTCGAAGAAGGCCACCGGCCTGGTGCGGCCCTGCGCGTCGGTGATCAACAGCGCCTCGATCAGCGAGGCGAAGCCGGTCAGGCCGAGGCCGCCGGTGTGGCCGAGGACCTGGCCGTTGCGGAGCGGCTGGACCCATTCGCGGACGAAGCGGGCGTGTTGTTCGGGGTTGACGGACTGCCAGGAGAGGCCGAAGGGCTCCAGGCCGCCGTCGGTGATCTCGGCGATCATCTGGGTCAGCAGATGGGTCTTGCCGGTGGAGGACTGGCCGACCATGGCGATCGTCAGCGGCCGGCCGTGGGTGAGGTAGGGCACCGGGATGTAGTGCTCGGGGAAGTCCGGGTCGGCGGCACACTTTTGGACGGCGGCGCGCATCACGTCCTTCAGCCGCACCGGATTGCCGATGCCGGAGATGTCGAGCTTCTGGTACTGCATCCGGTCGTCGGCCGCGTACAGGGCGCCCAGGTCCAGCCGGATGGTCTCCAGGCAGTACGGGCACAGCAGCCCCTCGTCCGGGTGCTCGGCGCCCGGCCTGCGGGGCCGGCCCGGGGCCTGCTGCTTGAGGCGCAGGGCGTGCGCGAAGGCCCGCGCGTGCGGGGCGCCGTCCTCGCCGGGCGTGGGCAGCACGATGCGGCCCGGGCTGCCGGGCGCGAGCAGGTCCAGGAGCTCGGTCGGGGTCGGCCGGTCGGCGGCGCGCGGCGCGAACGCCTCGCGCAGCGTGCCGGCCAGCACCCGGTGTTCGCCGAGGTCGGCCGGTGCCCGGTCGGCCGGCCCGGCCCGCCCGGTGACCAGTTGGTAGAGCACCTGGGCCACGCTCCACAGGGCGTCCCGTGCGTCCGCCTCGCCCTCGGCGCGGCGCTGCTCGGGCGATGCGTAGGGGGCTCGGCCCCAGCGGGTGCGGGGCCGGCCGGTGCGGGCCGCCGACTCCAGGCCCCACAGTTGGGCGGCGGTGCCGTCCCACAGCACGCTCGCCGGCGAGATGCCGCGGAGCACCGTCTGCTGCCCGTCCAGCAGGTGCAGCGCCAGCAGCAGGTCGCGGGCGAGTACCCGCTGGTCGGTGGCCGAGATGACGTGGGTGCGCAGCGCCGGGGTGCCGCGCGGCGCCGCGTACAGCAGGTACGGCTCGACGGTGTCGAGTTCGTGGCCGACGATGCGCGGGAAGAGCTGCGCGTACTCGCTGTCCTCCACGGTGCGGTGCAGGTGCAGGGCCGTGCCGACCTCGGTGTCGAGCAGGGCGCGGGCAGCCGGGTTGGCCGCGTCCGTACGGGCCAGTCTGACCTGCACGATCGGCTGGCCCTCGTCGCCGAGGAGTCCGTTGCGGACCAACTGCGGCAGCGCCGGGTCACGCCGGGTGGTGGGGCCGAACCTGATGGGGGCGGTGTGCCGCTGCCCCGCCGGCGTGCTGAAGGCCAGCATCGCCCGGTGCGCCCCGGTCTCCGGCGCCCGGTGCGGCTGTGAGGTGCTGGTCACCAGCGGTCGCCGTCCCTTCGCTCGTACGCGTCGACCCGGTCGCTGTCGTCGGCGTGCCGCGGCCGTACGGTGTCGACCACGCCCATCCGCAGCGGGGTCAGCCTGATCAGCCCGGCGTACCGGCCGGTGGTGGTCCACAGGGCGTCGTCCGCCTGATCGGTGCCGGTGGCCCGCCAGGACCGCTCGACGTCGCCGCGCACCGCTTCGGGGGCGAATCTGATCCACACCGCGGCGCCCGGGTCGCGGCTGAGCAGCGTGGCCTGTTCGGGCGACGACAACTGGACGACGATGTGCCGTTCGGCCTCGGCGCCGACCAGTTCGGCCACCCGGTGCGGGTCGGTGCCCAGCAGGTTGGTGCAGGTGGCGCGGGTGCGCTGGCGGTCGGCGAACGGGGGCGGGGCGAGCACGCCGGCCCGCTGGAGGTGCCGGCGTGCGGTGGCGAGGAGTTCTCGTACCCGGTCCTCGGTGCGCTGGACGGCCAGCGCACCGGCCTGCCCGCGCTCGACCGCGCCCCAGTACGGGCGCATCGCCTCAAGGGCGGCGTCGGTGAGGTCGTCGGCCAGGGTGGCGACCAGTTCGGGGCCGCCCTCGCCGGTCTCCCGCTCCAGCCAGCGCGGGGTGTGGGCGGCGCTCCACGGTTCGGCGGGGAACTCGGCCGGCTGCGGCGGGACCGGGTCGGCGGCCACCTCGCCCGCGCTCGCCTCCTCCCAGGTGCTCGCCTCCTCCCAACTGCCGCCGCCTTCCCAGGAGTAGGCGGTGGCCCAGTCGTCGTCGCCCGCCTCGGTCGGCAGCGGGCCGGTCTCCAGCGTGGAGGTACTGTTGAGCCAGTCGTCGCCGGCGAGCGCGTCGGGCGAGGTGGGCCCGCCGGCCGACGGCGCGGACACCTCGCTGGCCGCCTCCGCGTCGGCCGCCGCCGCGGTCGCCCGCAACATGCCGGCGACCGAGCGGGCCGCATCGGCGCAGTACAGCCGCTCGTCGGCGGCCCAGTGCTCGCGCACCGCCTCGGCCAGCAGCCCGTCGAGCCCGTCGAGGACCTGCCGCAGCGCGGCGATGCCGTACGCCTCGGACCACGCGTCGGTCGCCGCGTACCACAGCCGGCGCGCGGTCTCCACGGCGAGCACCAGGCCGACGACGAGCCCGGACACCCCCAACCACAGTGGTGGGGTGGCGAGTTGGCCCGCGGTGATGCCGGCGCCCGCGCCCAGGCAGACCGCGACCCGGGGGCCGACCGCCCACCGGTCCGGGTGGCCCGGGCCCCACAGCCGGGCGGCGCCGAGCAGCACGATGCCGATGAAGACCAGCGGCACCGCGGCGGCTGCGGCGAGCAGCGGGCCCGACCACAGCGCGCCCAGCAGACCGGCCGCGCCGGCGGCTGCGGTGCCGAGCGCCGGGGCCGGCACCGGCGCGCCGTGCTGTGCGCGGCGGGCGACCCGCTCGGGCGCGTGCTCGGCGAGGCCGGGCAGCAGGGCGCTGCCCGGCACCGGCTCCACCCGGCCGGCGAGGCCGACGAACCGCTGGGCCACCGCCCGCAGCGCCAGCTTCTGGGCCAGGAGCTTGCCGGCGAACTCGCGCAGCCCCTCGCCGATCCGCTCCCCCACGCCGTCCGCGGACGGCACCCGCAGGCCGAGTGCGGCGAGCCGGGTGGCGGCCTCGGCCGCGGCCGGCGCGGAGCCGGTGGTGCTGCCGCTGCGCAGCGCCGTGGCGACCAGGTCGCGGTAGTCCACCAGCGCCTGGTGGGCGCGGTCGATCTCGTCCTCGAACGCCTGCCGGCGGGAGGGGGCGAGCAGCCCGGGCAGCGTCTGGAGTTCCAGCAGCGCCTCCTCGGCGTCCACCAGGGCCTGGGCGCATGCCAGGTAGGCGCCGTCGGCGACGCCGCCGGGCTCCCGGTGCGCCCGGCCCCGGCCGCCGCGGCCCGCGACCAGGCCGCGCAGCGGCTCCGGCAGGTCGGCGCCCGACCAGGCGCGGGTGGAGAGTTCGGCGCCGAGTTCGGTGTCCTCGCCGGCGAACCTGCTGAGCGCGTCGCGCCAGGCCCGGTCCCGCACCTCGGGCGGCAGGTCCTGTTCCAGCAGCCGCACGCCGGGCGCGGCCACCCCGTCGGGCAGCGCCCGCGCGTCGGCCAGGACGCGCAGGAACACGTCGGGCACCGACAGCACGTCAAGGAGTACGGCGAGCGCGTGCGGGTCGTCGGGGCCCGGCTGTTCCAGGGCGGTGCGCGCGGAGCGCAGGTCACCGGCCCACAGCAGGGCGGTGTGCGAGCCGCGCAGCACGGCGGGGCGCACCAGCCTGCGGTCCGGCTGGTACGCCCCGCCGGCCCCGTCCGCGGTGCCCGGCGCGCTGCCGACCAGCAGCACCAGCATCCGCACCTCGCCGATCGCCCGGTAGGTGGTGAAGAGTTCGTACTGTTCCTGGTGGTCGGCGAGGCCGCCCGGGGTGTCCACCACCAGGAAGAGCGGATGGTCGGGCTCGGGCAGCCCGGCCAGGCCCAGTTGGCGGGCGACCTTGGCGCGCACGGCCTGTGCGGTGTCGAGTTCGGCGGCTCCGGCCCGCAGGTCCACCTGCACGACGGCGCCGATCTCCTCGGGCGCGATCACTCTGCGTCTCCGTCCCAGGGGTTGTGGCGGCTGCGGTCGCGCGGGGCATCCCCGCCGGGTTCGCCGGCGGGGTCACCGCCCGGGCCGCCGCCGGGGCCGCCGCCGGCCCTGCGGGTCCCCGGGTCGTCCCACGGCGCCCACGGCCGCTCGCCGGTGGAGTACCCGTTGACCCGCTCGTCGGCCGCGCGCCGGGCACCGGTGTCCCGCGCCGGGTCGTCGTGGCCGCTACCGCCCGGCGCGGCGTGCGGGGCGCCGAGCGGCGCACCCGCCCCACCGGACGCCGCTCCGTAGGGCGTGCCGGGCGCCGCGCCGGCCGCCGCACTGGAGGGCCGGCCCGGGGGCGCGGCCGAGGCCCGGTCCCACGCGCCGAACTCGGCCCCCGCGCCGCCCCGCTCCCGCGGGTCCCGGCGGCCGTCGGCACCCCGCAGGTCGTCCGCGTCCCGCCGGCCCCCCGCCGCGGCGCGCTCGTCCGCGTCCCGCCAACCGTCGGCCCCGTCCCGGGCGTTGCGGTCGCCCCCTTCCGTACGGTCGCTCCGCTCCCCGCGCTCAGCGCGCTCCGAACGATCGGCACGCCCCGCACGTTCCGCGTGCTCAGCCCGCTCCGAACGATCCGTACGCCCCGCGCGCTCCGAACGCTCCCCCCACCCCGGGTCCTCGTCCCGGTCGGCCCGGGCGCCGCGTCCGCTCCACTCGGCCCAGTCGCGCGCGGTCCGCTGGCTCCGCTCGGCGCGGTCGTAGCCCTCACCCTGGTCGTACGCGCCACCGCGGTCGTACGCCTCGCCACGGTCGTACGCACCACCGCCGTACGCCTCGCCCCGGTCGTACGCCTCGTCGCGGCCGTACCCCTCGTTCCGGTCGGCGTCGTACGCCTCCGCCCGGTCCTGCGGGTCCCCGGCGCGCGGTCCGTCGTCGGTGGGGCGGGGCGGGTGCGGGGTGCGCGGGGCGGTGCCCCAGTCCTCGTCGTCCGGGGCGGGGCGGCGGGGGGCCGGGGCGTCTCCGGGGCCGGTGCGCCGCGGGGTGCCGCCGCGCACGTGCTCAAGGAGGGTGCGCAGGGTGGGTTGGATGGCCCGCTGGTCGGTGAACTCGGTGTCCAGCGCGGCCGGCAGGGTCTCCGCCCAGAACTCCCACAGCGGGCGCACCCACCCCTCCACCCGTTCGCCGCCGCGCTCCCGGCGCTCGGCGAGCAGGTCGAGCTGGCGCGGGGCGATCTTCTCCACCAGTTCGGTGAAGAGCGCGTGCGGCTCGCTGCCGTTCCTGGCCAGGCCGGCCGGCTGGGCGCCCATCAGCTCCCGGCAGTAGTCCTCCACGATCCGCTCGTCGTCCAGCACCGTCCACCTCTCGTACGCGCGCAGCAGCTCGGCCCAACTGGAGACGCCGCCGGGGAAGTCGCCGAGCCGCAGCCGCACGCCCGGCACCTGGTCGCCGGTCTCCGGGAAGAGCCGCAGCCGCACCCGCTCGGGCGAGCCCACCGCGCCGTCGACGACGTCCACCTGGCCGTTCCACATGCAGCACAACAGCCGGTGCAAGATGGTGCGCCGGTCCTCCTCGCTGCTGACCATCCAACTGTCACGGAAGCCCAGCCGCTGCCGCCAGCGCAGCACGTCCTGCGCCTGCTCGTGGTCCTTGGCCCGGGCCCACTGGCGCAGCACCTTGCGGGCCTCGGGCACCTGGGTCAGGCTCATCTCGCTGCGGAAGAGCACCACCGTGATGGAGTCGGACTCCACGCCGCGGTACTCCACCGAGTTCTTCGCGTCCGAGGGCAGCCGCAGCGCCTTGCCCAGGTACTCCTGCACCTCCTCGATCGCCTGCACCCGCGGGTGGGTGACCAGCACCCGCAGCGGCCCGGTGCCCTCCGGCGTGAAGCCCACCGGCAGCAGCCCGGTCAGCTTGCGCCCGAACAGGTCGAGCGCCTCCTTGCTGACCTGCTCCGCGGCGTCCGAGTCGCCGGCAGCCGCGGCCAGCAGGGTGCCCATCGGCGGCAGCAGCGGGCGCTCTTCGAGCTGTTCGCCGCTCTCCGCGAACAGTCGGGTGATCCGCCCTTCGAGCTGCGTCTTGACGGCCGCGACCGCGCTGTCGGGGGTGCGCCGGCTGAGTGCGTGCACCCGCCGCCAGGTGTCCCCGTCGACCAGCTTGAGCAGCAGCGCCCCCGCCTCGTCGTGCTCGCGCAGCCCCTCGCGCCGGATCAGCCGGGTGACCAGGTCCTCGTAGAAGTGGTTGAGGGTGCGTTGCGGCGGCAGCAGGTACGAGATGCCGGTGCGGTCCTCGTACAGTTCCAGGCCCTTCTGCGCGGAGACCTTGCGCTCCCGCTCGGAGTGCTTGAGGAAGGCGTTGACCAGCCGGGTCAGGTCGCCGGCCGCCGCGTCCGCCTGCGGCTGCCAGCGCTGCTGCTGCTCGCGCCACGCCTCGTGCCAGACGGTCAGCGAGCGCCACCGGTACCAGGCGTCCTGTTCCTGGATCGCGGCCTGCACGTCGTCGTCGCCCCAGCGGGCGGGGGACATACCGCCGAGCCGGCCCTTGATGCGCGGGGCCTTCGGCGGCTGGTCGGACAGGCCCGGCGGGCGCTGCGGGGCGACCGAGCGGCTGTTGAGCATCCCGAGGAAACCGAGCCTGGCGATGGGCTCCTCGCTCTTGGGCACGCCCCGTACGACGCGTTCGGCGAAGAACGGGTCCTCGGTCTGGAGCAGCTTGTCGATCGCCGGGCGCGGTGAGAACCGGTCGGCCATCGACGCGGCCTGCCGCTCGGCGATCGCCTGGAGGTCGTACAGCAGCCGCTGCATGTCGGTGATCCGCTCGCCGAGCGCCTGCTCGATGGCGCGGCTGCCGCGCGGCAGCGGATCGGGCTCCGGCACCGCCAACTGCCGGCGTTCCCACAGCTCTTCGAGCTGCGCGTCGGCGAAGAGCTGGCGGATCAGCGGGACCGCGTTCTCCGGCAGCGCGGTCCGCGGGCGCTCCACGAGTTCGGTGACCGCCTCCCGCAGCAGCCGGCCCGCGACCAGGTCGGCGAGCTGGTCGATGGGGGCGGTCATGGAGGCCACCAGGCTGGTGGAGACGCCCTGGCGGCCGATGCCGGTGGGCGAGATGGCGCTGCGGTGCACGCCGCGGTTGATGAAGCTGGCGGCGAAGGTCTGGAAGTCGTCGTCGGAGGCGAGCGCCCGCCCCCGCGCGGGCCCGTCCCCGAGTTCGGTGCCGACCAGCGACATCACCAGCGAGACGATGGAGCGCCGCAGGTCGTCCTGGCGGATGCCGGCGGTCGGGCTGAACAGGAACGCGGTCGGCAGGATGCCGGTGCGCAGCCGGACGGTGGTGGAGCCCGGGTAGCGGATGCCGAGCCCGGCGTCCTGGTCGAGGTCGCCGATCTCGGCGCCCTCGGTGGGCGCGTTCTGCCCGTCGACCATGCGGAACAGGTCGACCAGGGCGCGGGCCGCGTTCAGGTCGGCCTCGCGCCCGCCGCCGGCCGCGTTCGGGAACGAGGACGGCATGACGACCAGCGGGTAGATCTTCGCGCCGTCGAAGCGGCGGAGCTGGAAGGCGTAGTTGATCAGGTGCAGGTAGTCGAGGAAGATGCCGGCGCCGGTGCCGCCGGCGACCGAGAACGCCACGAACACGTCGCAGCCGTTGACCTTGCCGCCGCCCAGTTCGCTCAGCTCGCCGGCGGACCTGGCGATGGCGTCGATGGCCTGGAGCAGCGGTTCGAGGACCGGCGCCAGGCTGTGCCGGAGGGTGGCGAAGAGCGCGGCCCGGCCGACGGTGGGCAGTTGGCCCGCGCCGTTGTGCAGCGGGGTGACCTTGGGTTCGTCGATGCGCGGCGGCAGCCAGTCGGCGACCTCGTCGCGCAGGCTGGCCCGCAGCATCTTGGTGACCTCGGGCGAGCTGTCGAAGTTCGGCAGCAGGTTGTGGGTGGCGCGCGAGGTGTGCGCGTACGCGGCGCGCAGCGAGGGGTCGACGTTGAACTGCGGCAGTCGTTGCAGGTCCGACTCGCTGTAGTCGGCGTACACGAACTGGAGGCAGTCCGGGAGCTGGTAGGGGGCGTGGCCGCTGAGCCGGCTGCTGAGGGCCACGCCGTCGGGGCCGCAGAGTTCGCCGCGTAGTCGGCGCTCCAGTTCGGCGCCGACCAGGCCGCCGGTGCCACCCAGTCCGACGAAGAGCATCGGCTGGAAGATCTTCATGGGTTTTCCTCCCCGCTCGCGGCCCCCGCCTGGCGGCCGTCGTTCTCGCTTGCGTCTGTGTGCCGCGCCGCTGCCGTGCCGCGCTGCGACGCCCGGGGCGGGCGCTACCGGTAGGAGTCGTAGATGCTGGGCGCCCCGCCGCCGCTCTCGCCGGCGGGCGGGGTGCTGGGCGGTGCGGTCCGCGACCTGGTGGGCCCGGGCCGGCCGGTGCGCGGTCTGCGCGGGCGCGGCGCGTGGCTCTCCTCGCCGAGCCGCAGGCTCAGCTCCTCGGTGAGCGCCGCGGCCTGCTGGCCCTGGAGCCGGGTGCGCGCGCCGCCCTGCTTGCGGAGCACGGCGCCGCCCTCGGGGCTGCGTTGGACGGCGTACGGGCCGTGGGTGCGGCGTTCGATGCGCGGGTTGCGGTGCGGTTCGACGATGGCGAACTGGAACCACTGGTTGCGGCCGTGGGTTGCGGTCAGTCGGTGCAGTTCGTCGCCGTCGGGCGAGACCAGTTGCAGCACCAGGCCGCGCGGGTCGCGGCGGCTGCGGCGCTGGCGCAGCAGCAGGAGTACGGCGGCGGTGGCCGCGGCGAGCACGGCGGCGCCGGTGACAAACGCCCACCAGTACCGGTCCCAGAAGCCGGGCGCCGGCGTGACCTCGATCGACACCGGCGAGCTGACCAGGGTGCGGGCCTGGTCGGTCTCGTCCTGCACGGTGACGGTGGCGGCCAGCCGCAGCCCGTCGTCGTCGAGCCGGCTGCCGAAGGTGCTGCCCGGCGCGACCTTGAACCGCACCGTGCGGGTGCCCGACTCGCCCGGTTGCACGGTGATCCGGTTCGGGCTGATGCCGAGCAGGTCGGGCCGTACGCCGTCCAGCGACAGGCGCAGGGTGTGCGCGGTCTGTTCGGTGTTGCGGACGGCGAGGGTGCCGGTGACGGTGGCGCCCGGGTGCACGCCGGCGGTGGGCGCGGTGAAGGTGGCGGCGACGGCCGGGGTGCCGCTGGGCGCCTGCCCGTTGGCGCTGCGGGTGTCGGCGCTCAGCCCGGAAGCGGTGAGCGTGCCGCGCACCTTGAGTGCGCCCTTGGCGCCGGCCGGGATGCGCACCGAGCCGCTGAACGAGCCGTCGCTCGGCTCCTGGTCGGTGCCCCTGCCGTCGTCGGTCAGCCGCACCGGCACCGGCGCGAACCCGTCGCCGGTGAGCTCGCTGCGCACCCGCAGGCCCGCGTAGTCGGCCGGGTCCTCGATCACGTACCCCTCGCGGGTCTGGAGCCGCAGCGTCACCTTGGCCTCCTGGCCGGCCTGCGGGGACGGCGGGTCCATGGTGATGGCGCCGCGCAGTTCGCCCTGCCACAGCACGCTGACCGCCACCGGCAGCGAGCGGTGTCCCTCGGGAGCCTTCGCCACGATCTTCCAGGTGCCCGGCACCGGGTCGGTGATCTTCAGCGCCTCCACGGCCTGGCCGGCGCCGGCCAGTTCGAACTGGGAGTTCTGGTAGCTGCCGGTGGTGGGCACGGTGTGGCCGCTGGGGTCGCGGTAGCTGACGGTGACCTCGGGGTCGCCCTTGTCGACGACGATGCTGCCGACCGTGGCCAGCGGCGAGATGTCCACCTCAAGGGTGGCCGGCGGGCGCTTGCTGGTGCCCTGTTCGTAGCGCAGGCAGTGCGCCGCTGCGAAGATCTTCTCCAGCGTGCTGCCGACGTCGGCCGCACCGTCGACCTTGCTGGCCTTGGGGCGTGCGGTCTCCAGCGCGACGCAGCCCTGTTGGTAACCGCCGGCGGCGATCCGGTCGAGCTGTGCCTTGTCGGGGTCGTCGCCGAAGCCCAGCGGCCAGATCTGCACCTTGCTGCGGGCTGCTTCCTCCAGCGCCCGGGTCAGCTCCCGTTCGCCTTCGGCCGCGCGGTGCGCCGGGTCGCCGTACTGCGGGCTGCCGGTGACGTCCAGCTTGCCGTCGGTGAGCAGGAACAGGACGCGCGGCTCGCCCGGGTCGGTGCCGGTGGTCAGGTCGTGCACGCCCTGCCGGATGGCGCTCGGGAAGTCGGTCCCGGTGCCCTGGCCCTTGCCGCGGCTGCGCAGCTTGCTCACGCACGCGCCGATCGACTCCCTTCCTGTGGCGTCGAGTTGGGTACGGGGGCAGACCGGGTCGATGGCCCGCTGGTCCTCGGATTCGGCCGCGGCGAAGCCGAAGACGGAGGCGTGCGAGGTGTGCGAGACGTCGCCGAGCGCGATCCGGGAGGCGGCGGCCTTCTCCGCCTTCAGGTCCTCCGCCGCCAGGCTCGCCGACTCGTCCACGGCCACCGCGTAGTTGACCGAGGCGAAGGTCTGCTTGGGCCGCTCGTCGGCGGCCGGTGTCGGCGCCGGTGCGGCGCCGGCGGGTGTCAGCAGGGTCGCCAGCATCGCGGTGCCGCCGAGCGCGGTCGCCACGACGCGCCGCGCCCAGCCCCTCGATGTCTGCCGTCTTCCCCTGTCGGTTCCCACGGGCTGTTCCCCTTATGTCATGTATGCATCAGGTCGTGCGGTGCTGCGTGCCGTCACCCGACGGCGTCGTCGCGGCGGGGGGTCAGCGCGCGGTCAGGCCCCAGGTCAGGGCCAGCGCGGCGGACGGCGCCAGGGTGCTCGCGCCCCAGCGGATGGCCCGGTACTTGGCGGCCAGGATCGAGCTGACGTCCACCGCCTGCACCAGCAACCAGCGCGCCGGATCGCGGCCTGCCTCGGTCAACTCCCTGGTCAGCCGCCCGAAGTCGTGGGGCGGCAGCAGGTCACGGAAGTAGGTCACGCCGTCCTGCGGGCGGATGGTGCCGGTGCGCGGCAGCAACGCCCGTACCAGCGCCACCACCGCCGCCGCCCACAGCAGCCCCGCCAGCGCCAGCAGCAGGTCGCCCGCGCCGGTCCAGTCGGGCGAGCCGTGCCAGCCGACCAGGAACGCCGGCAGCGCCAGCGCCCCGGACAGCAACATGCCCGCCTTCGAATCGGCCCGGCCCAGGTCCTCCCGAACCGTGTTCAGCAGGCGTTCGGCGATGCGTTCCCCCGCCCGGTCGAGCCCGTGCTGACCCCCGTCCGGCACGAGGACGACCGGGTCGGGGGAGGTCCGTGCGCCGCCGTCGCCACCCATCACTCCTCCTCCGCCCAGGGCCACCCGTCGTCCTGCCGGCGACTGCGCCGCCGCGGCGGCTCCGGCTCGGCGCCCCCGCGCCCCGCCCCACCACCGGCGGACCCGGCGGCGGCCCCCGGCTGCACGGCGTCCGCCGGGTCGTACGGGGCGTTGCCCGGGTCGTACGGGGCGTCGGCCGGGTCGTGCGCCGGGGCGGGTCCGGCGTGCGGGTGGTGCGGGCGGGCCGCGTCGTACGGCGGGTCGGCGGCCGGCGCCGGATCGCGGTAGGAGGGGGCGGCCGGGTCCCGGTAGGAGGGGGCGGCCGGGCCGCGCTGCGGCGGCGGCTGCGGAGTGTCGTCCCACACCCAGTCCGGCGTGAACGGCTCCCCCGGCTGCCCGGGCCGCGCGGCAGGGCCGCGCCCCACCGGGTCCGCCGGGCCCACCGGGTCCAGCAGCCCCGCCGCGTACGGGCCGGCCGTCGGCGGTTCGGGCGGCGGCGGCAGTTGCGGGGCGCCCCGGTGGACCGGCGAGGAGCCGATCGGACCCTGCACCCGGTGCCGGCCCCGGTTCAAAAGGTGCAGGGCCTGCGTCTCCAGGTCGGTGTTCTGGATCTGGCCGCTGGTGACCATGTCGAAGAGCCGGTCGATGCGCTCCTTCTCGTCCTGCCGGCCCTCCTGCCGGATCTTCTCCAGGAAGTGCTTGGCCTCCTCCGGTTCGGCCGCCAGCATGTACGTGAGCTGCTCCAGGTCGCCGCCCTGCAACATCGCCCGGAAGTTGTCCTGGTGCACCCGGGTCACCTCGGCCGACGCGTGCGCGTCCCGGATGCCGTCCGCGTACTCGATGGTCCGGTCGTCCACCCGCAGCCGTACGTACAGCCGCACCCGCAGCCCGAGGTCGGCGCCGAGGTCGTCCCACCGGCCGCTGGCGCACTGCCGGGTGATGGCCCGGTCGGCGGCCTCCGCGTGCGTCACCCGGTGCTCGGCCGACACCTCCCGCAGCCGCTCAAGGGTCGGCCCGGTCAGCCGCTGGCCGACGTCGGTGACCACCTGGGTGGCGGCCAGGTACGGATCGACCACCGTCCAGTGGATGTCCACCTCGGCCTTGAAGAACGCCGCCCCACCGGCGGCCGGCAACTCCAGTTCCAGGGTGGTCACGTAGGTGCCGAGGGCGATCTCGCAGACCGTGCGCGGCCTGGCCAGCGCCGGTTTGTTGGTGTGCTCGACGCCGGAGACGGTGGCGATGGAGTAGCCGCCGTTGCGGTAGAAGAGCACCGACGCGGTACGGGCGCTGGTGTGCCGGAAGCCGCCCACGGGCTGGTAGTCCCGCAGGAACGGGCCGACCGGGCTCTGGCCCGCCCCCTCCTGTTCGTCGCCGTCAGGCTGCTGTCCGTCTGGGCGGCCACCGCCGTGCCCACCGGGCACCTGCCGCGCCCCTGCGCCCAACTGCCTTGCCACATCAGCCCCGTTGAACTGCAAGGGCGTGCCGTTCCCGTTGTACTTGGCGCGCCACTGCCCGGCTGCCCCCGGGCGGACGGCGCCCCCGCGCGCCGCCCGGTCCTCGTCGTCAACCATGGTTCTCCCTCTCCTCGCGCCGACCCCGCGCGGCCCCGCCCCCGGCACGCTCGCGCGGCGTGGCCAGCCACCACAGCTCGCGGGCCTGTGCCTCGGGGAGTGGGTCTTCGGAGTCGTTCATCATGCGGCGCAGCAGCCAGTCCAACTGACGCCGGTCGTCCTCGGCGGCGGTCAACACGGGCAGCAGCACAGCCAGGCCCGGCTTCGACTGCTGCGTACTCTCCTGGCGAACCGCCGACCGCAGCAAGTCTTCGAGCGCGTTCGTTGCCACTTCTTTCGACCGGTGCGTGTTGAGCGCGGTCCATACCAAGTCGGCCATCTGCTCCACGAGTTCTGGCCGCGTGTCCGCCAGCGCCAGCAGCATCGGCCAGTCGCTGCGCTCGCCCAGTTCCGTGCCCGGCTCGTCCACCAGCAGCTCCGCCACGTCGTGGCTGGCCATCCGGACGGTGGTGACCAGACCGAGGTCCTGGTGCGCGGCGCTGCGATGGTGTGTCCACTCGGAGATCCGGCGCAGCACCGCCGCACCGTCAGGACGGGCCAGCAGCCGCACCACGTTGAAGGAGGCGACCGCCAGTTGGTCACCGTCGCCGCGCACCCCGATCCGGGTCAGCGCGTCCAGCGTGTCGCCGGTGGTGGCCGCGGCATTGCCGTAGCCGAGCGCCCACGCCGCCGTCCAGCGCAGTTCCGCACTGCCGCGCCGGGTCCAGCGGCCGACCACCTTGCGCACCATCGTGCGGTGCGAGGCGTGCGCGGCCACCTGGTCGAGCAGGGTGGCCGCGAAGATCCGGCGGCGCGCGGTCGGCGCCTCCGCCAGCGGCCTGATCAACTCCTCGTAGCCGTAGTCGAAGTCCCGTACGCACAACTCGCCCGCGGCGACCGCGGCCCGCACCCACACCTGCGGCCTCGGGTCGTCCGCCAGCAGCCGCAGCCAGCGCACCACCGGGGCGCGCACCGGGAAGTGCCGGTCCCACACCTCGCTCAGCACGGCCGCGGGCAGCGCCGAGCCGCGGTACCAGAGCAGCCGCGCCGCGATCTCGTTGCCCAGCACCTCCACGGTCCCGTCAGTGACCTCCGCGCGCGAGAGCGCCAGGTCGGAGACCGGGTCGTCGCAGAACAGGGTGCGCGCCGGGGTGTGGTCGGGATCGGCCTGTACGGAGAGTTCCCAGGTCAGCAGGTGGGCGGCGGTGGAGACGGCGCCCTGGGTCGCGCCGCCGAGCGCGGCCAGCGCGATCCGGGAGGCCACCGGGTGGAAGAGCGCCGCGGCGTGCGAGCGCGCCCGCTTGCCGCCCCGCCCGTCCCGGCCGCCGGCCCCGTACCCGTCGCCGTCGCCGTCGGGCCGCGCCGTCAGCGCCCGGTCCACGCCGGCGAACCACTCCTGCGCCTGCACCGCCGCCAGGCTCCGGCAGCCGGCCAGCAGCTCCGCGTACGGCAACTCCTCCAGCAGGTGTTCGGCCAGCAGCGAGGCCAGCACCTCGGCCTCGGCCGGCCGCAGGTCCTTCAGCCCGACCGCGGCCCGCACCTCGGCCCGACTCGCCAACTCCTCGGCGCTGGCGAGCAGTTCGGCGACCGTACGGGTCGGCGCGCCGTCGGCGGCGTCCCTGGCCGCTGCCACGTGGTCCTCGATGCGCTCGCGCAACCGGGTGGCCAGCAGCTCCTGGGTGGGCGCCGGCGGGCACAGCATCCCGTACCTGCTGGACAGCAGCGGATTGGCGGCGGCCCCCAGGGTCACCACGAGCACCGCGTACGCACCGGCCGTGGCCAGCGCCGCGGCCAGCCGGTCCAGGTCGAGCACGGCGGGCGGCTGCGCGCCGGGCTGGGTGAGCGAGAGGGGCAGCGCGAGGAGGTAGCCGGTGGCCCAGCGCTGCTGGCCGTCGTCGCCGCCGGCGGGCTCGGCCGGCGTACCGGTCAGCGAGTCGGCGAGGCGGCCGACGCCCCCGTCGGGGTCCACCCGCAGCACCCGGGCGACGCACTCGCCCCGTTCGTCCTGCTGCCCCTGCTCGTTGGCGTCGGCGGCGGCCAGCGCGGTCACCTCGTCGAGCAGCGACAGGGCGGTACTGGTGCGGCCGGTGCCGGGCGCCGCGCCGAGCACCAGCAGCCGGCGCGCCCGCAGCGCGCTGCGCAGCCGCACGTAACCGGCGGGCACCACGTGCACCCGGCGCAACCGCCGCAACTCCTCCTGCGGCACCGGCCCGCTGCGCATCCCCGGCACCGACTGCCGGGCGTCCATCCGCAGGTGGATGTCGCCGATGTGGGCGCTCTGGATGTACGAGCGGTCGAAGCTGTTGAGGTCGCGCCCGGTGTCGAAGAGCAGCCGGGTGGCCTGCCGGGCCCGGGCAGCCGCGCCGAAGTCGGACGGGCCCTCGTCGCCCTCGTCGTCGGCCATCGGGTCCCTGGTGTGCTCGCGGAACCGGCCGGCCGCGCGTTCGTGTTCGCTCTCCTTCTCCTCACCGCCCTCACCGCCGCCCTCGCCGTCCGGCTTCCCCTCGCGGCGCTCGTCGTCGGCCTTCCCCTCGCCGCGGCGGTCGCCGCCCTTGTCCCGGTCGCGGTCGCGCTTGTCGCGGTCGCCGTGCTTCTCGCGGGGTGACCGGTCTGCGCGGTCCGAGCGGTCAGCCTTGTCGGACGCACGTCCGGCGGACTCGCCTCCGCCGCCGCCCTGCTCTTCCTCGGCCATCTCGGTCAGTCCTTCCGCGGTCCGGCGCCGCCGGTGTTCCGCCCGATGTGTACGGGCTGGTGGTAGACGTTGTTCTGGTGCTGGGACAGGTCGCCGTGAACGGTGTACCGGACGGTTTCGGGACGGGTCCCGAGATCGTCCTCGTCGGCCGCCCCGCGCCGGGCCTCCTGTCGGGCCTCCCCGCCCCCGCAGTCGTCGCCGTCCCCGGCCCCCGATGCGCTGTCCAACGCCTGGTCGAAGGCGTCGTCGTCCGGGTCGGCCGCGGGGGCCTCTGCCCGTACGCCGCGCGGCGGCACCACCCGGCGGTCAGGTCCGCCGGTCGGCAGTTTCGGTGCCGGCCGGCCGGGCACCTGGCACCAGGCCGTGACCTCGCCCTCCTTCAGCAGCAGCCGCGCCGGCGCGTACCGCTCGGGGTGGATGAACTTGCCGCCGCTGCTGACCACGTCCTCGTACAGCGCGTGCGAGACGACCACCACCAGGTCGGCGCCCTCGGCGGCCAGCAACTCCCGGGCCACCGGCGCGTCCGCCAGCCGGCAGGCCAGGTCGACGGCGCGCCCGCTGATGCCCCGCGCGTCGTGCCGCACCGGCCCCACGTGCAGGCCGATGCGCAAGCCCAGCGGGGTGCGCAACTCCCGGTTCTCCTCCCGCAGGTGCTCGTGCACCTCCACCAGCCACAGCCCCAGCAGCCGGGTGACGGCCACCCGGCCGGCCACCGAGACCAGCACCCCGTCGCCCCTGTCCTCCAGGTGCACGGCGTCCCTGGCCACCTTGGCCTGCCCGAACGCGGATTCCAGGACCCGGTAGACGCGCGCCCGCATGCGCGGCTTCTCCGTGTCGTCCCACCCGCCGGAGCCGCGGGCATCCACGCTGATCACCAGCTCGTAGCGCGCTTCGGCGGCGTCCCCCGGTTCCTGGTCCACGCCCGTCCCCCTGTCTCTCATCGCCCGTCCCCCTCAGCGTCCGCCGGGGGCGGCGGGGCGTCTGTAGCCGTTTACACACGGCAGGCGTCGCGTTTACGTGCTTTCGCGCGCGAGGCCGGTCGCCGTGCGCCCGGCCTTGTTCGTTCCTGGCCGTACCGGCCGCCGGTCGTGTCCGTTCCTGACGCGCTCGTCCCGGTTCCCGACCGCGTTCATTCCTGGTGGCCCTCCGCGAGCAGCGCGAGGAGCGCGGGGTCGAGGATCTCCACCTGCCGGTTGCCGGTCCGCACCACGTCCTGGTTGCGCAGCAGCCGCAGCGCCTTGGCGACCGCCTCCCGGGTGGCGCCCACGGTGGCCGCCAACTCGTCCTGCGCGAGCCGTACGACGGCCTCCGCGCGGGTGGTGCCGGCGCCCGCCGCGGCGTACGGGCCGGCCGGGTTGGCCTGCGCGAGTTCGGAGAGCCTGGTGGCGAGCCGTTGGAGCACGGTGAGCGAGGCGAGCGCGGAACGCTCCTGGTCGGCGCTGCGCAGCCGGAAGGTGAGCTGCCTGATCACCAGCCCGCTGACCCGGGGCTGCTCGGCGAGGAAGCGGCGGAACGCGTCCCCGGGGATCACCTGGGCCTCCACCGGGCCGAGCGCCCGCACGGTGGCGCTGCGCGGGTGGCTGTCCAACGCGGCCATTTCGCCGAGGAGTTCACCCGGTCCGCGCAGGCCGAGGATGAGCCGGATGCCGCCGCGCTCAGTGGCGACGGAAACGGTCACCCATCCTCGCAACATGATCATGACGTGGCTGCTTCGATCTCCTTCCGTCAGGAGATGGGCATTGGCGTCGTAACTCCGGCGGTTTCCCAGCGCCATGACGCTCTCGTATTCCTGGGCGGTCAGAGCCTCAGCGAACCCCAGTTCATCGCCGAGCAGCCCCATGGCCACTCCCCCCACGGCACTACCTATGGCCTGATTCCACTGGCGTAGATGGTCGCAGAGCCGAACCCGGTTGGGAGTGAAATGCGCCACATTACTGGCGTGCACACGTCGGGATGAACGACCAGGTAGATCGGCGGGCGCCCACCGATCCGTTGGCGCATTCCCCACCCTGCGCCCGGCGCACGCCCGGCTCGCCTTCCGCGCGTCCGGCCGGGCCACGACGCCGCGCACGAGGTCAGCACGGGGAGGTCGGTGGCCGCTCGGCCGGGGAGCGGGAAATCGGACAGGAAGGGCCGGCTTGGCGGAAAGTCAGGTTTCCGCGGCCGACGTGGTGTTTAGGGCTGCGACGCGGCGCGGCGGCCCGTCCGCACCGCTTCCCACCGCCCCGGGCCAGCGGCTCCGGGCCCCGGCCGCAGGCCGGTATTGGCCGGTCCGGCGGGGGTTTCCGGTGTCCACCGGGAGCGCCGGGCGAGGTCGTAACGGGCTTGCACCGTACGAGAGTTGGCCACTGCGAGGGCCACCGCCAGGCGGTCCGAGAGCCGCCGCTCGCCGCGGTCGGGATGCGTCACCCGGCGAAACGATGACCCGCCGGAGCGGTCACGGTCCGCGCCGGTACGGTCGCCTCCGGTCACCCGCCGATCGGGCCCGCACGGTTCCCGCCACGCGCCGCCGCGCACCGGCCCGCGCCGCTCGGGACCGGCCCGCGCCCGTCCCGCGCCGTCCGGACCCGCCGCGCTCCGGCCCGCGCCTTACCGCCGGCCAACCCGCGGCCCGTGCCCCGTGGCCCGCGAGCCACGCCCCACGCCCACCGGCCGCTGCCGCCCAGCACCCCAGCACCCCAGCACCCCAGCACCCGCCACGTCCCTACACGTCCCACGCACTCCCCACGTACCGGAAGCGCCCCCGCTCCACCCGGTAGAGGAACGACCCCTCCTGGGGCTCGTACCGGCCGTACTCCTCGCCGAAGGCGATCTCCTTGGCGACGCCCCGGTACCGCGCCGTGCGCAACCGGTCGAGGACCTGCTTGCGCTGCGGCGTGCGCACCCGCCCGGCCCCGGCCGACGCCGTCGCCGGCGCCGTGCCCCCGGCCCGCGGCGCGCCCGACCCCACCGCGACGGCGCTCGCCGAAGCACCCGGCTCGGGCGACGCGCCACCCGCCGCCGGCGCCCCGCTCCCGACCGACGGCGCCCCGCCGCCCGGCCCCGGTCCCGCACCGCCCGACGGCGAAGGGCCGCCGCTCGGGACTGTCCCGGCCGCGGCGCCGGTGGCCAGTTCGGTCAGCGTGCGCAGGATCAACTGGGCCACGTCGTACGCCTCCGCCGCGTGGTACGGCGGCTGCTTGCCGAAGCGCCCCCGGTACGCGGCGGCGAAGCGGGCCGCCTCCGGCTTGACCGTGGCGTCGATGAACGAGGCGTTGACCATCCAGCCGTTGGCCGCGTCCCCCGCCTCCGTCAGGAACTGCGGGTCGAGCGCCGGCTCGCCGGCCACCCGCGGGCCGGTGAACCCGTTCCGGTCCAACTCCTTCGCCACCTCGGCCGCCCCGTGCGGCCCGCCCGCGTACACCACCGCCCCCACCTTGCGGTCCAGCAACTCCCGTACCAGCGGCCGGTAATCGTTCACCAGCTTCGGCAGCACCCGCGGCACCGGCGTGAAGTCCGCCAGCGGCAGCAGCTTCACCGCCGTCTTGGTGGCGGGCCGGCCGTAGTCGTCCAGGTGCCGGTCGTAGATCACCGCCGCCGTCTTGGCCTTGGTCTCCTTGCGCAGGTAGATCGGGAACGGGCCGAGTTCGCCGCCGCTCTCCGGCCGCGCGTACAACAACGTCCCGTCGATCGACTCGCTGGGCACCACGATCTTGCTGAACGACACCGCGAGCCAGGCCAGCGAGGGCGCCTCGTAGATCGGACCCGCCGGGCCAGCGGTCGCGTCGGTGCTCGGCCCGACGACGGCGAGCACCGTGGGGTCGGCGACCAGGGACCTGGCCGCGGCGGCGGACCGCTGGGGGCGCCCGCCGTCGTCGGCGCTGCGCAGCCCCGCCTCGAACGGCCGCCCCCGACGGGCGTTGAACTGCTCCACGGCCAGCAGGGCTCCGGTCCGCTGGGCCTCGCCGCGCGCCGCGTACGGGCCGGTCAGCGCGGCGTGCAGGCCGATACGGAAGATCGGCAGGCCGTTGCTGGCCCGGGCGCGGTCGCCGCCCGCCCCGTCGTCCCCGCCGGCCCCGTCATCGGCGTCGTCGGTTGCGCGCAGCACGGCCCACCCGCCGACGCCGGCGCCGACGGCGAGCGCGGCGCCCCCGGCCACGGCCAGCAACCTGCGCCGCCGCGGCCGGCCACCGCCCGCCGCGCCACCGTCTCCGGCCGACGCACCCGAAGCCACCCCGGCCACCCCGGCCGCCCCGGCCGCCCGGGTCGTCCCGTCCGCGTCGGCCACCGTCGCCTCGACGTCGGGCAGGTCGAGCGACTGCGCGGACCGCCAGGCCACCAGGTGCGTCACCGGTCCGGGCAACCAGTCGTCGCCGGCCGGGCCCGCCCCGCCGACGGCCAGTTCGCGGCGGAGCGCGGCAGCGCTCGGGCGGCGCCGCGCGTTCTTCTCCAAACACCGTTCGACCAGCGGAAACAGCTCTTCCGGCACCCCGTCGATATCGGGCGCGTCATGCATGGTCCGGTACAGCAGCGCCGGCGCGTCGCCGCTGCCGAACGGGGCCCGCCCGGTCGCCGCGTACGCGAGCACGCAGCCGAGCGAGAACACGTCGCTGGGCGGCCCGACCTCCGCGCCGTCGGCCCGCGCCTGCTCGGGCGAGAGGTAGCCGGGCGAGCCGATGACCATGTTGGTCGCGGTCAGCGCCGTGTCGTCCAGGGCCCGCGCGATGCCGAAGTCGATCAACCGCGGCCCGTCGAGCGCGAGCAGCACGTTGCCCGGCTTGACGTCGCGGTGCACGAGCCCGGCCGCGTGCACCGACTCCAGCGCCTCGGCGAGCAGTTGGCCCAGCCTGCGCAGGGTGGGCAGCGGCAGCGGCCCGGTGCGCACCACGGCCTCGCTGAGCGCGGGGCCCGGCACGTACGCGGACGCCAGCCACGGGGCCCGGGCATCGGGGTCGGCGTCGACCACCGGCACCGCCCACGGACTCTGCACCAGCCGTGCCGCGGCCACCTCGCGCCGGAACCGCACCCGGAAGCCCGGGTCTTCGGCCTGCTCGGGATGGATCACCTTCAGCGCGACGAGCGTCCCCCCGGACGACCGCCCGAGGTAGACCACGCCCATGCCACCCGCACCGAGCCGGCCGAGCAACCGGTAGCCCGCGATGGTCGACGGATCGGAGTGCCGCAACGGTCGCATCAGAAACGTCCTTCGCACAGGTCACACGGGGTGCACAGGGTGCACAGGAGATCGCACGCGGGCTCGCACGCGCAGGGGTGCCCGGCCGCGCGGCCGGGTCGGTCCGCGGGCCTCACCGGAGCGCCTTCTTGGTCCGCCACTGGAGCTCGCCGAACGCGCGTGCCCGTATCTGGCTCACGCCCTCCGCGGAGTGCCCCTTGCTGCCGCGGACGGTGACCGTGATGGTGACGGGCCCGAGCCGCGAGGTCGCCCACTCGTACGGATAGGGCCCGCCGGTGGACCGGCTGCGGTAGCTGCCGCGCTCGAAGAGGTGGTCGTCGACCGTCTCCTGCCCGTTGCTGCCCCAGGCGTTGGCGTCCGACCGCAGGTCGCTGAGCACGTCGTCGGCGTTGAGCCGCTGCGTGGGGCAGCGCAACACCTCCTCAAGCGAGGTCGCCATCTCCCGGTCGGCGCTGTACGCGTCCCGGTGCACGGAGATCACGGTGGTGGCCTCCAGCGGGCCCTTGCCGCCCGCGGCGGGCTGCGCGTAGTGCCGCGCCACGCTGGTGAACACGGAACCCGGCAACTTGCCGCGCTGCCACGCACAGTCCGCGCCGAGCACGCCCCACTGGCTGCTGTCGTCCTCGTACGGCACGCCCCGCGCGAAGTCGGGCCCGAACGACCCCGGCTGCACCGTGATCGACCTGGCCAGCCGCTCGGCCCCGGCCCGGTCCCGCGGCAACCGGTCGGCCCGCGGCACGAACGCACTGGCCCCGGGCGCAGGCTCCGCCCCGGCGTCCCCCCGCTCACCGGCCTTCGCCGCGGCGTGCCCCCGGTCCTTCCCGTCGGCCCCGTCCCCACCGCCCGAACACCCGACGGCCAGCACCATCATCCCGACGACGGCTCCATACCCCCATCGCCCACCAAAACCGCGCATGTCGCGCTACTCCCCCCGCTCTCCCCGAGCCTCACCCTAGGACGCCGGACAGAGCATGAGACGCCAATTCCCCCAAGAACAACGGCTGTTCCTGGCCAACCCTGGGGGGTGTGGCGGTGGGGGCCGGCGGATGGACGGGCGGTTGCGGACGGCTGGCGTCAACGACGTGGCCACCCGGCACGGGGGGTGCGTCCGCACGGCGGGCGAACGGCGAGCCCCCGCGGGCGCCACCCGCACCCGCCTTGGCCGACTCCGCGCTGGCCCGACTCCCTTACGTGACGGCAGAGTTGGGGACTTCAGGTCGGAATCGAGGGAATGGGGGCGAACCGTCATGTCGCAGCGCGAGGAAGGTGAGCGAAGAACCAGCAACCCGGGCCTGCCGATCGGGGCCACGGTCCTCTTCGGTGTGGTGCTGAGCCTCGTCATGCGCGAGGTCTACGGCTTTGGCTACTGGATCACCTTGTTGACTACCGTTGTTGGTTCACTCGTCATCGGCGGCGCCGACCAGCTCATCCGCCGGGCGGCCACCGGCCGGCGAGAGCGCGCCACCGGCGACGGCGGCTGAGTCGTCGCTCGCGTGCCGCCGGGGACGAGCGGCTGAGTCGTTCGTATGCCGCCGGGGCCGGGCGGTCGGCTCGCCCCGGTGGCGTACGGGCCTACGCCCGCCCCGCCGACGACGACTCCGCGGCGCCCTCCCGCGCCAGCGGCTCCCGTTTCCGCTCCGGTTCCGGTTCCGGTTCCGGTTCCGGGGGCTGTTCGCGGAGTTCGAACCAGATGCACTTGCCTTCGCCGCGCGGGTCCACGCCCCAGTCGTCCGCCAGCATCTCCATCAGGAGGAGGCCGCGGCCGGACGAGGCGAGTTCGCCGGGGTGGCGGCGGTGCGGGAGTTCGTCGCTGGCGTCGGCCACGTCCAGGCGGAGCCTGCGGCTGCCGTGGGCGCCGCTGACCTCGGCGATCACCAGGGCGTCGCCGTCCGTGTGCACCAGCACGTTGGTGATCATCTCGGAGAGCAGCAGGACCGCCGACTCCACCTGGTCGTCGTTGGACCAGTCGTGCAGCGTCTGGCGCAGTTGCTGGCGGGCGTCGGCGAGCCGTTCCGGCTGGGCCTGGGCCACGGTGATGGCGGTGCGGCGGCGCGGCGGGCCGGCCGGTGGGTGTTCGGTGAGCCCGCGGGATATGAGCACGAAGGCGATGTCGTCCTCGCGCCGGTCGGCCAGCGGGCCGGTGCGGTAGTACGAGGGCGGGCCGTGCACGGCCTGGAGCAGCGCTTCGGCCAGCGCGTCCAGGTCCTCCTGGTTGCACAGCCAGGGCGCGGGCCCGGCCGCGTCCCGCGCGGCGGCGTCCAGCGCGTCGGCGGCGGCTTCGAGGGTTGCTTCGGCGGCTGCCTCGGCGGCGGCTTCCGTGACGGCTGCTGCGACCGCCTCCGCCGCGGCTTCGGCCGCCGCTCCGGTCACCCTTTCGGCCCTGCCGGCCCCTGCCTCCGCCCCCGGTTCCGGCCCCGCCTCCGGCGCGGCCCCCGCCTTCGGCTTCGGCTGCGCGAGCCGGGAGGTGACCTCGCGGAGGTGTTCGGTGAAGACCGTGCGGATGCGGTCCCACCCCGTCTCCAGGTCGTGGCCGCCGGTCTCGATGAGGCCGTCCGTGCAGACCAGGAGGGTTTCGCCGGGTTCCAGGGTGAGCCTGGTGGTGGGGTAGTCGGCGTCCGGTATGACGCCGAGCGGCAGACCGCCGGCCGTGGGGCGGACCAGGACCGTGCCGTCGTCGTGGGCTATCGCCAGGTCGGGGTGGCCGGCGCGGGCCACGTCCAGGGTGCCGGTGGTCGGGTCGAGCTCCATGTAGAGGCAGGTCGCGAAGCGCGGCTCGGCCTCCTCGCTGTCGTCCGGGCCCGCGCCGTCCGACCAGCCGCCGCTGTCGGTGAGGCCGGCGAAGAACCGGGAGGCCCGGGAGAGCACCGCGTCCGGGTGGTGGCCCTCGGTCGCGTACGCCCGCAGCGCGATCCGCAACTGGCCCATCAGCCCCGCGGCCCGCACGTCGTGGCCCTGCACGTCCCCGATGACCAGCGCGGTACGGCCGGACGGCAGCGGGATCACGTCGTACCAGTCGCCGCCGACCTGGAGCCCGCCGCCGGTCGGCACGTACCGGGCGGCGACGGTCAGCCCGGGTATCTCGGGCTTGCGGTCGGGCAGCATGGTGCGCTGGAGGCCGTCGGCGAGTTCGCGCTCGGTGTCGTGCAGGCTGGCGCGCGAGAGGGCCTGCGCGAACATCCGGGCGATGGTGGTGAGCACCGAGCGCTCGTCGGGCGTGAAGGAGACCGGCTCGGAGAACGCGGCCAGCCAGGCGCCGATCGTCTTGCCCGCCACGATCAGCGGCAGGAAGGCCCACGAGTGGCGCCCGTACGGCTGCGAGAGCGGCCAGGCGGCCGGGTAGCGGCTGCGGTACTCCTCGGGGCTCGGCAGGTAGATCGCGCGGCCGGTGCGTACCGCCTCGGCCGCCGGGTAGTCGGTCTCCACGGTCAGGTCGAGGAACGGCTCGGCGCCGCCCTCCCCGTACCCCTGGTGGCCGAGGACCACGATCCGGTTGCCGTCCACGCCGAAGACCGCGAGGCCGTCCGGGGTGAAGCCGGGCATCGACAGGCCGGCGGCCACCCGCAGCACCTCGGCACTGGACTGCGCCTCGGCCAGCGCGCGCCCGGCGTCCAGCAAGAACGCCTCCCGGTTGCGCCGCCAGTCGCCGGTGATCGGGGTGGCCGACGCGGTGCCCGGCAGCGGCTCGGGCACCTCCTCCAACGTGCCGACCAGCTCGAAGAACTCGCCGTGCACGACCGGTCTGGTGCGGCTGCGCACCGTGCGCAGCACCCGGCCGGCCTCGTCCACCACCCGCAGCCTGGCCTCGGCCAGCGCGCCCTCGGCCAGCGCCAGGTTGACCACGCCGTTGATCTCGACCCAGTCCACGGGGTGGAAGCGGGCCCGGACGGTGGACTCGGGGAGGTCGGCGGGTACGGGTGGCAGGCCCAGGAGACGGGCCGCCTCGCCGTCGAGGGAGACCTCCCCCGAGGCGTTGCCCCACCGCCAGAGGCCGGTCCTGATGGTGGCCAGAACTTCCTCGGTGCGCATTGCCCTACTTTAGGTTCATTTAGTCGGTACCTACCAGTGTGCTGGTGCGGGCGGCTGGCCGCCCGGTGCGGGGCGCCAGCCTGCCAGTACGAGGCGGCCAGCCGCCCGGCACCGCCTTGCATGGTGACACCGTGCGGGTGGGGCGCGGGCAGGGCGGTAGGCTGGCACCTTGCCCGTAGTGGCACTCGCGCCCGGGCCCCGGCCTTGCAAAGCCCCCCGCCCGAGCCGTCCACGCCCCGATCAGACGACTTGGATGAATGATGCATCGGTACCGGTCCCACACCTGCGGCGAGCTCCGTGCCGCTGACGTCGACACTGAGGTGCGGCTGAGCGGCTGGCTGCACAATCGACGGAACCTGGGCGGCATCCTCTTCATCGACCTGCGCGACCACTACGGCCTGGTGCAGCTCGTCGTGCGCCCCGACACGGCCGCCAACGAGGCGCTCAGCTCGATCAGCAAGGAGACGGTCGTCCGGGTGGACGGCCGGGTCATCGCCCGCGGCGCCGACAACGTCAACCCGGAGCTGCCCACCGGCGCCATCGAGGTGGAGGTCAGCGAGGTCGAGGTGCTCGGCGCCGCCGAGCCGCTGCCGTTCACGGTCTTCCCCGAGGACAACGTGAACGAGGAGCGCCGCCTTGAGTACCGCTTCCTCGACCTGCGCCGCGAGCGCATGCACCGCAACATCATGCTGCGCTCGCAGGTCATCTCCACGCTGCGGGCCAAGATGACCGCGCTCGGCTTCAACGAGCTGGCCACCCCCATCCTGTCGGCCACCTCGCCCGAGGGCGCCCGCGACTTCCTGGTGCCCTCGCGGCTGCACGCCGGCAAGTTCTACGCGCTGCCGCAGGCCCCGCAGCAGTTCAAGCAGCTCCTGATGATCGCCGGCTTCGACCGGTACTTCCAGATCGCGCCCTGCTTCCGCGACGAGGACGCCCGCGCCGACCGCTCGCCGGGCGAGTTCTACCAGCTCGACGTCGAGATGAGCTTCGTCGAGCAGGAGGACGTGTTCCAGGTCATCGAGAAGGTGATGACCGACCTGTTCAACGAGCTCGGCGGCGGGCGCGAGGTCACCTCGCCGTTCCCGCGCATCCCCTTCCGCGAGGCGATGCTCAAGTACGGCTCGGACAAGCCCGACCTGCGGGCCCGCCTGGAGCTCGTGGACGTCTCGCACATCTTCGCCGGCTCCGGCTTCAAGGCCTTCGCCGACAAGCACGTACGGGCCCTGGCGGTGCCCGGCACCGGCGAGCAGCCGCGCAAGTTCTTCGACCAGCTCGGCGAGTACGCGGTGGAGCAGGGCGCCAAGGGCCTGGCCTGGGTGCGCATCGGCGCGGACGCCACGTTGACCGGCCCGATCGCCAAGTTCCTCACCGAGGACGACGTGGCCAAGCTGGTCGCGGAGGTCGGCGGCGAGGCCGGCACCTCGATCTTCTTCGGCGCGGGCGACTTCGACGAGGTCTCCAAGATCATGGGCGCGGTGCGGGTCGAGGCCGCCAAGCGCGCCGGGCACTTCGAGGAGAACGTCTTCCGGTTCTGCTGGGTCGTCGACTTCCCGATGTTCGAGAAGGACGAGGAGACCGGCGCGATCGAGTTCTCGCACAACCCGTTCTCCATGCCGCAGGGCGGCCTCGAAGCGCTCCGCACGAAGGACCCGCTCGACATCCTCGCCTGGCAGTACGACATCGTCTGCAACGGCACCGAGCTCTCCTCCGGCGCCATCCGGAACCACGAGCCCGAGGTCATGTTCGAGGCGTTCGGCATCGCCGGCTACTCGCAGGAGGAGGTGGAGCGCGAGTTCGGCGGCATGCTCCGCGCCTTCCAGTTCGGCGCCCCGCCGCACGGCGGCATCGCCCCGGGCGTGGACCGCATCGTGATGCTCCTCGCGGACGAGCCCAACATCCGCGAGACCATCGCCTTCCCGCTCAACGGCAACGCCCAGGACCTGCTGATGGGTGCGCCCAGCGAGGTGGACGAGGCGCGGCTGCGCGAACTGCACCTGGCGCTGCGCAAGCCCGCCCCGGCCAAGCAGGCGGCGGCGAAGCCGGCCAAGGGTGCCGAGGCCGCCGCGCAGGCGGAGAAGCCCGGGCAGGACGCGTAAGACAGCACCATCGGGGGGCCGCCCGCCGCGGCGACCCCCCGCGAGCGTGACCACGGCGCCCCGGACCAGCGAGGTCCGGGGCGCCGTGGCGTGCGGTGCGCGGCCGTGGCGGCGGCCGGCGCACCCGGGTGGGCCGCAGGTCATTCGAGGTTGACCAGCGGCTCGAAGGCAGTGCGGACGTCGGCGGGGGACTCGCTGACCAGCCAGTCGGAGGGCGGGCCCCCGATGCCTCGGCTGTGGCGGAAGCTGGCGGGGCAACTCGTCCCGCCGATCTCCACCGTGCGCTCCGCGACAACCTCGCCGGTGCGCAGCGCGTACACCTTCACCGGCACTGCGATCTTGTGGAACGTCACGTCACCCGACAGGTACGGGCTGTCCTCATCGCGGTACGGACAGGTCGCCGTGGCTGCCCCGGCGTCGGTGGCCGCCGTGTCGTCCGCGCACACGATCAGCGCCGCCTTGCTCGCCTCACTGGCCCGCCAGCCCTTGGGCAACTGGTCGGTGTACTCGTCGTTCCCGTAGAACAGGGCCCGGTTGACCGCACCCTTGCGGGCCGCGGGCGCCGCGCTGTACTTGGCCGGGTTCGAGCAGTACGCGGGCTGGCCCCCGTACGCGTCGCTGAGCCGGTCGCGCACGGTCGCCAACTCGCCGGCCAGGGTGGCGCGGTGGGCGCCCTCGCGGGCCCGGTCGGCGAGCGGGCTCGTCGGGTACCGGTCCAGCAACTGCTGGTAGCGGTCGCGGGCGTGGTCCCAGTCCTCGCTCCCGTGCAGGGTGTCGGCGCAGTCCACCAGCGCCTGCGGTGCGGTGCGGCGCACGGTGCCGGCCACCCGGTCCAGTACGTCGTGACGCGTCTTCCTCGCCCGCAGCCAGTCAGTGACGCGCACGGTACGGCAGGGCTCGTTGAGCGGCAGCCAGCGCAGGAAACCATCGAGTACGACGGTCACCGCCTGGGTGTACTCCGGCTCTTTGAGTACGTCGGAGAGGACGTTGAAGCCGTTGGTCAGCTTGCGAGGGTCGCTCTCCCCCTGGAGGCCCCGGTTCAACTCGTCCCGCGCCCCCAACAGCCGGCGGCACACCTCCACCACGCCGTCGCCGCGCTCCGCGCCCGGCGCGTCCGCGAGGCGCTGCCAGAAGCCGACCCCGTCCTGCGCCGCCAGCACCGCGTCGCAGTCGCCGCGCTCGCGGGCGCTGGTCACCTCGTCCTGGATGCCGGCCGCGTCCCACCGCAGCAGCCCCGCGGTCAGCAGCACCGCCAGCGTGAGCGCGGCGGCGGCCAGCCGGTGGCCGCGCGCGGTGGTGCGCGGTTCGCCGCGGCGGGCCAGGTACCAGCCGTGCGCACTCGTCAGCAGCCACCAGCCGAGCACGGCCAGCTCGCACCACGTCTCCGCGTGCCCCCACACCACCACGGCCAGCGTGAGCGTGCCGGCGAGTTGCCACAGGGCGAGCAGCCGGTGGCCGAGGAAGAAGTAGCCGACGCCGAGCAGCGAGGCGTTCCCGAGCGCGACCGCCAGCGGATCGTACGTGCGCCTGCGCGGCGGCTTCGGGGGCCGCCAGTCCGCGCCCCAGACCAGCGGCGCGGAGTCCGGACCGCCCTGCGTGTCTCCTTCGCCCCCCGCGTCCCGTGCGTCCGCCGCGCCCTGCGCGTCCCGCGCACCCTCTGCACCCCGCGCGTCCCAAGCGCTCTGCGCTTCCCGCGCGTCGTGCGCATCCGTCCGTACGGCGTCCTGCGCGGCGGCCCCCGAGGGCGCCGCTTCCGCCACCGCAGGCTCCGACGGTGCAGGTTCCGACGGTGCAGGTTCCGACGGTGCCGCGTCCGACGGCACCGGCTCCTGCGGTGGTGGTCCCGGGGTGGCGTGCGGCGTGTCGTCGTCCATCGCGTTCTCTTCCCGTTTCACGGAGCGAGCGTGGCCGTACCCCATTGTTGGTGGCCGGAACGGGACGGGTCCCGTGGCCGGCGCCCGGTCGGGAGGGGGCCGGACGGGCCCACCACGGCCGGCGCATGACGGAACATCAGCCTCGTACGTGCGACCCGCCGACGGAGAAGCCGACCGATGGCGGCACACTGGACCCGTATGACGCGTTCGGACGTCGAGCGGCTTTCGCCCCCCCCCGTGGGCCGCCCGTCCCGGCCGCCTCACCGAACGGCGTCGGCCCAGGCCAGCGCCCTGCCCCCGGAAGAGAGCGATCATGTCCCCGCAGTCGCTGCCGCAGCCGCCCCACCGCCTCCCGTTAGCCCGCGGCATCGCCGCGGCATTCGTCGTCCTCGGCACGCTCGGCGCGCTCTCCGCCTGCGGTGCCGGCGACGGCGACGGCAAGAGCGACGGCAAGGCGGGCGCGCCGGCCAGCGCCCCGCGCGCGGCGAACGGCAGCGAGGCCGGCCGCGCCGCCCCCACCTCCCTGCCGCACGAGCTCCCGGGGATAGGGCCGAGAACGCTCGCCCAGCTCCCCGACCGGGCCCGGCAGGTGCTGCTGGTGACCGGCGCCGGCCGCGACTCCTCGCGGTCGAAGGCGGTGCTGTACGAGCGGGCCGACAACGGCGACTGGCGCCCGGGCCCGAGCTGGCCCGCGCACAACGCCCACCGCGGCTGGACCGACAAGCACCTCCAGGGCGACCTGCGCTCGCCCATCGGCGTCTTCGGCCTCACCGACGCCGGCGGCCTCGACGAGGACCCGGGCAGCAAGCTCCCGTACGAGCGCTCGCGGGCGTTCACCGCCACCGGCAGCGGCATCGAGGGCGAGCCGCTGGCCGGCTCCTTCGACTACGTGGTGGCGATCAACTACAACCGGGTGCCCGGCACGTCACCGCTGGACTGGACCCGCCCGCTGGGCGCCGAGCGCGGCGGCGGCATCTGGGTGCACGTGGACCACGGCGGCGCCACCCAGGGCTGCGTCAGCATCGCCAAGCACCACATGCGCGACCTGCTCCGCAGGCTCGACCCGGCCCGCCACCCGGTCATCGTGATGGGCGACACGAAGTCGCTGGCGCGCTGAGCGGTCCAGTGGGGCTGGCCCGTGGCGCGGGCTCCCTTCGCGGGGCCCGGCCGGCACGCACCGAACATCACGATCAGCCGGGGGCTACGGCCGGCCGCGCCGCCCGCAGTCCGGGCGGACGCACTCGCGGCGGGTGCGTTCGCCGCGGGCGAGCAGGGTCCTGATCCGCTCGGGCGTCAGGTCGCCGTCCTCGCGGGCCGTGCGCTGCACGGCCCGCAGCAGCCGCTTGCGGGTGGCCTGGTGCCGCCAGAGCACCGCGCGCACGCCGTACTCCAGGACGGTCATCAGGTCGTTCTCGGGCAGCTCGTCGGCGATGACCACCACCCGCCGGCTGCCGCCGCGCACCAGGCGGCGCAGCTCGGCGCCGGCCAGTTCGTCGAACCGGCCCGCCAGCAGCACCGCGACCGCCACGCCGGCCGGCGGCTCGGGCACAG
Organism: Streptomyces sp. 796.1; assembly: GCF_047525675.1. Classification (NCBI taxonomy): domain Bacteria; kingdom Bacillati; phylum Actinomycetota; class Actinomycetes; order Kitasatosporales; family Streptomycetaceae; genus Streptomyces; species Streptomyces sp. 796.1. The sequence goes on along the minus strand of NZ_JBLIWA010000009.1, from coordinate 142,776 downwards.
GCGGGCCCGACCCGTCCACGAGCCCTTCCGCGAGCCCTTCCCGTCCGTCCGCGGGCCCGTCCACGAGCTGCACGCCCGGCTGGTCCCGCAGGTGGCGGACGACCCCGGCCCGGGAGAGCGGGTCGGTGCCGTGCACCGTCACGGTCACGCGTTGATCCTGCACAGCAGTCCTCATCTTCCCGTGTCCCTATCACTCCCAGGGTGGGCGCGTGGCCTAAACGATCGGTTGGCGAAACGTCAACGCCCGGGCCGCGAGGGTTCAACGAGAGAGCGCCGGCAGCCGGCCCGGCACCGCCCCGCCGCCCCGCCGCACCGGGCGTGGCCTGCGGCTTCGGAGGACCTTCGGAGGACCGGGACGGGTATGGGGCCGGCGCCGGCCGGACGCGCGGCGGGGCGGATGGACGGCGTGCCGGCAAGCGCGGCGGCCCGGGGCGGATCACCCGGAGTGATCCCGCCCGGCCCCCGCACACCACGCAACCACCCCGCGACCCGGCCACCCGTCCGCCCGAAAACGCCGTTCGGCCCGTCGCGCGGGGATGCGCGGCGGGCCGAACGGCGTGACGGCCGGTGGGGCCGTGGCGGAACGTGGGCGGGGGTCAGCCCTTCGCCGGCTCCTCAAGGCGGGGGAAGAGGATCTCCCCCTTGGTGACGGTGGCGCCCGCGGGCAGCACGCCCCAGGTGCCGGCGCCCGTCACGCGCTGCTCGGCCAGCGGGCCGACGTGCGGCTCGGCACCGAGCGAGACCCACAGCTTCTCGCAGGTCGCGGGCATCACCGGGGCCAGCAGCACGGCCGTGCCGCGCAGCGCCTCAGCCGCCGTGTACAGGATGGTCGCCAGGCGGGCCTGGCCCTCGGGCGAGGTGTCCTTGGCGACCTTCCACGGCTCCTGCTCGGTGAGGTAGCCGTTGACCTGCTTGATGAAGTCGAAGATCGCGGCGATGCCGCCGGAGAAGTCCAGCTCCTCGCCGATCTTCGCATCGGCCTGCGCGACCGCGGCGGCCAGACCGTCGGCGACGGCCTGTTCGGCCGGGCCGTGCGCGGTGGCCTCCGGCAGCGTGCCGCCGAAGTACTTGCCGACCATCGCGGCGACCCGGGAGGCCAGGTTGCCGAAGTCGTTGGCCAGCTCGCTGGTGTAGCGGGCGCTGAAGTCCTCCCAGGAGAACGAGCCGTCCTGGCCGAAGGCGATGGCCCGCAGGAAGTACCAGCGGTACGCGTCGACGCCGAAGTGCGAGGTCAGATCCTGCGGCTTGATGCCCGTCAGGTTCGACTTGGACATCTTCTCGCCGCCGACCATCAGCCAGCCGTTGGCGGCGATCTTGCCCGGCAGCGGCAGCCCGTTCGCCATCAGCATCGCCGGCCAGATGATCGCGTGGAAGCGCAGGATGTCCTTGCCCACCAGGTGCACGCTGGCCGGCCAGGTGGACTCGAACTTCTCCTGGTCCGAGCCGTACCCGACGGCCGTCGCGTAGTTGAGCAGCGCGTCCACCCACACGTAGATCACGTGCTTGGGGTCCCACGGCACCGGGACGCCCCAGTCGAAGGTGGAGCGGGAGATCGACAGGTCTTCCAGGCCCTGCTTGACGAAGTTCACGACCTCGTTGCGGGCCGACTCGGGCTGGATGAAGTCCGGGTTCTGCTCGTAGTGCTCAAGCAGGCGCTGGCCGTAGGCGGAGAGCTTGAAGAAGTAGTTCTCCTCCTTCAGCATCTCCACGGGCTTCTTGTGGATCGGGCACAGCTTCTGACCTGCGAAGTCACCCTCGCCGTCGAGCAGCTCGCCGGGCGTCTTGTACTCCTCGCACCCCACGCAGTACGGGCCCTCGTAGCCGCCCTGGTAGATCTCGCCCTTGTCGTACAGGTCCTGCACGAACTCCTGGACGCGGTCGGTGTGCCGCTTCTGCGTGGTGCGGATGAAGTCGTCGTTCGCGATCTCCAGGTGCTCCCAGAGGGGCTTCCACGCCTCCTCCACGAGCTTGTCGCACCACTCCTGCGGGGTCACCCCGTTGGCCTCTGCGGTGCGCATGATCTTCTGACCGTGCTCGTCCGTGCCGGTGAGGAACCACACCTTCTCACCGCGCTGGCGGTGCCAGCGGGTGAGCACGTCGCCTGCGACGGTCGTATAGGCGTGGCCCAGGTGGGGAGCGTCGTTCACGTAGTAGATGGGGGTCGAGACGTAGTACGCGCTCGCCCCTCGCTGCTCGGTTCCAGTGGCCGCCATGGACGAAATCCTAACGGTCGACGGAAGCCGATCCCGCCTCGTTTACGCACGGTGATCGGGGCGATCGGGGTGGTCAGGGCGGTGAGAGCGGGCGTTCGGGCGGACGTACGGGGACGGCCCCGGCCCCGGGCCCCGGTGGGGGCGCTTCGGGGCCGGGGCCGCGGGGCCTCTCGGGCTGGGTGGCCGTTCGGGCCGCGGGGTCAGCGCAGTACGCCGGCCGCGCGGGCCTCCACCAGCCACTCGGGGAACTCCACCATCAGCTGGCCGTACAGCTCGTCGTCGGCCACCTCGCGCGGTTCGAGGCCCGCGTGGAAGAAGCCCGCGTTGTCCACCTGGCGCCGCTCGGGCACCGCGAGGTCGTCCAACTTGCGCAGGAAGTCGAAGCCCTTGGCCTGCGGGTCGCCGAAGCCCACGAACTGCCAGAAGATCGGCAGCCCGGCGGCCTCGCAGAGCGCCTTCTCGGCCGCCGGCTTGCTGGTCGGCGCGCCGTCCGTCTGGAAAATGACGAACGCGGGGTCGGTCGAACCCGACTTCTCGTAGTGCTCGATGACCGCCTTGACCGCCCAGTGGTAGTTGGTCCGCCCCATGTGCCCGAGCGAACCGTGCAACTCGTCAATGCGGCCCGCGTAGTTGGACAGGTCCAGCTCCGCGGTGCCGTCCACGTCGGTGGAGAAGAAGACGACCGGTACGACGCCGTCGTCGTCGAAGTGCGCGGCGAGCCCGAGCGCCTGCTCGGCCAGGTGCTGCACGGTGCCGTCCTTGTAGTACCGCCGCATCGACCCGGACCGGTCGAGCACCAGGTACACGGCCGCCCGCTGCCCGCCGAGCCCGTGCTTGGTCAGCGCGGCAGCCGCCGCCTTGTACAGGCTGACCAGGCCCGGAGCCGACTCCTGCACCTTGCTCAGCGAAATGGCGGCGGCACCGCCGCCGGCCGCGGCGGCGGATTCGGTCACGTCGGCCTCCGGCCCACTCTCGACTGCTGCGGGTGCGGTTGCCGCTGCCGCGGCGGGCTGGGGGGTGGGTTCCGGGGCGACGTCGGGCTCCGCCTCCGCGGGCTCGGCTACCGCAGGCTCCACCTTCGTGGGCTCGGTCTCGGCGGGCTCGGCTTCCGCCGGGGTTACGGGCGCGGGCTCCGCGGGTTCGGCTTCCGCCGTGGTCACGGGCTCGGCCTCCGCGGGCTCGGCCTCCGCGGGCTCGGCCTCCGCGGGCTCGGCCTCCGCAGGGTCGGCTGCCGCCGTGGTCGCGGGCTTGGCCTCCGCGGGCTCGGTCTCCGCCGTGGCTGCTACGGGCTCCGCCGCGACGGCGGCCGGGGCCGCAGCGGGCTCCGGTACCTCGTCGGCCGGGGCTGCAACCGGCTCCGGGGCCGGCTCGACGGGCTCGGCCTGCGCCGCGGGCTCCGCTGCTTCCTTCGTGGTCTCCGGCGCGGGCTCGGGCTCCGTTTCCTCCACGGCCGCCGTCACGGTCTCCGGCTCCGGCTCGACCTCAGCCACGGGCTCGGCAACGGGTTCAGCGTCAGCCACGGGCTCGGCGGCGACCTCAACCTCGGGCGCGGCGGCCGGCTCGGCAACAACCTCGGCTATGGGCTCCGCCTCGGGAGCAGCCGCAGACTCGGCGGCGACCGCAGGCTCAGCAGCGACCACGGGCTCGGCGACAGCCTCCGGCTCAGCGACAGCGACAGGCTCGGGCTCCGCCACGACCTCCGGTACGGCCTCGGCCTCCGACACAGCCACGACCTCCGGCTCCGCCTCGGCAACCGGCGCAGCCGCCGAAGCAGCGACGACCGGCTCGTCCGAGGTGGCATCCCGTACGGCCTCGTCCCGTACGGCTTCCTCAGTGCGCCCCAACTCCCGTACAGCAGAAGGCTTTTCAGTTTCCTCGGCGTCGATCGGGCGAGCCGCAGCGGACTCGTCAGCCGTGCTGATCTCAAGCCCAGACCCAGACCCAGACCCAGACCCGGCCTCGGACCCGACCTCGGCAACCGGCTCACTCGTACGCGGTGTGCTCGGGCGGTCGAAGAACTGGGAGACGGCGAGTTCCGCGGCGGCCTCCGGGGAGAGGGGGGCCGCTTCGTCGGCCTTGTCCTTCGCGGCGGGGGTGTCGGTCGTGTCGGCCGTCGACGGCGCCGCGCCGGCCCCGCCCCCAGTCGCCTCGCCCGCGGCCCCCGCCGCCGCCTCGTCCGCGGCCTCCGCCGCGGGCTGCGTCGTCTCCGTGGTCTCGCTCTCGTCGGTTGCCTTCCGTGAGCGGCGGAAAACGTTGCGCAGCAGGTCCCGTATGCCCATGGATGAAGCCCCTCACCTGTCGAGTGCGATGCGCGCCAGTGCTGCCGGTCGGTCCGGGTGTGCGCCGGTGGTGCCGGTCGGTCCGGGTACGTACCGGGCCTGGCGCCGCGTGCCTGGCCGGGCCGGCCACGTAAGGCTAACGGGCCCGTGACCACCGGCCCGTGCGAGGCGGTGGGGCGGAACACCAACGCGCACGCCGGGGCGTGTGATGAAGGTGTGACGGGTGGTCTGCTACGGGCGGCCGGGCGGCCCGAATCGCCCCCGACCATCACGGACAAAACCGGCCACACGCGGCGCGCGACGGCCGAGATGCCCGGGGCCGACCCTCACCGTACGTGACGACTGACCGGCGTCGTTCACTCCCGCTTCACCCTCACGTCGCCATTTCGCGACACCACCCCCATAGCTTCGCGGCGGATCGATTCCGACACCGTGTCGGCGCGGGCCTGCGCCGGTGACCCAGAACGAAGGGAATGACGTGCGCAAGCTACTGCCACTGATCAGCTCGCACCCGGGCGGCCGTTCCGCGCTGACCTGCCGCTACCGCTGTGGCGACGCCTGCTTCCACGAGGTGCCCAACACCAGCGACAACGCCTACGTCGGCGACGTCATCGCCAGTGCGCTCTCGCGCCGTAACGTGCTGCGCGCCAGCGCCGTGGTCACCGTGGCCGCCGCTGCCGGTGCCGCCGTCGGTCTCGGTCAGGCGCCGCAGGCGTCCGCCGCCACCCCCGCCGTCGCCGCGCACGGCGGCAAGTCGCACGGCAAGGGCCGCTCCGGCGCCGCCCGCGGCCTGCGCTTCGACCCGGTCGCGCCGAACACCAAGGACGCGGTCGTCATCCCGCGCGGCTACGAGCAGAACATCGTCATCCGCTGGGGCGAGCCGATCCTGCCCGGCGGCCGTGACTTCGACCCGAAGCACCAGAGCGCCAAGGCGCAGGCCAAGCAGTTCGGCTACAACAACGACTACATGGCCGTGCTCGACATCCCGCACGAGCGCCACCGTCAGCTCCTCGTGGTCAACCACGAGTACACCGACGAGGTGCTGATGTTCGCCGGGTACGACGCGGACAACCCGACCCGCGAGCAGGCCGAGATCGCCATCGCGGCGCACGGCCTGTCCGTCGTGGTCGCCGCCGAGGACCGCCGCTCGGGCAAGCTCACCGCGCTCCGCCGGCACCACCTCAACCGTCGCGTGACCGGCTCGACCCCGTTCGAGGTCACCGGCCCGGCCGCGGGCAGCAAGTACCTGCGCACCTCCGCCGACCCGCGCGGCAAGCGCATCCTCGGCACCCTCAACAACTGTGGTGGCGGCATCACGCCGTGGGGCACCGTGCTCTCCGGCGAGGAGAACTTCAACCAGTACTTCGCCAACGCCGGCAAGGTCACCGACCCGGACACCAAGGCCCGTTACGCCCGCTACGGGCTCAGCGGCGAGGCCAGCGAGCGCAAGTGGGAGCGTTTCGACAAGCGCTTCGACACCCTCCAGGAGCCGAACGAGCCCAACCGCTTCGGCTGGGTCATCGAGATCGACCCGTTCGACCCGCACTCCACGCCGCGCAAGCTCACCGCGCTCGGCCGGTTCAAGCACGAGGCCGCCGAGCCCCGGCTGACCGACGACGGCCGCCCGGTGCTGTACATGGGTGACGACGAGCGGTTCGACTACTTCTACAAGTTCGTCTCCTCGAAGCGGATGATGCACGGCAACAGCCGGTACGCCCGCGCGCACAACCGCACCCTGCTCGACGAGGGCACCCTGTACGTCGCCAAGTTCACCGGCGACAGCCCGGCGGGCGAGATCGACGGCTCGGGCAAGCTGCCCGCGGACGGCGAGTTCGACGGCAGCGGCGAGTGGATCCCGCTGGCCACCGGCACCACCTCGCACGTGGACGGCATGACCGCCGAAGAGGTGTACGTCTTCACCCGGCTCGCCGCCGACAAGGTGGGCGCCACGAAGATGGACCGCCCCGAGGACGTCGAGCCCAGCCCGCGCACCGGTCGCGTCTACATCGCGCTGACCAACAACAAGGACCGCGGCAAGGCCGGCAAGCCGGCCGCCGACGAGGCCAACCCGCGCAACAACAACAAGCACGGCCAGATCCTGGAGCTCGCCGAGCACTGGGACGACGCCGGCGCGGACCGCTTCAACTGGCGCCTGTTCCTGGTCTGCGGCGACCCGAGCGACCCGAGCACGTACTTCGCCGGGTTCCCCAAGGACAAGGTCAGCCCGATCTCCTGCCCCGACAACATCACCTTCGACGTGCACGGCAACCTGTGGATCTCCACCGACGGCAACGCCCTCGGCACCCACGACGGCCTCTTCGGCGTGGCGACCGCGGGTGAGCGGCGCGGCGAGGTCAAGCAGTTCCTGACCGTCCCGAACGGCGCCGAGACCTGCGGCCCGATCGTCCAGGAGCGCCGCGTCATGGTCGCCGTCCAGCACCCCGGCGAGATCGACGGCGCCACCGTCGAGAAGCCGAAGTCGGCCTGGCCCGACGGACCCGGCAAGCTGGTCCGCCCCGCGGTCGTCAGCGTCTGGCGGCGCGACGGCGGCCACATCGGCGCCTAGCAACCACGCCGGGCGCGGCTCCCCGCCGCGCCCGGCCCACCCTCCCGGCCGCGCCTGCCGCACGGCCGGGAACCGGACGCCCGGCGAGGCGGCGCGTGGGGCACCACCGCGCCGGGCGCCCCGACACGGACACCCCCGTTCCCACGGCGCGGGGTGACCACGGCCGCTCCACGGGGGACGCGGGACGGCCACCCACTCAGCCGCGAGCCGCTCGGGGGCGGCTCGCGGCTGCTGGCGTTCATGCTTCAACTACACTGTTACACCTGCCAGTTGACCCACAACGGGTCGCAACCGGCTGCGTACGGGGTGTTGCCCGTGGCGTGCGGCGGAGGGGGCCGCACGGATGGGCAACGACCGTACGACGGTGGGGGCTTGTGGCCTTCAGGGCCGCTGGCCTGGGGGGGTACGGGGCGGAATGGCGGTACGGCTGGGCGCCGGCCGCTCCCACCCGGCCGGCGGAACCACGGCGTGAGCGAACTACCCGCCAGCCGAACCACCGCGCGAGCGAACTACGGGCCCGGCGAACTACCGCACGGCCGACCGCACCGGCCCCTACGCTCGACGCCATGCGAAGCTCCTTCACCGTGGGCGGGCGGAAGCTGTCCTATCTGGACTTCGGCGGCCCGGGTAGCCCGCTCCTCGCCCTGCACGGGCACTACAACGAGGCGGCGGCGTTCGCGCCCCTCGCCGCGGCGCTCGCACCGCGCTGGCGGGTGATCGCACTCGACCAGCGCGGCCACGGCGAATCCGACCGCGCCACCCGTTACGCGCGGGACGACTACGTGGCAGACGTACTGGCCTTCCACCAGTGGCTGGGGCTCGGCCCCGTACCGCTCATCGGCCACTCCCTCGGCGGCGTGAACGCCTACCAGTTCGCGGCCCGCCACCCCGCCCGAGTCAGCCGCCTGATCGTCGAAGACATCGGCGCTGACCTGGACCTGAGCTGGTCCTTCACCCTGTCCCTCCCCCGCACCGCCCCGTCCCGCGCGGCCCTGATCGAAGCGCTCGGCCCGACGGCCCCCTACCTGGAGTGCGCCTTCCGGCAGACGGCGGGCGGCTGGGGCTTCTCCTTCGACATCGACGACACGATCGCCTCCCAACAAGCCCTCAACGGCAACCACTGGTCCGACTGGACGTCCGTCTCCTGCCCCACCCTCCTCATCCGCGGCACCCACAGCGACGTCCTACCCTCCCCCCACGCCCAGGCCATGACCACCCGCGCCCCCAACGCCCGCCTGGTAGAACTCCCCACGGGCCACGTCACCCACCACGATGCGCCGGAGCGGTTCGCGGCTGCGGTGGGGGGTTTCCTGGCGGAAGGCAGGAAGTGAGGGCGCGACGGATCGACCACCGGAGGCACGCAACTGATGCGGGCCTGTCTACCCATGGAGGACCACCATAAAGAACAAGAGGATAACTAACTTAACGCGCTTACTCCGACCCATACGCACACGCTCCGGCATCGCAGCACTCATGGTCGTGGCAATTCTCTCGGTCGGACTCTGGATCGATTTATCGAAAAAAGACGATTCGGCATCATCGACTGAGGTACGCCGGGCCTCCGATGCAGAAGACGAGGCCGCCCGACTGGCGAGCGATATTTTCGATGCGGCCGGCGTAAAAGGGAAGGTGACCAAGCCAGGACCCCTTACCGCAGAGTGCGCCGGGAAGGACATCGAAAAGTACTACAGGATCATTCACTTCTGGTCCATTTGGGACGTCCCCATCCAGGACCTCAGGCAGGGCATGGAGAACCTCAGGGAGAAGCTTCCCGGCAGGGGATGGAGCGTCGAGAAGTACGGCCCGGATGAGAGCCCGAGCCGAAGCCTGGAACTGATCGCAGGTTCCCGGAATGGAAAATTCACGGCGGTGATTCACCTGTACGACAAGAGCAAGAGATCTGGCCCCAAGGCCCCGAAGTCCATCATCAACGTGGCCCTTACCTCAACGTGCTTCCAGGCCCCCGAAGGGGAGACCGTGTGAGACGCGGCGGACCGACCACCGGGGCCACGCGACCGATGCGGGCCCATCCATCCCTGGAGGACCACCATAAACAACAAGAAGCCAACTGACTTAACTCGCTTACTCCGCCCCATACGCACCCGCTCCGGCATCGCAGCACTCGTGGTCGTGGCAGTTCTCGCGGTCGGACTCTGGATCGATTTATCGGAAAAAGACGATTCGGGGCCGCCGGCCGAAGTACGCAGCGTCTCCGATGCAAAAGACGAGACCGTTCGGGTATCTAGCGATATTTTCGATGCGGCCGGCGCAAAAGGGAAGATGACCGAGCCGGGGCCCTTCACTAGGGATTGCACCGGCTCGGGCTCGGGCTCGGGGAAGAACTACAGGGTTTTTCATTTCTGGTCCATTTGGGACGCCCCTATCCAGGATCTCAAGCAGGGCATGGAGAACCTCAGGGAGAAGCTTCCCGGCAAGGGGTGGAGCATCAGGAGCTACGGCCCGGATACGAGCAAGAGCCGAAGTCTCGAACTGATCGCGGATCTCGGTCGAAAGAAATTCACAGTGATGATCCACCTGTACGACGAGAGCAAGAATTCTGACCCCCAGGCCCCGGAGTCCATCCTCAGCGTGGCGCTCAACTCTGCGTGCTACCAGGCCCTCGAAGGGGAGTCCGTGGACTCGTAAGGAAGGGCCTCACCGGAAAGACGCGGGTCCGCTGCGTCGCGCGGTCGTGGGGCCTCGCCCTCGGCGCCGACGCACCGGCCCCGCCCCCTCAGCCCCCACCCCCGGGTTCGCCCCTACCGCAGCCCGAGCCCGGGATAGCCTCACCGTATGCAACTAGGCGTCAACGTACCGAACTTCGGGCCCGGCACCGATCCCGGGATGTTGCGTGGGTGGGCCCAGGTGGTCGAGGGGCTCGGGTATGACCTGCTCATGGTGTCGGACCACGTCGCCGTCACACCGGACGTGGCCGTGGGCTATCCCGAGCCGTTCTACGAGCCGTTCACCACGCTGTCCTGGCTGGCCGGGGTCACCCGGCGGGTGCGGCTCGGCACCACCGTGCTGATCCTCCCGTACCGGCATCCGCTCCTCGTCGCGCGGATGGTGGGGAACCTCAACCAGCTCAGCGGCGGGCGGTTCGTGCTCGGGGTGGGGGCCGGGTGGGCCGAGGGGGAGTTCGCCGCGCTCGGGGTGCCGTTCGGCGAGCGCGGGCGGCTGACTGACGCGTGTTTGGGCGTGCTGCGGGAGGCCGGGGTGACGGCGGGCGCCACGGAACGCGTGGAGCGTACGGGGCGTACAGAGCCTGCTGGGGGCACGGTCGGTGTGGCGGGTGTGGGTGGTGGGGCGCCGGTGCCGGTGTGGGTGGGTGGGCACAGTGCGGCGGCGCTGCGTCGCGTGGTGAGGTACGGGGACGCCTGGCATCCGCTGCGGCTCTCGACGGCGCGGATGCGTACGGTCCTCGCGGAGCACGCGCTGCCGGGTTTCGCGCCCCGTATCGCGCTGCGGCTCACGGACGCCCCCGTCGACGATCCCGCGCGGCCGGCCGGCGTCGGCACCGTCGAGCAGGTCCGCGACGACCTCGAACACCTCAGGCTGCTCGGCGCCGAAGCCGTCGTGTTCGACCCGTACCACGGAGATCCCGCGGAGACCCGCCGGCCGGAGCCGGCCTGGCGGGCGCTGGCCGAAGTGGCCGAGGTGGCCAGCCACTGGAGGGCGGCAGCGTGATCGAACCCGCCGACGAGGCGCTGCTGCGCCGGGCCATCGACATCGCGGCCCACGCCGTCACCCTGGGGGACGCGCCGTTCGGCTCACTGCTGGCCGGACCGGACGGCACCGTCATCGCCGAGGCCCACAACACGGTGCGGCGCGACGACGACATCACCGCCCACCCCGAGCTCAAGCTCGCCCGCTGGGCGGCCGGCCGGCTCGACCGGGAGACGGCCGCCGGCACCACCCTCTACACCAGTTGCCAGCCGTGCGGCATGTGCGCGGGCGCCCTCGCCCTCTCCGGCGTCGGCCGCGTCGTCTACGCCCTGTCGGCCTCTCAACTCGTAGAGCTCGTACCGCTGTTGGGGTCGTGGTCGGCGGTGCCGCAGGACGGGCCCGGGTTGTTCGACGAGGCGCGCCGACCCATCGAAGCGTACTTCGGGGAGCGCTGAGGCGGGCGGGCCGCCGGGGCCGGCCCTCTCAAGGCGGGCCGGCCGCCCGGGGCCGGCCCGTCCCTGCCCCACCCACCCCGTATACCGTCGGGTACGGGGCAGCGCGCCGGCCCGGCCGCCCCTCGCCCCGGACCGGAAAGGACAGTCAGCGTGGGTTACACGGGTTACGACGAGTTGGTCGCCGAAGGGTTGACGACACCGTTCGAGGGGTGGGACTTCGGGGTGTTCCAGGGGCGGTACGCGGAAGTGGGTGACGCGGACCTGCCGTGGAACTACCTGGAGTTGGTGCGTGAACGGCTGGCCCCGGCCACCTCGCTGCTCGACCTCGGGACCGGCGGGGGCGAGGTGTTGGCCTCCTTGCAGCCGCTGCCGGCCAGGACCGCGGCCACCGAGGGGTTCGCGCCCAACGTGCCGGTGGCCAGGGAACGGCTCGAACCGCTCGGCGTCGAGGTCGCCGAAGTAGGCGAGGACGACCGGCTGCCCTTCGCCGACGCCGCGTTCGACCTGGTCGTCAGCCGGCACGAGTCGTACGACCCGGCCGAGGTGCGGCGGGTGCTGCGGCCGGGCGGGGTGTTCGTCACCCAGCAGGTCGGCGGCGGTGACCTGGTCGAGGTCAACCAGGCACTCGGCGCCCCGGCGCACGGCTACGCCGACTGGGACCTGGCCGCCGCGAGCGGGCAACTGCGCGCCGCCGGATTCACCGTCGACTGGCAGCAGGAAGCCCGGCTACCCGCCACCTTCCGCGACGTCGGGGCGCTCGTCCTCTTCCTCCGCATCACCCCCTGGCACGTACCCGACTTCACGCCGGACCGGTACGCGGAACGGCTGCGCGCCCTGCACGCCACGATGGTCGCGGGCGAGCCGCTGCGGGCGCACAGCCATCGATTCGCGCTGGTCGCACGGCCTTAGCTGGTCGCGGGCAGCCGTCGGCTGGTGTGTGGGGTGGGAGTTGGGTTGGCGGCGAGTGGTGGGTTGCTCGGTGAGTGGTGGGTTGCCCCGTGAGTGGTGGGGTTGCGCGGCGGGTGATGGGGGCGAGTGGGTGTGGTTCGGTGGGGGTTGGGGCTGCCGGGGGTAGGTGGTTCGGGTCGGGGTTTCGTGGAGGAGGGGTTCGGGTGAAGGTGGCTGGGTCGGATGCCGTCGGGCCGATCGACCGCGCCTTTCTGGCGCTCGCCCGCTACCACCAACCCACCACCGGGTTCCTGCTCGACTTCGCGGGCCCGGTGCCGGAGCGGGCGGCGTTCGCGGCGCGGGTGGTGCGGCGTGCGGCCGGGTTGCCCGCGCTCAACCTGTTGCGGCCGGCGGGACGGGCGCGGAGCTGGCGCCGACGGCGTACGGAGTTGGACCCCGAGGTGCACGTACGGTGGCGAGTGGGGCTGCGGAACGCGGCTGAACTCGCCGCCATGACCGACGAGTTGCTGAGCCGGCCACTGCCCGGGGCCGCGCATCCACCCTGGGACGTGTGGGTGTTGGGGTTGGATGCGGGCGCGGAAGCGGTCGCTGGCGTGGGTGTGGGTGTGGGTGTGGGCGCGGGCGCAGAGGCGGGCGTGGGCGTGGGGTTCCGGGTGTTGTTGCGGGTGCACCACGCCGTGCAGGACGGGGTGGGGGCCGCCCACTCCGCGTTGGCGCTGTTCGGCGACGAGCCCGCCGCGGGGCCGCACCTATATCCGGCCGGCCCGCCGACGGCGTCCGGGGCGCTGCTCGCCGCCGCGGACGCGGCCCGCCAACTGCGTGCGTACGGCGGCCCCCGCGACTGGCCTGAGCTGCGCGTTTCGCCGGCCGGCCGGACGGGGTGGGTGGGCCGTGACGTACCGCTGGCCCGGTTGCGCGAGCTGGCCGACGCGGCCGGTACCAGCGTCAACGACGTCGCGCTGGCCGGGCTGGCCGGGGCGCTGCGCGACTGGCACGGCGGTGGCGCAGCGACCGGGCGCAGTGAACTGCCCGTGTTGGTGGCGATGTCCACGCGCGGCCCGGCCGAACGGTACGCGCCGGGCAACCACGTGGTGGGCCACCGGCTGGTGCTGCCCACCGCCGCCGGGCGGCTGCCGGACGCGCTGGCCGCGGTGCGGCGGCAGACCGACGCCGTACGCCGCACCCACACCCGCGACGTACGCCGGCTGCTGGTGCGGATGGTGCCGCACCGGGCGGGCGAGTTGGCGATGGCCGTGGTCAAGAACGCGGTCCCGATCGGCGTCAGCTCGGTCACCGTCGCCGACGCCCTGCACTGCCTCGGCGCGCCGTTGACCGGTGCGTCGATGATCTACGACGTCCACGACGGGCTGCTCGGGTACGTCTCGTTCACCCGGGCGGCCGGGGTCCTGCGGTGCGGTCTGGTGTACGACACGGCGCTGCCGCGGGCCACGGAGTTGCCGGGGTTGTGGCAGCGCGTGGTGGGGGGCGACGTGACGGATTCCGCGCCGTCCGCGCCACCCGCCCGGCCCACGGCGGCCGACGCGGAGTGAGGCGGCTGCACGGGGAACCCGACGAAAGGGGCAGGAGAGGGCTGCTCCGGGCGGCGAGCGGAGTAAGAATGCCCCGCGCCAGAACGGCCGCGGAGCGGACTTAATGGGGCGAAGGGCCCGGTAGATCCAGCACCGACGGCCGAAGGGCGCCCTAGTGGTGAGCGCGTATGCGACGTACAAAAGGCCCATGACCGCAGACGCTTTCGAATCACGCGACGTGTCCGACCTGATCCGCGCCAACCGCGACAACTGGGACGCCCGGACGCCCATCCATGTGAACAGCGCGTTCTACGGGCTCGGCGAGGTGGACGGCGGCATCGAGTGGTTCGCCGACTTCGAATGGGCCGACATAGGCGACCTGACCGGCCGCGACGTGCTGCACCTCCAGTGCCATCTGGGGACCGAGACGCTCGCCTTCGCCGAACGCGGTGCCGCCCACACCGCCGGGCTCGACTTCTCCGGCGCGGCGATCGAGGAGGCGCGCCGGATCGCGGAGCGGGCGGGGCGCGAGGTCCGCTACGTACAGGCAGACGTGTACGACGCGGTGACCGCGCTCGACGGGCGGCGCTTCGACGTGCTGTACACCGGCAAAGGTGCCTTGCACTACCTGCCTGACCTGGGACGTTGGGCCGAGACCGCGGCCTCGTTGCTGCGCCCGGGCGGCTTCCTCTACCTGGTGGAGTTCCATCCGGTGCTGCACGCGCTCGGCTCGGTGCCGACGCCCGGCGAACAGTTCCTCCGGCTGCGGCAGGACTATCTGGGTGGCCGGGGCGCGCAGCGCGTGGAGGTGGCGCACACGTACACCGACGGGCCGCCGCTCGCCGAGGCGACCACCTGCTACGAGTGGCGGCACGGGCTCGGCGACATCGTGACGGCCCTGCTGGCGGCCGGCCTCACCGTCGACCTGCTGCGCGAGACGGACCTGCTGCCCTGGCCGCGCTTCGACGGCATGGAGCGGACCGCGCAGGGCTGGTGGCGGCTGACGGACGAGCACCCGAAGATCCCGCTCATGTTCGCCCTGCGGGCGCGCGCGGCGGGCTGACCGACCGGCCGGCCCGGCCGGTCGGGGCGCGGGTGACCCTGCTCGGCCGGGCGACGGCTAAGGCAGCAGCCCCACCACCGTCGACTCGTACCCACCGCCCTCGGGCCACAGCACGGCGCAGCCCTGGCTGGCGACCAGGGCGAGCAGGTCGGCGCGGGGCCGGGAGGGCAGCAGGACGGCCCGTCGCGCGGCGGGCAGGAACCGGCCGTAGTCAGCCAACTGGCCCACCGCCATGCGGACGTTCTCCCTGGTGACGCTGCCCTTGGCCTCCACCAGCAGGGAGAGGTCCGGCGCGTACAGGTCGGTGAACAGGGGGCGGCTCTCGCCCGGCGGCAATATCTGGTGCCGGTGCGCGGCGTGGCCGTGGCGCGCGAGGTGGGCGCTGAAGTGGGCGACGAGCCGCGCCTCGGCGCGCTCGGCCTCGTACGGTTCGCGCCGGGGCTGTACGTAGCTGCGCTCGCTGGCGGTGGACTCCAGCGGTACGGCCGTCACCGGGTCCGGCGCGTCGGCGTGCAGCCGGCCCAGCGTGGTCGTCGGCGGCTGCGGGGCGGTGTCGACGGGCCGCAGCCGGAAGACGATCACCTTGCGCAGCGGCCCGTCGTCGGTCTCCGGCGCATCCGCCTCGTACCAGGGGTCCTCCGGGTCCACGGCGAACTCGCCGCAGTAGGTCACGACGCCCCTGGCCCCCTCGAAGACCCGCAGCGCCCGGCCCTGCTCGCGGTGGTGCAGGACGGTGGCGTTGCCGGAGACCATCCGCTGGTCGCCGCGCTGGCCCTCGCCGGTGTAGTGGAACAGGCCGTCCGGCATCCAGCCGTCGTAGTAGCCGTGCTGCTCACCGGCGGCCGGGTCGGTGAAGACGAAGACGTGCGGCGTCTTGGCCGATGGCCCGATCCCGCCCTGCGACCGGCCGCCGAAGCGGGCGTGCAGTTCCTTGCGTGCGATCGCCTCGCCCGGGCGCAGCGTCCAGGGGACGTCGGCGGGCGTTCCGTCGGCGGCGGGCGTTGCGTCGGCGACAGGCGCGCCGTCGGCGCCGGGCGCCCCCTCGTCCACGGACACCACCTCGCTGGCGGACGCGCCCCCACCGGCGGACGCGCCCTCGCCAACGTACGGCCCGGTCTCGGCGGGCGCCGGCTCGTTGGGCTTGGTCATCGCGCTCCCCCTCGTGCGGTGCGCGGGCCCTGGCCGCGGCCCTGCGCTCACACCGACTCTGCCACGCCCCACTGACAATCCCCGCGGCGCTGCGGGCCGGCCCGCGGCCTGGTCGGCCGTCAGCCCTGGGCCGGCGGCGGTACGAGGCGCAAGGCCACGTCGTGCGGGGTGGTGGTGGGGTCCGTGGCCGGGTGGCCCGAGGGGTGGCCGGAGGGGTGGCCCGACGGGTGCTGCGACGGATGGCCCGACGGGTGCTGCGCGGGGCGCTCCTTCGGCTGGTTGCCGGGGTGGTCGGTGTGGCTGGCGGGCTTGGGGTCACCCACCGGGTCGACGGCGGCGCCCACCCCGTACGCGGTACCGAACGTCGCGGCGAGTACGGCGACGAACGTGGCCACCTTCAGTCCTGTGTTCATGGCGGGCTCCTTCGGGAGGGGTGTGCTGCGGGGTCGTACGGGTCTACGGGTCGTACGGGTGCTGCGTCCGTGCCTGTGCTGTGTGCCGCGTGCTGCGCACCTCAGACGCCATGCGCCTCGTACGCCATGGGCCTCGTACGCCATGGGCCTCGTACGCGGTGCGCGCCTCGTACGCGAGTGCCGGTGGTGCCTTTCTGCGGCGCCGGCCGCGGCGGGCGGTGCGAGTCATGCCTGACCGCGGCGGTCGGCGCCGTACGTGCGGGGTCGCCCCGCGGGGCGAGATTCCGACCCGCTGCGCGCTGTCCGCCCTGTTGAAGATACCCCCAGGGGGTACATAGTCAAGCGGACGACGGCCTTGCACCTGGCGCGCGCGAGGCGTATACCTAGAAGGGCAGGGGATACCCCCCAGGGGTATTGATCAGTCGCAGCGGACCAGCCGATGTGGGGCAGCCGCCCCGCCGGGCACGAGGAGTGGACGATGACCAGCACGGTGACCGAGCCGGCCGAGGTTGAGCTCGCCATTGGCGGGATGACCTGCGCCTCTTGCGCCGCCCGGATAGAGAAGAAGCTCAACCGGATGGACGGGGTCAGCGCGACCGTCAACTACGCCACCGAGAAGGCCAAGGTCAGCTACGCCGACGGGGTCACCGTCGCGGACCTGGTCGGCACCGTCGAAGCCACCGGCTACACCGCCACCCCACCCGCCCCGGCCCGGCCCCGGCGCCCGGTCGGCTCCGGCCCGTACGACACGTCCGCAGGTGCCGACGCCGGCAGCGTGGGGGCCGGCACCGCGCCGGCCAGGTCGCCGGGGCCGGGCGACCCGGACGGCGGCGGGCCCGACCCCCTCACCCCGCTCCGCCAGCGGCTGATCACCGCCGTGCTGCTGGCCGTGCCGGTGGTCGTGCTCGCGATGGTGCCGGCCTGGCAGTTCGAGTACTGGCAGTGGCTGTCGCTGACGCTCGCCGCGCCCGTCGTCACGTACGCGGCCTGGCCCTTCCACCGGGCGGCCTTCACCAACGCCCGGCACGGCGCGGCCACCATGGACACGCTGATATCGGTCGGCACCAGCGCCGCGTTCCTGTGGTCGGTGTGGGCCCTGTTCTTCGGCACCGCGGGCACCCCGGGCATGACCCACGGGTTCGACCTGACCGTCGCCAGGACCGACGGCGCCGGCAACATCTACCTGGAGGCGGCGGCCGGCGTCACCGCGTTCATCCTGGCCGGGCGGTACTTCGAGGCCCGCTCCAAGCGGAAGGCGGGGGCCGCACTGCGGGCGCTGATCGAACTCGGCGCCAAGGAGGTCACCGTGGTCCGCGGGGGCCGCGAGGAGCGCATCGCGATCGAGGACCTGGCGACCGGCGACCGCTTCGTGGTGCGCCCCGGCGAGACCATCGCCACCGACGGCGTGATCGTCGAGGGCAGCTCCGCGGTGGACGCGTCCATGCTCACCGGCGAATCCGTGCCGGTGGAGGTCGCGGTCGGCGACGCGGTCACCGGCGCCACGCTCAACGCGGGCGGCCGGCTGGTCGTGGAGGCGACCCGGGTCGGCGCCGACACCCAACTGGCCCGGATGGCCAAGCTGGTGGAGGACGCACAGAACGGCAAGGCGGCGGCGCAGCGGCTCGCGGACCGCATCTCCGCGGTCTTCGTACCCGTCGTCATCGCGCTCGCCATCGCCACCCTCGGCTTCTGGCTCGGCAACGGCGTCGGGCTGACCGCGGCGTTCACCGCGGCCGTGGCCGTCCTCATCATCGCCTGCCCCTGCGCGCTCGGCCTGGCCACGCCCACCGCGCTGATGGTCGGCACCGGGCGCGGCGCCCAACTCGGCATCCTCATCAAGGGCCCCGAGGTGCTGGAGACCACCCGGCGCGTGGACACCATCGTCCTGGACAAGACCGGCACCGTCACCACCGGCACCATGACCCTGCTCGCCACCCACACCGCCGCCGGCACCAGCGAGGAACAGGCGCTGCGGCTGGCCGGCGCCCTTGAGCACGCGTCCGAGCACCCGATCGCCCGGGCCATCGCCACCGGCGCCACCGAACGCGTCGGCGACCTGCCCACCCCCGAGGACTTCGCGAACGTGCCGGGGCTCGGCGTGCAGGGCGTCGTGGACGGCCACGCGGTACTGGTCGGCCGGGAGAAGCTGCTGGCCGAGTGGGCCATGGAACTGCCGGCCGACCTCGCAGCCGCCAAGGCCGCGGCCGAGGCCAGCGGCCGGACCGCGGTCGCGGTGGCCTGGGACGGGCAGGCGCGCGCCGTGCTCGAAGTCGCCGACGCGGTCAAGGACACCAGCGCGGAGGCCATCACCAGGCTGCGCGCGCTCGGCCTCACCCCGATCCTGCTCACCGGCGACAACACGGCGGTGGCCCGCTCCGTCGCCGCCGAGGTCGGCATCGACGAGGTCATCGCCGAGGTCATGCCGGAGGACAAGGTCGACGTCGTCAAGCGGCTCCAGGCCGAAGGCCGTTCGGTGGCCATGGTCGGCGACGGCGTCAACGACGCCGCGGCGCTCGCCCAGGCCGATCTCGGCCTCGCGATGGGCACCGGCACCGACGCCGCCATCGAGGCCGGCGACCTGACGCTGGTACGGGGTGACCTACGGGTGGCGGCCGACGCGATCCGGCTCTCCCGGCGCACCCTGCGCACCATCAAGTCCAACCTGTTCTGGGCCTTCGCCTACAACGTGGCCGCGCTGCCGCTCGCCGCGGCCGGCCTGCTCAACCCGATGATCGCCGGCGCCGCGATGGCCTTCTCCTCGGTCTTCGTGGTCGGCAACAGCCTGCGCCTGCGGGGCTTCAAGGCTGTGTAGTGGGGGGAGCGGGGGGAGTGGGGGGAGCGGGGGCGGTTTGTGGCGGGGGTGGCTCGCGGCGCGGGGCCGGTGTGGGTGGGGTGGCTCGCAGCGAGCGGCCGGTGGGTGGGTGCCGGATGAGTGGGGGTTGTTAGGTCCGTGGGGCCCGTGGGGCTCGTACGACCGGTAGAGCCAGTGGGTGCCAGTGGGGCCGGGATACCTCCCGGCCCCACTGGTGTGCGTACGGGGTGCCCGGGCCGGGTGGTGGGGGCATTGGGCCCACAGAGCGTGCAGTCGTACGGCGGCCGGGGCGCTGGAGCACGAAGGGCCGGGGCGCCGAGGCGCTGGGGCGCTGGGGCGCCGGGGCGCTGGGGCGCCGGGGCGCTGGGGCGCTGGGGCACCGGGCACCGCGCTACCGGAGTGCAGGACCAGCGGCCACCGAGGCATCGGGCCACCAGGCCACCGAGGCGCCGAAGCGCCGGGCGCCAGCCCGTCAAGACAGGCCGAATTAATCATATGAACTGCATTTCATTGCGCAGGCGACAATAGACGCCCTTTTCGTTATCCTCGGGACGCGTAACGTTATCCTTCGCAACCCGGAGGAAACGTTTCCCACTGCACCCGAATTTGCCATTCAGCTCGACCCTCCACATCCCGCAACCCGGCCCACGCACCCCATTCCGGCCACCCCTCCCGGAACCCCGCGCGTAACGCATTCACGTAAGCCCGCCCACCCCGTTCCACCCCGGGCGCGCGACGGGCCGACGAAGCCCGCCCCGCGCCCCCGCGGCCGGCCCCGAGCGAACCCCACCACCTGGCTGCACGCCAGGTCAGGTACCCGTACGAGGAGAACCCCTTGGCCATCGTCCCCACCGTCGAAGACGTCGTAGCAGGGCAGCAGGCGTATAACCCCGTCACCTTGAAGTTCTATGACCTCACTGTTTACGGATTCACCTGCCCGGTTCTCTGGAAAGTACCGCGAAAGGAATTGCTTCGACTCTACGACCGGAATATCTCCAGCACGCACCTGGACATTGGCGTGGGCTCCGGATATTTGCTGAGCAAGTGCACCATGCCGAGCGCCGACCAGCACATCACGCTGCTCGACATGAATCCGCACTGCCTGACCCACGTCAAGCGGCGGCTCTCCCACGACTACCGGGTCTCCACGGTGCAGGGCAACGTCCTGGAGCCGTTCCCGGTGCCCGAGCGGTCGCACGGCTCGGCCGGGCTGAACCTGATGCTGCACTGCGTGCCCGGCGACTTCGCGCACAAGGGCGTCGCCTTCGACCACGCCGCCGCCTGCGTACGCCCCGGCGGCAAGGTCTTCGGCAGCACCGTGCTCTCCCAGGGCGTACCCGTCACCAAGGCCGCGCGGGTCGCGCTCAACCGGCTCAACGCGCGCAAGGGCTTCAACAACCAGCACGACAGCCTCCAGGACCTGCGCCGCGAACTCAGCTCCAGGTTCAGCGACTTCACCCTCACGGTGCACGGCTGCACGGCACTCTTCGAGGCCACGGTGGAGGCGTGACCACCCGCCCGTGAACGACGGACCGGTCGGTGGCCAGCGCCACCGACCACCCCCAGTGGAACCGGCAGCATCAGCGGAACCACCGGCATCAGCGGAACCGTCTGGTGGGCCCAGTTGCCGGCGGCGGGTGGGCCGCGCCTCTCGACCAGCGCGCTAAGCGGGCGGCCAGCAGGCGGTCGGGTGACGATCAGGAGACGGCCTCGTCGAGGACCCGGGCGAGTTCGGCGGATGCGGACAGCATCGGCCAGTGCCCGGTGGGCAGGTCGAAGCGCCGCCACGGCGGCTGGTTCAGGTAGGCCAGCATCGGTGCCCCGGCGTCCAACAGTCCCGTGAAGTCATGGCAGGCGATCAGGACACGGTCCACTCCGGGGCCGGGCTCGACCGGGCCGGCGAGGCGCTGGGCGTAGGTGCCGAACGGCTGAGGGGTGGCACGCTCGCGCAGGGCGTCCCGCTGGCCCTCGTCCAGCCCGTCGAGGCTGCTGGACGAGCCCAGGACCTCCCAGGACGGCATCGGTAGCCGCCACCCGTCGCCGGAAGCGTCGACCTGCTGACGCAGGTCGTCCGCTGCTTGCGGCGACATGAGGTCGAGCATGCCCATGCCTGCGGCGAACGGGGCGCTGTCCACGTAGATCACGCGTTCCAGCCGGTCGCCGAGGCGTCCGGCCGCCCCGGTGACCGGGGCAGCCGCGTAGCTGTGGGCGACCAGCGTGACGTCGCGCAGCTCGTGCTCTGCGACGAACCCCATGATGTCCGCGATGTGCGTGTCCAGATCCGTCCGGGGCCCGCCCTGGTCGGCGCGCTCGGACAGGCCGGTCAGTGTCAGCGGCAGCGCCGTGTGGCCGCACTGCCGCACAGCTCGCGCGGTGTCTGCCCAGGCCCACGCGCCGAGCCAGGCACCGGGAACGAGTACGAAGGTGGCCATGTCATCTCCCTGGAGTGAGGTGCTGCGGGGAGCGTAGAGTCGATACAGGACAGAATCCGCCCTGAAATGTCGAGTGATCCGTGTCGCATCCCGTGACCCGTGTGCTGACCCTGCTGGAACTCCTCCAGTCCCATGCCCGGCTCACGGGGACGGAGTTGGCCGAGCGTCTGGACACCGACGTACGCACCGTGCGCCGCCACGTGGCCCAGCTACGCGAATTGGGCATCCCCGTGGAGGCCGAACGAGGCCGGTACGGCGGCTACCGGCTGGCCCGCGGCTACCGCATGCCGCCCCTGGTCCTCAGCAACGACGAGGCCCTCGCCGTCGTCCTCGGCCTGCTCGCGGCAGAACGGCTCGGCATGGGCACCACCGCACCGGCCAGTGCCGGCGCCCTGGCCAAGGTTGAGCGGGTGCTCCCGCACCCCTTGCGCGAACCGCTCGCCGCCATGCGGGAGACCCTGTCCTTCACCGCCAACGCCGTGCGCGGGCAGGCACCCGGAACCGGCGTCCTGCTGGCCCTGGCCCGGGCCTCCCGCGCCCGCACGACCGTCGGCATCAGCCACCGGTCCTGGCGCCAGGAACCCACCAACCGCGACGTCGACCCCTACGGCGTGGTCTTCCACACCGGCCGCTGGTACGTCGTCGGCCACGACCACCTCCGCGACAGCCTGCGGACCTTCCGCATGGACCGCATCACCTCCGTCACCCCCCGGGCCGACCGCTTCACTGCACCCGAAGGGTTCGACCCCGCGGCCCACCTGACCTCGACCCTCGCTCAGGGGACCTACCGCTGGCAGGTCGAGGTGACGATCCACGGCCCGCTCGACGAAATCGCCCGCCGACTGCCCTCCTCAGCGGTGACCCTCACCGCCAACGCCACCGGTGTTCTCTTGCGCGCACGGGCCGAACGGCTGGACGGCATGGCCCACCTGCTCGCCTCCCTGGAGTGGCCCTTCACCCTCCACCAACCGGACGAACTGCGGCAGGCGCTCACGGAACTGGCCGCCCGACTCACCGCAGCCGCCCAGCGGAATCCGGAAGAACCATAAGAAACAGAGGAACAGAAGAAACAGAAAAAACGGGAGAACCTGAAGAACTACCGCGGTGACGGGCGGTGGCAGAGCCCCAGAAGAACCGGCAGGACCGGCAGGGCGGGGTGCCGGGCCCCGGGGCGCCGAGGCAGCGGGGCAGCGGGGCAGCGGGACGACGAGGCTTCGGGGTGGCAGGTCAGCGAGGCGGCGGGGCTTCAGGGCAGCGGGGTCGCGGGACTTCAGGCGGCACGGCTTCGAGGTGGCGGGGCGTCAGAGCGGCAGGACAGCAGGGCGGTGAGGTGATCGCACCGGTGGCCGGACTCCGGACGTTCCGACTGCCCACTCCCCCACGCACAGCAATCCATACGGTTCTCGGGGCGAAAAACGGCAGGCTTGCGGACAAGTCCGCCGTACCGGTTGGCTGCGCCCCACCCTTGGGCACCATGGACGGGCGTACGCGGGACGGGTCGGCAGCGGCCGGCCGCCGCGCGCACAGTCCTTGGGGGCACGTCATGTCAACGACCAACCCAACACGCCTCACCCACGGCCGGACCGCACCACCCCCCGCCACCACCTACGGGCCGCACATCGCGGGCCTCTTCCCACGCCCCGCGGGCCCCTTCCCCCGCCCGATGGGCACCTTCTCGCCCGTGCTCGGCGCCCCGGCCGGCGGCTGTGCGCGGCGCGGCACCCAGCACCTCCACCGGGGCGCGACCCGTACCCACCAGGGGGAGAACGGTGCCTGA
The DNA here is from genome assembly GCF_047525675.1 of Streptomyces sp. 796.1. Taxonomy (NCBI): domain Bacteria; kingdom Bacillati; phylum Actinomycetota; class Actinomycetes; order Kitasatosporales; family Streptomycetaceae; genus Streptomyces; species Streptomyces sp. 796.1. The sequence continues at coordinate 119,513 of NZ_JBLIWA010000009.1, read as the reverse complement.
CTTCCCTGCGGACACGTTCCTCGGCGGCGTCTCCCCGGAGACCGCGAAGCACCTCATGGCGGCGGGCACCCTCGCTGAATACGCGGACCGCCGCCCCCTGCTCCGCCAGGGCGATGCCGGGAGCCACGTCCTGCTGATCCTGCACGGCATGGTGAAGATCGTCACCTGCACCGTCGAAGGCCATGACGTGGTGCTCGCCTTCCGCCGCGCCGGCGACATGGTCGGGGAAATGGCCGCACTGGAGCACAGACCGCGTTCCAGCACCGTCGTCGCCCGCGGAAACGTCACCGTACGGGTCATCCAATGGCCCACCATGAAGAAGCTGCTCGGCCAGTATCCGGACGCCGGCGCCTCGCTGTTGCAGATGCTCTCCGCCCGGCTGCGCTGGGCCAACCAGCGCCAGCTCGACCACCACGCGTACCGCGCCGTGATCCGGCTCGCCCGCGGGCTCGTGGAACTCGCACGGCTGCACGATCCTTCACAGCACGGCGAGTTGGAAACACGGCGGGAAATCCCGGTGTCGCTCACCCAGGAAGAGCTGGCCTCCCTCGCCGGCCTCGCGCTCACGACCACGCAAAAGGCCCTCGCCGAACTCCGGCGCGACGGCCTCGTGGAAGTCAGCTACCGGAAGATCATCATCACCAATTTCCCCAAACTCCTCGTTCTCTCGAAATTGATCGACGAGAACCCGTAGTACGAGGGATTCCGCTTCGGACCGTCCTCCTAGCCTCGGCGTGAACGCATCGCGGAAGCAGCGCGACAGCGTCCTGTCAGAGAGAGGAAAGCCCACGTGGCCGAACGGTCCGGGTACCAACCCCGCACATGCCTCGCACTGGACGTCCAGGCGTACGGGGCGCGCAACGATCATCAACAGTCCGACGTCCAGCACGAGTTGCTCAGGATGCTGTCCCGCGCCGCGCTGATGGCTGGCGTCGACCGCTCGCAGTGGCTTTACCAGGCCCAGGGCGACGGGCAGTTGGCCGTCCTACCCATGGACGGTTCCGAACCGCTCGTGGTCGACGGCTACGTCCGTCAACTCACCGCGGTCCTGCGCGAACACAACCACCTCCGGCTCCCGGCGGCCCGCATCCGGCTGCGCGCCGCCGTGCACCACGGCCCGGTCGAGCCCGCCGACAACGGCTTCGCCGGCCGGGCCGTGGTCACCACCTGCCGGCTGCGGGACTCCGCCGTACTGCGGCACGCGCTCGTCGTCGCGCCCGACGCCGATCTGGTGCTCGCGCTCTCCGACAGCGTCTTCCACAGCACGGTCGGCGGTGGTCACACCTCGCTCGGTACGGCCGAGTTCCGGCGGATCGACGTGGTCGAGAAGGAGTTCCGGGCACCGGCCTGGCTCTGGGTACCCGGCCACGACGTCCACGGCCTGCCCCTCACCCAGGCCACCGCCCCCTCCGCGACGACAGCCGACCCGTACGTCGCGTCCGCACCTCCCGGCTTCCCTCCCCTCCGCCGGCCCACGCCCCCGCCGGCACCTGGCTCACCTGAGCCGGCCCAGTCCGCACCGGGGCGGCCCACGCCGGGTTGGCCCACGCCGGGTTGGCGCACGCCGGGCTCCCTTGCATCGGATCAGCCCGCACCCGGGCGGTTCACGCCGGACGCGCCCACACCCGGCTCACCCGAATCGGGCCAGCCCACACCGGGGCGGTTCACAGCGGGCCCGCCCGGACCGGACCGGGAGACCTGCCTCGGGCTACGGGCCGCCTGGACCGCTTGGGCCGCCGCCCAAGGCCACCACCTCGACTGAGCCGACGGGCTTGGCCGAGCGGGCGGGGCCGGAGGCGAGCGCACAGGACGGGCCTCCCCCGTTCAGGGGCGGGGGAGGCGCGTGGCCCCGGCCCCGGGCCGGCGGGGAAGGCACGCCGCCCCGGCCCCGGGCCCGTCCCGGAGTGGACGCCCCTGGCCTCCCCCGTTGCCCTTGGGCCCGCCGCGCGCTACCCCGCCTCGCTGGTGATCACCGCGAACTGGGCCCCGAACGGATCGAGCACCATGGACATCCGGCCGATGCCCGGCGCATCGTCCGTGGTGGTCAGGGCGGTGCCACCGTTCGCGGCCACGGCCGCCACTGTCGTATCGCAGTCCTCCACCTCGAAGTACGGGTACCAGCGGGACTTCAGATCGCCCACCTCGATCTGCGGCGGGAACTGCATGATGCCGCCGTGCGTGGCATCCCGGCCGCCACCGGGCGGGGAGACCACCGTGTAGTCGACGTCCGCCATGGGGGTGCGTTCCGCTTCCCAGCCGAAGACCTGCCGGTAGAAGTCGACCGCGGCCTGGGCGTCGGTGGTGTGCAGCTCGGACCAGCACAGCGAGTTGGGCACGTTGACGACGTCCACGCCCCGGGTGTCACCCGGCTGCCAGACGGCGAACTCGCCTCCCGTCGGGTCGGTGAACTGGGCCAGCCGGCCGGCGGTGAAGACGTCCATCGGCTCCGCGCGGACGTCGCCGCCCGCAGCGCTGACGGCCTGGGCCGTCGCCTCCGCGTCGGCCGTCTGGAAGTAGATCGTCCAGGCGGGGGAGGCGCCCTCTGCCATCAGCGGCCCGATGCCGGCCACCGTCTTCCCGTCCGCCTGGAACATCCCGTACCCGCCGGCGTCCGGGCCCGCCGACTGGAATTCCCAGCCGAAGACCGTGCCGTAGAACGCCGCGGCGGCCCCGGTGTCCGGCGCCCCGAGGTCGAGCCAGACCGGGGCGCCCGGCACGTAGTGAGTCGTGAGCATGGCTGGTCCTCCGACGTCGTGTGGGCGCAGGGCCGCAGCCAGCAGCTACGGCGCGGACCCGCACCCTCCGGTCCTTTCAGAATGACAGCGCCCCCGGCGGCGCGCCGTTCGAAGCCGTGGGCCCCGGCGGTACGCGGTGGCGGACGGTGGTACGCGGTGGCGGGCAAGGGAAGGCAGGGGCAGGCGGTGGTGCGCAGGGGCAAGCGGGCGAGGCGGGGCCCCGGCCCCGCACGGGCTCACTTGCTCACTTGCGGTTGTACAGCCGCATCGTCACCGAGCCGAAGACCGCTATCAGGACCGCGGCCCAGCCGAGGGTCCAGGCGATCTCCACACCGGGCCAGTCACCGTCCATGAGGGAGCGGACCGCCGAGGACAGATGGGTGATCGGGCTGTTGTTCACGAACGCCTGGAGCCAACCGGGCATGGTCTTGGGGTCCACGAAGATGTTGCTCAGGAAGGTGAGCGGAAAGAGCACCATCATGCTGACGCCCATCACCGACTTCTCGCTCCGCAGCAGCAGCCCGAACATGGTCCACACCCACGAGAAGGCGAACGAGAAGACGATCAGCAGGACGATGCCGGCCAGCACCCCGAGCACTCCGCCACCCGGGCGGAACCCCATGATCAGGCCCACGACCAGCATCACGGTCGAGGCCATGGCGTACCGCAGCATGTCGCCGAGGAGATAGCCGACCATGGCCGAGGGGCGCCAGATCGGCAGGGTGCGGAAGCGGTCGAAGACGCCCTTGGTGATGTCGGTGTTGACCGCCACCCCGGTGTACATGGTGATCATCACGACGCTCATCACGAGGATGCCCGGCAGCAGGAACTGGAGGTAGTCCGTGGTGGAGCCGGCCAGCGCACCGCCGAAGAGGTACGTGTACATCAGCACCATCATGATCGGGAAGGCGGTGACGTCGAAGAGCTGCTCCGGCACGTGCTTGATCTTCAGGACGGCACGCCAGCCGAACGCCACCGACGTCGTCCAGGCGCTGGGCCGCGGTGGCCGCTCCTTCGCGATCAGCACGGCGGACAGGCTCTCGACCGTGACCGGCGCGAGCTCGGTGGCCGCGTCGGCGCGGGTGGCGCGGGCTTCGGTCGTCGGTGCGGTGCTCATGCGACCGCTCCTTCCTTGCTGGTAGGGCCGTCGGAGCCCGCCGGCCCCCGGGTGTCGTGCGGGCCGTCGGACGCGTCGTCGGGGCGGGACGCAGGACGGTCGGTGAGGGCGAGGAAGACCTCGTCCAGGCTCGGCTGACCGAGTGAGAAGTTGTCCACGGTGATGCCGGCGCTGGACAGTTCGTGCAACGCGCGGGCGGCCTGCTCGGCCGCGCCTTGCCCGTCCCCGGCGAGGCCGACGCGGGCGGTGAGCGCCACCGGATCGTGCTCCAACTGCACCTGGGCGTCCAGTTGTTGGGAGAGCAGCCGCTCGGCCGCCGGCCGCTGCTCGGCGTGGCGCAGCCGTACGTGCACCGAGCCCGCGCCCACCGAAGCCTTCAGCTCGCCCTTGGTGCCCTCGGCGATGACCTGCCCGCGGTCGATCACGGCGATCCGGGAGGCCAGTTGGTCCGCCTCGTCCAGATACTGCGTGGTCAGCAGCACCGTGGCGCCCTGGCTGACGACGGCGCGCACGATGTCCCAGACCTGGTTACGGCTGCGCGGGTCGAGCCCGGTCGTGGGTTCGTCGAGGAACAGCAGGTCAGGGGTGTTGAGGATGCTCGCGGCGATGTCGATGCGGCGCCGCATGCCGCCCGAGTAGTTCTTCACCTGCTTTCCGGCCGCCTCGGTCAGCCCGAACGCGTCCAGCAGCTCCGCCGCCCGCTCCTTCGCCGCCGGCTTGCGGTGTCCGAGCAGCCGCCCGAGCAGGACCAGGTTCTCCAGGCCGGTCAGGTCCTCGTCCACCGATGCGTACTGGCCGGTGAGGCTGACCCGGCTGCGCACCGCATCCGGCTCGCGCAGCACGTCGTGCCCGAAGACCCGCGCCTCCCCGCCGTCCGGCCGCAACAGCGTGGCCAGCATCTTCACCGTGGTGGTCTTCCCCGCCCCGTTGGGCCCGAGCACCCCGTACACCGTGCCGGTGGGCACGGCGAGGTCCACCCCGTCCACGGCCCGGGTCTCGCCGAACACTTTGACCAGGCCGGACGTCTCAATCGCCAGATCGGCTCCGGGTGTACTCATCGCGGGTCCTTTCACGGGGGTGGCTCGTCACGGGGCACGTGGGGGCGGTGCGGAACAACTTCTACGCAGGGCTCAAGGGCAGGGCGTGGCGTCACGGTCTGGGGCTACGGGGCGCGGCGACGGCGGCCGTACGAACCGCTCGCCGAACACCTCCGAACCACCGGATCAACCCGATGGTTCTGCTGGGCATCCGCTCTGGTGTTCTAGTGCCGACGACTGTAGTACGGGGGTCTGACAATGCCCTGTTGATCATGAGAAACCCCAGGTCACGGCAGTTCGCCTGGCGGACCCACCGCCCGCCGCGCCCCCTCGCCACGGCCCGGCCGCACCCCCTGGCCGGCACCTCGCCACGGCCTAGTCGCGGCCCCTCGCCAGCACCTCGCCCCAGCTCGGTTGCAGCCCTCGCCGCCACCCCGCCGCGGCCCCCTCCGTACCGGCCGACCACCGCCCACCGCAGCCCCTCACTCTCCGGCCCCACACCCACCACGGCCCCACCACGCCCCCACGACACCCCTCGCCATCGCTTCACCCGCCGGACCCCGGCCGCCGACACCGCCGCCACTGGCGACCGGCCCGTGAAAACTCGTCACCCACATTTCCCACCCGGCGCGTCCCGCGCACCACCATCCACGCCATCACCCGACCCAACCGGCCGCACGCCCCCGCCGGCCGCCCGTGCATCCACGCTCGTGAGATCGCCAATTTTCCCACCAAACCCCTTCCACATATGGGGATTTATTCGCGTTGGACGGGCTGTGGACAACTCCATGGGGCAGGTGACCGCGGCCCCGGCCCTATGCCATCTTTGTTCGAACCCCCCACGGAGGATTCGAACCCATGAGCCCAGAGCGCCACACCCCATCCACCTCTTCGCCCACCCCTTCGTCGAGCCCGTCCCGCACCGCCGGAGTGGATGGTGCGCCGGGGGCAGAGGGCCCGCGGCCGGTGCGGCGTGGCCACCGCAGACGGGCGAAGAGACGTCCGGCCTGGCTGCCGTTGGCGCTCGTCGCCGTCGTCGCCGGTGGCGGCGTGACCGCGTACGTGGCCCTGGACGAATCCGATGCGGGTGGCCGCAGCGTGGCGGACGGGGCCGACCGGGTACGAGCTGCCGACGCGGCGAGCCCGTCCACGTCCGGCGCCCCCGGGCCGAACGCCTCGCAGCCCGCGGACCGTACGCAGGAGAGCGGCCCGAGCCCGTCGAAGAGTGCCCGGCCGACCGCCGACGCGGGCCGCAAGGACGCCGCCGGCGCGGATGCGGGCGAAGGGCGCGGCTCCCGGTCTGCGCAGCCGACGCAGGCCGACCGAAACGCGGCCGACCGTGATAGCAACGCCGCTGGCCAGGGCGGAAGCAAGCCTGCGGGCGACACGGGTGGTGCGGGCGACAGGTCGGGCAAGGACCGGGCAGGGACGACCGGGCCGGGTTCCGGTACCCGCAGCGGCGGCAGCAGCAAGGACGGAGGTGGCGGGCAGGGCGGCTCGGGCAGCCCGCGGGAAGGCGACCGTGCGCGCTCGACCGGCCACGGAGGCCCGATCACCGATGTACTGGCGCTGGTCAACAAGGAGCGGGCGGGCGCCGGTTGTCGGCCGCTCGCCGCGAGCGGCACCCTGAACCGGGTGGCCGACACGTACGCGGGCGTCATGGCCGACGCCCAGGAACTCTCCCACACCGGCCCGGACGGCTCGACGGTCGGCGACCGGGTCACCCGCTCCGGCTATACCTGGTCAGCCGTCGGCGAGAACATAGCCCGCGGCCAGGCCGACGCCGCCGCGGTGATGTCCGCCTGGATGAACAGCCCCGGCCACCGCGCCAACATCCTGAACTGCTCGTTCCACGAGATAGGTCTCGGTGTGGAGCAGGGTTCGGGCGGCCCCTGGTGGACGCAGGTGTTCGCGACCGGCCGCTGACCAACGCCGGCCGCCCCACGGCCTGGCTAGGGGGCTACCTCACACTCGGTCGGATGCTGGCGATCCGCACAGTGCGGCGCGGCTGTAGGCCGCTGTAGTCGATGAGGCTGGAGATGGCGACGGAGGTGCTCACCGTTTCACCGCGCCAGAGTTGGAAGGCGGTGGCCGTGCCGGTGATGGTGCGCAGCACTTCCCCGCTCGCCGGGGCGGAGTGCGTGATCTCGACCGTCACCGTGTAACTGGCGGATTGGGAGCCGTTGTTGGTGACGCGCAAGGACTCCATGGCGGTCGGGTCCCAGCACCGGCCCCCGTCGCCGTGGGTGACCAGCCGGGCCGTGACCTGCCCCTCCGTGCGTACACCGGCGCCTGCCGGCACGGTGACGCAGGACGGCGGCGCGGAAGAGGCCGGGGCGGCGGCCCCCTCGCCATCCGAACCAGCGGCACAACCAGCCACCGCGACGCCCACCAACACCACGGCAAGACAACGGATTCTCATCACCCCGGGGAGTGTGCCAGCCCGTACCAAACCGCTCCGCCCCGCCCTCCCCGCCCCTCGCCCCACACCGCCCCACCCCGCCGCGCCATGCCACGCCACGCCACGCCACGCCACGCCACCAGCCCACCCGACACCACCGCCACCGCTGACGTGGGCGGCACCGCAACCGCCACCAACCCACCACCCACCCCACCCCCTCGGCCGCACGGCCCACCACGCACCCGGTATTGGAGGATCGATGGCAAAGAATCCGTGGCAGGACGGTGGCGCGTACGGTGCGGCGGTCCGACCAGCCGTCGACGAAGGGCCGCAGCGTGGAGAGTCGGGACAGAGCCACTGGTCAGCAGCAGCCGACCGACGAGGACCCAGCCGACGCAAGCCCGCCCCCACACCCGCGCCCCTCACACCCAGACGCCTCACGCCCACACCCAGACCCACACCCCACCACCCCCCAACTCACACCGCTCACACGGCTCACACAGCTCGCGCGGCGGGGCCTGCGGCCCGGGCGGGGCGTGGCGCGGTGGGTGTGGGCGGGATGTGCCGGGGTGTTGCTGGGGGCCGTCAGCGTGGTGCTGGGGTGTCGGGCGGCGGACACGGACGGCTTCACGCCCGTACCGCAGTTGCTGGCCTTCCTCCCCTGGCTGGTGGTGCCGACCCTGGCCGGGCTGGTGTGTGCGGGGTTGGCCCGGTGGCCGCTCGGGGGTGGCTGGGCGGTGCTGGTGCTGGTGGTGACGGGGGCGTACTACGGGCCGTACGAGGGGGCCGGTGGCAGGGGGCCGAGTGGGCCGGCGGTCGCCGGGGTCGCGCTGCTCACCGCCAACCTGGAGTACGGGCAGGCCACCGAAGGCTTGTTGGCGGTGCTGCGGGAGGAACGGCCCGATCTGGTCGCGGTGCAGGAGTGCGACCACCGGTGTGCGACGGCGCTCACCTCTCGGGAGATGCGTGCCAGGTACCCGTACCGGAACATCGTCACCGGGAGGCCGGCGCAGGGGTCCGCGATCTTGAGTGCGTACCCGCTGCGGAGCACGGCGGGGGTGCCGGGTTCGCTGGCGATGCCCGGGGCGCAGGTGCGGATCGCCGGGCAGTGGGTCCGCCTCCAGGTCGCCCATCCGATGCCGCCCGAGCCCGGCGGCGTGGACCTGTGGCGCACCGAACTGGGGCGGCTGCGCGCGTACGCCGAACGGCGCGGCCCGACGCCCACGCTCATCGCGGGCGACTTCAACGCCACCCAGGACCACGCGGCGTTCCGGGAACTGCTCGACACCGGCCTGCGGGACAGCGCTCGACTGGCCGGCATGGCGCGTACGCCGTCCTGGCCCACGCTCACGACGCCCCTGTTCGGCACGCAGATCGACCACGTGCTGGTCAGCGACGCCTGGTCGGTGCGGAGCGCGCGCTTCCTGGACCTGCCCGACACCGACCACCGTGCGCTGCTGGTGGAGCTGGGGTTGCACGGGAGCGCGTAGTGCGACGACCGGGCGCCGCACGCCAGGCCCCGACTGGGCTCGCCCCCGGCCCTGCTCCCGATCTCGCCCCCAACCTCGCTCCTGGCCCCGGCCCCGGTCGGGGTGGGCCAGGCCGGCCGGGCCCCACGCCCCGCACCGGCGGGTCGGGGCGTGGGGCCGGCAGCCGCCGGTCATCAGCGGCGGCGGTCGCGGTCGGCGGTGGCGGTCGAAGGGACCGCGGGCCAGACGCGGGGTCAGACGCCGAAGGCGGCTGCGTACCGGATGGTGCCGGTGGGTACCGGGCGGGTGCCGTCCAGGGTCAGGGCCATCATGGCCTCGTCGGGTACGTCGAAGGGGGCCCGAATGCCGAAGCGGGAGGCGGGGACGAAGCCGAACCGCGGGTAGTAGTCGGCGTGTCCGAGGACGAGTACGAGGTCTTCACCCAGGGCCCGGGCGGCGTCCAGCGCGGCCCGGATCGCGGCGGAGCCGGCGCCGGAGCGTTGGGCCGACGGCAGTACGGCGCACGGGGCCAGGGCGAGCGCAGGTGCGCCGTCCACGTGGCAGCGGGTGAGCAGCGCGTGTCCGACCGGAGCCCTGTCGGGGGCGACGGCGACCACGGACAGGCCGTCGATCCACGCCTGCGGGTCGGCGCGCAGGGCGTCGACGAGTTCGGCCTCCTCCGCGGTGGGGAAGGCGGCCCGGACGATGGCGTGGATGGCGGGGACGTCCTCGGCGGTTTCCGGGCGGGTGGTCCAGGTGGTCATGGCGGTTCCGTTCTCGGTGCGGCGGGGGCCGTGGTCAATGGCGCGGGTGGAGTGGGTGGCGGATTCGTCGTCGCGGCCGGGTGCGTGGCGCAGGTCGGCCCGTTCCGCGGCCGGCCCGGCAGCGTGCCGGGGCGGGACGGCACGCGCCCCCACCTCGGTTCGGCCGGGCTCCAACGGGAACGGCGGCGGGGCGTGGGACGAAGGAGGATGGGACGGAGAAAGGTGGGACAACAGAAGACCCTTGGTGAAGGGGCCCCGACGAACGGGCTGGCCCGCGCCCATGAGCCGTCAGGCTCGGGCGGGACGCGCGTCAGATCAGACCGGGGCCCGGGACATGAGGATGGTCCGACGGGCGCTGCACACGACAGCGACCTCTACGACGGTCATCAACTCACCTCCCTCTCCTGGCCCCGCACCTCCAGCACCACACTGGTGCTTCTGATGCCGCTGGCTCTCCTGGCTCTTCTGATGCTTCGAGTGCCCAGGGCACTCCAGGCGCCTCGGGTACTTCTGGCACTTCTGGCACCTCTGGTGCCCCTGGTGCACAGGGCGCGGCGCACAGCCGGCCCGGCTGGCTCCGCGTCGTGCACGCTAACACGGCCCGCGCCCCGAGGGTGGGTTGATTCGGGACACGGGCCGTGGGTCGCGGGCCGCGACAGCGGGGTGGCGCGGTGGGTGGGTGCCGGGCTGCGGCGCGGCGCCCGCACCCCCGCCGGGGAAGACACCCAACCCCGGCCGAGGCCGCACCCAGGCGCTGCCCGCCCCGGGCGCCCCCTGCGGCGAGGCGCCCTGACGCCCTCAGGCAACACCCCCGGGCGCCCCGCCCCCGGACACACCCGGGCAACCCACCCGAGCACGAGCCCGGACACGCCCGGGCAACGCCCCCAGGCGCCCCACCCCGCAGCCCGTCCGCCTACACCTCTACGCCTCGCTCACCGCTTCCTGGAGCTCCGTCACCCAGGTCTCCTTCGGGCCCTCGCAGTCGAGGTAGAGCTCGCGGGCGTAGCCGGTGGCGCGGTAGCCGTTGGCCTCGATCCAGCGGGCGAGGGTCTGGGCGGTCGGCAGGATCGCGTCCATCGAGCCGCGGTGGACGATGGTCGCGGCCCGCTCCACGCCGGGCAGGTCCACGACGTCGAACCCGCGGCCGGCATCGGGCCCGGCCCCCACCTGCACCTGCGCCCCGACCTGCGCCCCCGGCTGCCCAGCCGCCTGGCCAGCCACCTGCACCGCGGCGTGCACGGCGACCGAGCCTTCGGGGGCGTCGGCCGGGCCCGGCTCGTAATACGCGATCGCAGGCCCGGCCGGCTGCACCCCGGCCGCCGCGAGCCGGCGGAACAGCTCCTCGTACAGCGGCCCGATCACCGGCCCGATGTGTTCCGGCTCGAAGCTCTCGGCGATGCCGGACAGCTCGGCCACCCGTACCGTGGGCACGCTCTTGATGACCACTTCGTCTGCGGACATGGTTCCCTCACTCTCGATCGTCCGGAGCCTCGCTTCGATGCCGGTCAGCCGCGCCGCGTCGGCCGCCATGGCCGCCGCGAGTTCGGCCCGCCGCAACCGCAACATGCCGCGCAGCTCCCCGACGTCCACCTCCTCGTCGAGCACGGCCCGCACCTGCTGGAGCGTGAAGCCGAGTTCCTTGAGGGCGATCACCCGGTTGAGGCGGGCGAGCTGGCTCGCCCGGTAGCCGCGGTAACCGGTGTACGGGTCGACGTGGGCGGGGCGCAGCAGCCCGATGGCGTCGTAGTGACGCAACATGCGGACCGACACGCGGCCGTGCTTGGCGAAGTCTCCGATGCTGAACATGACGCCCTCCAGTGCAGGGCCTCACACGGTGTCATGGTCAAGCGCGCCCTCCCCAAGCCGGGCCCACCCCCACGTCACCGCCCTGACCAGCCCTTCCCGCAGACACCGCCGTACGAGCCTCCGGCGGAGCAGCCAACCCCCACCCGCCGAGCCCCCACCCACACACCCCCCGTTCGCCGCCCCACCCCAGCACCCCACCACCACGCCACCACGCCGACACCCGGCCCGGTCTTCCCAGCCATGGCCGGACCCGACCAACCCAACCCAACCGCGCCGAGCCCCGCCGACCACCCCCGCAACCCGGACAGCCACCACCCCAGCAACCCCAGCCACCCCCGCGCCCCGTACCCACCCACCGCCCGGCGGCCGAAGTGCCCCCGCGGGCGCGGGTTTGGCGTCCGACCTGGCGGAAACCCGTGGCGGGATGAGCCACTCCCGAAGCCGCCGCGACGACCGTCAGGGCGAGGGCCAGCCGGCCACCCGCCGGCCGCACGACCCGCCCCACGGGGCCGAGGCGGCCGAAAAGTCCGAGGTCAGGATGGGTGGGCACGCCTTCGTGCTGAACCGGCCGGAGAAGGTGCTGTTCCCCGACGACGGGTTCACCAAGGCCGACCTCCTCGCGCACTACCGGGCGGTCGCCCGCCGCGCCCTGCCGGAGTTGCGGGGGCGCCCGGTGATGATGGAGCGGCACCCGGACGGCATCGGCGGGCGGCCCCTGATGCAGAAGAACGCGCCCGACTACTTCCCCGACTGGGTGCACCTGGCCGAGGTCGGCAAGGAGGGCGGCACGGTCACCCACGTGATCTGCGACGACGCGGCCACCCTCGGCTACCTCGCCGGTCAGGCGTGCACCACCGTGCACCGCTGGCTCTCCCGCGCCGACCGGCCCGACCACCCCGACCGGCTGATCTTCGACCTCGACCCACCGGACCCCGCCCCCACCCGAGCGAACCCCACGCACAGGCACGGAACCACCTGCCGACGGGGACCCGCCCCGCACCGCGGAGCCCCCCGCCGCCGACCGCCCCACCGGCTCCGAAAGCTTCGAAGCGGTCCGCTGGAGCGCGTACCGCGTCTGCGAACTGCTCGACGAACTCGGCCTTCCCGCCCGCCTCATGACCACCGGTTCGCGCGGCCTGCACGTGATCGTGCCGCTGGACCGCGGGGCAGGCTTCGACTTCGACGCGGTACGGGCGTTCGCGCGGGACGCGGCCGACCTCCTGGCCGCCCGCCACCCGGACCGGCTCACCACCGCAGCCCGCAAGGCAGACCGCGGCGCCCGGCTCTACCTGGACACGTTGCGCAACGGCTACGCGCAGACGGCAGTGGCCCCGTACGCGGTCCGCGCCAAGCCCGGCGCACCGGTCGCGACCCCGATCACCACCGACGAGTTGGCCGATCCGCAGCTACGGGCGGACCGTTGGACGCTCACGACCATCGGCGACCGGCTGGCCGAACCCAACCCCTGGCCGGCTCGTGCCCTGCGCGGCCGATCGCTGCGCACGCCCCGCAAGCGGCTTGCCCGACTGTTGGCGTGAACGGGAACAGGGACAGGGACAGGGGCGGGGCAGGCGCAGGAGCGGGACAGGAGCAGGGAGGTGCGGGGCGCAGGAGCGGAGACGGCCGGGGCCGGGCGGCGGGCGCGGCCAGGCGTCAGCTCTCGCTCGGGTGGTACGCGCTGAGCGCCGCGAACGGATCGGGCTCCATGCCCGGCGTCGGCCACCGCTGCTCGGCCCGCCACCGGTCGCTCTCTGCCAGTAGCGCGCCCCACAGCACGTTCAGCGGGTGGTCGGCGGGGTATCCGGCCCGTTCGCCGCGCCGTACGAACGCGCCGAGCAGCACCTCGACCGGCGGGCCCGCGTCATTGATCAGCTCCACCACGCGCAGACCGCGCGCGTACGCGGTCCGCGGGTCGCGCGCCGCCTGGCCGACCCCGGTCGTGACCACCATGCACCCGTCGATGAGGCCCGAACGCAGCAGCTCGTAGCCGTAGTTGACGGTGTCGATCTCGGCCGCGACGCGCACCCGGTTGCGGAAGTCGGGCCCGAACCAGGCGTGCAGCACCCCGGCCATCAGCCCGCTGGTGGAGACCACGAGCGGCAGCCGCCGCAGTTCGCTGGCGACGACGGTGGGGCCCGGCAGCCGGCCGGCGGGCAGGTTGGTGAGCAGCGACAGGCCGCTGCGCCGCCACTCCATGACCTCCACGTCGGCCAGGTCCGCATCGTCGCCCGGCCGGGTCACCACGCTGCCGCAGACCAGGTCCACGTCCTTGGCCCGTAGCCGACCGAGCACGTCGCGGGTGCGTACGTGCCCGACCTTGAGTTCCACGCCCCGCTGCTGGAATTCCGCGGCCACCCGTTCACCGGCGCCCGCCAGATATCCGAGGGTGAATCGGGTGGTGCCCACGTCGAGCGACTTTCCGAGTCGCCGTCTGGACTCGTGTATTCCGTCCAGCCACTCGTCGAGCGTGTTCCGCGCCAATGCGACGAGTGCTTCACCGGTGTCGGTGAACAGCACGTCCTTACCGCGCCCCTGCTTCAGTACGAGCGGTTCCCCGCACAATTCCCGAAAATTCCGGTTCATTGTGTCGAGCTGTTTCTGCACGCTCGACTGTTCCCGCCCCAGCATCCGCGCCGCGCCCAGCGCCGTCCCGGTCTCCCGCACCACGATCAGCGTGCGGAGCTGGTCCATCGTCGTATCGAGCAAGGGCAACGGGGCCTGTAGTGGCCGTCCCGGCCCCTTCCCCGACCCTGTCCCCAGCGCACCGGGTAAGGACATCCCCGCCCCTCGCCTTCCACCTCAGCGGCCAGCCGCGCCCGCTTTTACCGAGCCTACGACCCTACCGCCGCCCCACCCGCGAAAAATCCCCGGGCAACGGCCGCCCCTTTCGTCGGGGCGCGGGAAAGGGTGGGATATGTGGATACGGGACGCGAAAGGCCCGGGCGAGGGAACGGTGGTTTTCCACGGGGCGGTCCCGAGCCGGACCGGCGTACCGCGGCGGCCTTCGGACATGCCCGGCGGCGCCGGCCGCCCCAACGGCCGGCGCCGCCGCCACGAGACCCGGCGCGTCCGGTGGGGGTGGCCGCACGACCACCGGACGGCCCTTGGGCCTGGCTCCGAGCGGGGCACTGCGCGGGAGGTCCCACGCGCACCCCGGTCACGTTCACGCTCGCGCCCGCGTGCACGAACACGGGCGCGGATCACGGCTGCGTCCGCGTTCACGAGCGCGTTCACGAGCGCGTTCACGAGCGCGTTCACGAGCGCGTTCGCACTGCTCGTCCCACCGCGCGCCCGGGCCGGGGCGGCCGTGGTAGGCGTGACCGTACCGCGGGCCGCCGCCGGCCGGTGGGCACCGTGCCGGACGCGCGGCGCGGGGCGCGAGCTTTACAGCCCGCCTTCGGACATTCCGTGCACAGCGGGCACCGTACCGAGCAGTCCCTTCTGGAAGTCGTCGAACGCCTGCTGGAGTTCGGCGCGGGTGTTCATCACGAACGGGCCGTAGTGCGCCATGGGTTCGCGGATGGGCAGCCCGCCGAGGAGGACGACCTCGAAGTTCGGGCTGCGCGACTCCTGGGACTCGTCGGCGCGCAGGGTGAGCGTGTCGCCCGGCCCGAAGACGGCCGTCTGCCCCATCCGGAACGGGCGGCCCTCCACACCGGCGGTGCCGCGGCCGGCCATGCCGTACGCGAGGCCGTTGAAGTCGGGGCGCCAGGGCAGGGTGAGTTCCGCGCCCGGGGTGAGCGTGGCGTGGATCATCGTGATGGGCGTGTGCGTGGCGCCGGGGCCGCGGTGGCCGTCCAGGTCGCCGGCGATCAGTCGGAGCAGCGCACCGCCGTCGGCCGAGGTCAGCAGCTTGACCTGACCGCCCCCGATGTCCTGGTACTTGGGGGCCATCATCTTGTCCTTGCGCGGCAGGTTCACCCAGAGCTGGAAGCCGTGGAAGAGACCGCCGCTGACCACCAGCGACTCCGGCGGCGCCTCGATGTGCAGCAGCCCGGAGCCGGCGGTCATCCACTGGGTGTCACCGTCGTTGATGACCCCGCCACCGCCGTGCGAGTCCTGGTGGACGAACGTTCCGTCGATCAGGTACGTGACGGTCTCGAAGCCGCGGTGCGGGTGCCAGGGGGTGCCCTTCGGCTCACCCGGCGCGTACTCCACCTCGCCCATCTGATCCATCATGATGAACGGATCGAGGTGCTTGTAGTCGATCCCGGCGAAGGCCCGGCGCACCGGGAAGCCCTCGCCTTCGAAGCCGCTGGGCGCGGTGGACACGGCCAGTACGGGCCTGGGTCGCGGCGCCGCCTCACCCGCGCGGGGGGTGGGCGCGGAGACGCGCGGCAGGGTCAGCGGGTTGTCAACGGTTACGGCGGGCATGACGGCCTCCTCGGTCGTTCCGCATTCAACTTAGTTGAATGGTGAACGACCTGCAAGGCGTGCGCATTCCCGCGCCCCGTTCCCGGCCCCTTTCAGCCATCCCGCCAGCGCCCCGCCGACAGCCCCGCAACCGCGCCCCACCTGCCCACGGACACCCGCAGCCGGCACCCCACCGGAGTCCCGACGCCCGCGCCCCCGACACCCCGCCGGCACCCCCGACACCCCGCCGTCTCGACACGCCCCCGACACCCCACAGCCAGCCCCCACCCCCACCAAGCCCAACCCAACCCACCCCACCGCCCCCAAGCACGACGAAACCCGGGCCGGACCGCCGTACGAGCGGTCCGGCCCGGGTTGCATCAGGCCAGGTCAGAGCGGGTTTCGCGCAGTGCGAGGCGAGGACTGGGCGACGGCCTCGGGCCAGCCGACCCACCCAAGGTCACCCGAAGCCACCATCAGGCCGCCCGGAGCCACCCCCGACCGGCCCGAGCCCGGCAGGCTCAGCCGTACATCTGCCGCATCGCGTAGTCCACCATCTGCTCCACCGCCTTCGCGTCGAAGACCATCCGGTGGTCGCCCTCCATGTCCAGGACGAAGCCGTAGCCCGTCGGGAGCAGGTCGAGCACCTCGGCGCCGGTGATCACGAAGTACTTGGACTCCTTGCCGGCGTAGCGGCGGAGCTCCTTGAGCGAGGTGAACATCGGGATCACCGGCTGCTGGGTGTTGTGCAGCGCCAGGAAGCCGGGGTTGTCGCCGCGCGGGCAGTAGATCTTCGAGGTGGAGAAGATCTGCTGGAAGTCCTCCGGGGCCATGGTGCCCGTGGTGAAGGCGCGTACCGCGTCGGTGAGCGAGGGGGGCGACGGCTCCGGGTACAGCGGCTGCTCGCCGTAGCCCGCGCCCGGCTGACCCGGGTGCTGCTGATGCCCCTGGTGCCCGTGTGCGGACGGGTGGCCATGCGGGGCCTGGTGCCCCTGGTGCGGCGGCTGCTGCGGCGGTGGCGGCGGGGCCGCGTACTGCTGCCCGCCACTCGCGTTCTGGTCGTAGCCGTACATGTCATAGAGCGTACTGAGTCACAGTTGGTCGATTGAGGGTTGCCTCTTATTACCGGTGGGTAGCATCATGAAGGTCATCGCTGGAAACGCATGCGAGACCGATCCCACCTCCCGGTGCAGGCGCTCCGCCGCGCGCTGGGTCGAGCCTTACGGAGCCGTCGCCATGGGGCACTACAAGTCGAATCTCCGCGACGTCGAGTTCAACCTCTTCGAGGTGCTCGGCCGCGACAAGCTGTACGGCACCGGACCGTTCGCCGAGATGGACGTGGAGACCGCGAAGAGCGTGCTGGCGGAGACCGCCAGGCTCGCGGAGAACGAGATCGCCGACTCGTACGTGGACGGCGACCGCACCCCGCCGGTCTTCGACCCGGACACGAACACCGCGCCGCTCCCCGACACCTTCAAGAAGAGCTACCAGGCGTACATGGACGCCGAGTGGTGGCGGCTCGGCATCCCGGAGGAGATCGGCGGCACCACCACGCCGCGCTCGCTGCTGTGGGCCTTCGCCGAGAACGTCCTCGGCGCCAACCCGGCGGTGTGGATGTACGCGTCGGGCCCGGCCTTCGCCGGCGTGCTCTTCGAGGAGGGCACCGAGCAGCAGAAGCACATCGCCAAGCTCGCGGTGGACAAGCAGTGGGGCTCCACCATGGTGCTGACCGAGCCGGACGCCGGCTCCGACGTGGGCGCCGGCCGCACCAAGGCGGTCCGGCAGGACGACGGCTCCTGGCACATCGAGGGCGTCAAGCGCTTCATCACCTCGGGCGAGCACGACATGTCCGAGAACATCCTGCACTACGTGCTGGCCCGCCCCGAGGGCCACGGCCCGGGCACCAAGGGCCTGTCCCTCTTCCTCGTCCCGAAGTACGAATTCGACTTCGAGACCGGCGAGTTGGGCGAGCGCAACGGCGTGTACGCGACCAACGTCGAGCACAAGATGGGCCTCAAGGCGTCCAACACCTGCGAGATGACCTTCGGCGACCGGCACCCCGCCAAGGGCTGGCTGATCGGCGAGAAGCACGAGGGCATCCGGCAGATGTTCCGGATCATCGAGTTCGCCCGGATGATGGTCGGCACCAAGGCCATCGCCGCCCTCTCCACCGGCTACCTGAACGCCCTCGCCTACGCCAAGGAGCGCGTCCAGGGCCCCGACCTGGCCGCCTTCACCGACAAGAGCGCGCCGCGGGTCACCATCACCCACCACCCGGACGTGCGCCGCTCGCTGATGACGCAGAAGGCGTACGCGGAGGGCATGCGCGCGCTGGTGCTGTACACCGCGTCCGTGCAGGACGACATCCTGGTCAAGGAGGCCGCCGGCGAGGACGCCAAGGCGCTGCACGGCCTGAACGACCTGCTGCTGCCGATCGTCAAGGGCTACGGCTCGGAGAAGTCCTACGAGCAGTTGGCGCAGTCGCTCCAGGTCTTCGGTGGCTCCGGCTACCTCCAGGAGTACCCGATCGAGCAGTACATCCGGGACGCCAAGATCGACACGCTCTACGAGGGCACCACCGCCATCCAGGGCCAGGACTACTTCTTCCGGAAGATCGTCCGGGACCAGGGGCAGGCGCTGACCGCGCTCTCCGAGGAGATCAAGGGCTTCCTCGGCGCCGCCACCGGCGGCGACGAGCTGGCCGCGGCCCGGGCGGAGCTGGCCAAGGCCGCCGTCGACCTGGAGGCCATCGTCGGCTCCATGCTGACCGACCTGGCCGCCACCGAGCAGGACGTGAAGGCCATCTACAAGGTCGGCCTGAACACCACCCGGCTGCTGCTCGCCTCCGGCGACGTGGTCGTCGGCTACCTGCTGCTGCGCGGCGCCGCGGTCGCCGCCGGCAAGCTGGCCGGCGGCTCCGTACCCGCCAAGGACGTGCCCTTCTACCAGGGCAAGGTCGCCGCGGCGAAGTTCTTCGCGCACCACGTGCTGCCCGGTGTGGCCACCCAGCGCGCGCTGGCCGAGGGCACCGACCAGTCGCTGATGGAGCTGGACGAGGCGGCGTTCTAGACCCGCCCCCCGTACTCGGGTCCCGGCCCGTCCGGCGCCCGAGTACGGGGCCCGGGCACGGCGCCCGGGTGCGGGGCCCGGGCACGGAAGCACCCCCGGGCACGGAAGCACCCCAGGGTGCGGCGCCCGGCCCCGGAAGACCCCGGAAGACCACTGTCACCCCATACGGCGCGGTTCGCTCCCCACCCCACAGGGGGAGCGGGCCGCGCCGGCCTCCGGGGTGGCTCACCGGCCGGCAACCACCCCACGAGCACCCCCACCCCCACCCCGCCGAGCGACCGGACCAAGGCGGCCCGGCCATGACGAAGAGCTGATCATCGGGCGACGCACCCCGCTCTCGCCGCGGGCGGGCCGGCCCGGCTCCTTATGCTGAAGACATGAGTACCCCCGCCCGCTTCGATCGCGGCCACACCGATGACCTGATCTCCTTCCTCGGCGCGAGCCCGTCGCCCTACCACGCGGTGGCGAACGCCGCCGCGCGACTGGAGAAGGCCGGCTTCCGGCAGGTCGCGGAGACCGACGCCTGGGACGGGACGAGCGGGGGCAAGTACGTGCTGCGCGGGGGCGCCATCGTCGCCTGGTACGTGCCGGAGGGCGCCACGGCCGCCACCCCGTTCCGCATCGTGGGCGCCCACACCGACTCACCCAACCTGCGGGTCAAACCCGTACCGGACACCGGTTCGTACGGCTGGCGACAGGTGGCCGTCGAGATCTACGGCGGCACGCTGCTCAACACCTGGCTCGACCGCGACCTCGGGCTGAGCGGGCGGCTCACGCTGCGCGGCGGGGAGCAGCGGCTCGTGCACGTGGACCGGCCGCTGCTGCGGGTGCCGCAGTTGGCCGTGCACCTGGACCGCAGCGTCAACGTCGACGGGCTCAAGCTCGACAAGCAGCGCCACCTGACGCCGCTGTGGGGCATCGGCGGGGTGCGCGAGGGCGACCTCATCGACTTCGTGGCGGGCGAGGCCGGGGTGGCCGCCGACGAGGTGACCGGCTGGGACCTGATGGTGCACAGCGTCGAACCCCCCGCCTACCTCGGCCGGGACCGCGAACTGCTGGCCGGGCCGCGGCTGGACAACCTGCTCTCGGTGCACGCCGAGACCGCGGCGCTGGCCGCCGTCGCCGCCCGCGGGGACCTCCCGTACGTTCCGGTCTTCGCCGCCTTCGACCACGAGGAGAACGGCAGCCAGTCCGACACCGGCGCCGACGGGCCGCTGCTCGGCACCGTCCTCGAACGGTCGGTCTTCGCCCGCGGCGGCGGCTACGAGGACCGGGCCCGGGCCTTCGCCGGCACCGTGTGCTTCTCCTCCGACACCGGGCACGCCGTCCACCCCAACTACGCCGAACGGCACGAACCCGGCCACCACCCGATGCCCAACGGCGGCCCGATCCTCAAGGTCAACGTCAACCAGCGGTACGCGACGGACGGCGGCGGGCGGGCGGTGTTCGCCGAAGCCTGCGAGCGGGCCGGCGTACCGTGGCAGACGTTCGTGTCGCACAACTCGGTGCCCTGCGGCACCACGATCGGCCCGATCACCGCGGCCCGCCACGGGATCTCCACGGTCGACATCGGTGTCGCCATTCTTTCCATGCACTCGGCCCGCGAACTGTGCGGCGCCGACGACCCGTTCCTGCTCGCGAACGTGCTCGCCGCCTTCCTGGAGGGCTGACTTGGAATTCTCACTGCTGGGCCCGGTCGCCGTACGCACCGCGCACGGTGACCTTCCACTCGGCCCGGCCAAACGACGCAGCGTGCTCGCCATGCTGCTGCTCCAGGCCAACACCACGGTGCCGGTGGAGCGACTGATCACCGCGCTGTGGGAGGACGAGCCGCCCGAGCACGCCCGTACCGTCGTCCAGGGCCACGTCTCCCGGCTGCGCGCCACGCTCGCCGACGGCGGTGCGCAGGCGTACGGCGTGGAGCTGACCACGCACGGCTCCGCCTACCTGCTGCGGCTGCCGCAGGAGCGGGTGGACGCGCACCGCTTCGAGGAGTTGGTGGGCCGGGCCCGCGAGATGACCGGCTGGCGGGACGCGGCCGGCACGGCGGGCGGCGGCTCGGCGCCCGCCGGCGGGCCGCACGCGGCTGCCGACGCGGTGCCGATGCTGCGCGAGGCGCTCGGCCTGTGGCGCGGCCCGGCGCTGACCGGCACCGTCACCAGCCCGCCGTTCGCCGCCGCGGCCCACGCGCTGGAGGAGCGGCGGCTGTCGGCCGTGGAGGCGCTGGCGTACGCGCACGAGGTGCTCGGCCAGTACGACGTGGCCGCGGCCGTGCTGCACACCGAGGCGGTCGCGCACCCGCTGCGCGAGGGCCTGATCGCCACGCTGATGCGCGCGCTGTACCGGGCGGGCCGCCAGTCGGACGCGCTCGGCTGGTACCACCGCACCCGCGGGCTGCTCAGCGACGAACTCGGGGTCGACCCGGGCGAGGTGCTGCGCCGCGCCTACGACGAGATCCTGCACGCGGAAGCGGCCCCCGCACCGGCCCGGCCGGCGACGCGGGGCGGACCCGGGGCGCAGCCGCCCGGCGGGCAGGCCGGGCACGGCGGGCAGCAGCCCGGTGGCGCCGGGGCGGCACGGGCGCGGGCCGGTCAGGGGCCCGCCGCCGGTGCCGGGGCGCAGCCGGCCGGTGCGGCTCGTGCGAGCGGGCCGGGCGGTCCTGGTGCAGCCGGTGCGACCGGTGCATCGGGTGTGTCCGGCGGTCAGCACGGCCCCGCCGGTCAACCGCCCGCGGACGGCGGCGCGCACGCCCCCGGCGCCTCTGCGGGCGCCGTCCCCTACCCGGCCGACGCCTACCCGGCCGCCGACCCGTACCCGAGCGTCCCGCACCCGCCCGCACCGGCGGGCGGCGGCGTGGGCACGGGCGGTGGCGCCGGTGCGGCCGGTACGGCAGGTGGGGTTGCGGACACCAACGGCGCGGGCCTGGCCGCCGGGTACGCCGCGGCGGGCGGCGGGAGCGGGCGGGCCGGGGCGCGTGCGCCGTGGCTGCTGCCCAGGCCGCCGACCCGGTTCCGCGGCCGGCAGGCCGAACTGGGCGCGCTCAGCTCGCTGGTGCACGCCTCCGCCCCGTACGAGAGCCCGATCGCGCTGGTCACAGGCCCGGCCGGGGTCGGTAAGACCGCGTTCGCCGTGCACTGGGCGCACCAGCACGCCGCCGCCTACCCGGACGGGCTGCTCTTCGCCGACCTGCGCGGCTTCGGGGAGGACGAAGAGGCGCTGCCCATCGAGGTGTTGCGGGACTTCCTGCTGGCGCTCGGCACGCCGGCGGACCGCATCCCCAGCTCCCCGCAGAGCGCCGCCGCGCTGTACCGGTCGCAGGTCGCCGGCCGCCGGCTGCTCGTCGTCCTGGACAACGCCCGCAGCTCCGCGCAGGTGCGCCCGCTGCTGCCCGGCGGGGCCTCGCTGGGCGGCCCTGCCGACGGCGGCCCGGGCGGCCCGCAGGGCGCGGGCCCGGCCTGCGTCACGCTGGTGACCAGCCGCAGCCGGCTGGACGGCCTGGTGGCCACGGACGCGGCCCGCCCGGTGCCGCTCCAGGTGCTGACGCCGGAGGACGGCGTGGAGTTGCTGACCGCCATGCTCGGCCCCGAGCGGGTGGCCGACGACCCGGATGCGGCCCGCGAGTTGGTGGACCTGTGCGACGGGCTGCCGCTCGCGCTGCGGGCCGCGTCGGCGCAGTTGACCGCCCGGCCGCGGTGGCGGCTCGGCCGGCTCGCCGCGGCGCTCCGCGACGAACAGCGGCGGCTCGCGCTGCTGTCGGCGGAGGACACCGGGATCGCCGCCGCGCTGCGCATGTCGGTGGCGCGCCTGTCGGCGGACGACGCCAGGCTGCTCGCCGCGCTCGGCACCGGCTTCGACCGGCAGGTGGAGGCCACCGCGGTGGCCGCGTTCGCCGGCTCCGACCCGGACGTGACGCTCGACGGGCTCGACCGGCTCGCCGAAATGCACCTGGTCGACGAGGAGGCCACCGGCCGCTACACCATGAGCGACCTGGTCAAACTGTTCGCCAGGGACGGCAAGGCCGGCCACGACCGGAGCAAGCCGCCGGCCGCGCCGCCGGCGCCGCCGCAGCCGCCGCGGGCCACTCCGCCGTCCGATCCTCCGGCGTAACGCCCGCCGCCCGGTGGGCGGCTGACGCCTGTGGGGGCCATCGCGATCGATGGCCCCCACAGGCGTGTCAGCGGCCGTTACCGGCTGGGTGCGCGGGGGCAAACTGGCCTGCCCCATAAGCCGTTTCCGCAGGCCAGATGGCTAACGAAACGGTGTTAGGCAGGAGTTAGCAGCACGCCAATGCGGGCCGGCAGGCTTAAGCCATACCGAGCACGACCACCGCACTGCTCCTGGGGGAACACCATGTCGCACACCGCCAACGACACCGCCCGCCGCTCACTCCGCGGCCGGCTCCGGGGCAACGGACTGCGCATCGCCGCCGCCACGGTGACCGCCGCAGCCGCGCTGACGTTGACGGCGTGCGGCGCGGACGACGGCTCGGGCACCAAGACCGAGGGCACGGCGGAGTCCACCCCCTCGCTGGAGGCCGCAGGCCACGACGGTCCGGCTGCGGACGCCGGCAAGGGCGCGGACGACAGCGCGGGCAAGGACGGCGCGTCGGGCAGCGGCGGTACGGGAAGCAGCGGCGGTACGGGGAGCAGCGGCGGGTCCGGTGGCTCCGACAGCGGTACGGGGCGTACGGGTGGGTCCACCGGTTCGGCCAGCGGCGGCAACGGCTCGAACGGCACCGTCAAGCCGAAGGGGCCCGGCCTCGGCGGCTCGCAGCAGCAGCCGGCCGCGAACCCCCAGGACAGTGCCCCGGGCGAGAGTGCCCCCGCCTGCTCCGTCGGCACCTCCCGGCTGGCCCTGGAAACCATCGACGGCACCATGCCGGTGATCATGCTGCGGCTCACCAACACCGGTTCCACCGCCTGCAACGCGTACCTCGCGCCGATCATCGGCTACCCGAACGCGCAGTCGCCGCTGGCGATCGGCGAGAAGACGCAGAGCGTGAAGCTGGTGCCGGCCGGCGGCAGCACGACCGCCGTCATCGCCCTCGGCAGCGATGAGGGCACCCACCCGCACCGCGAGACGAAGCTCAGGGTCTCCCTCCGGGACGGCAACGGCAGCCCGCTGCCCGGCGAGGTCACCCTCAACTCGCCGTACGACGTCGGCCTGCTCATCGACGCGGACTCCACGGTGAGCTACTGGGGGGCCATGGATGCTCTGTGACCCAGCGGCACGGGGGAACGCGTGGCGCGCTTGGCGCGCTTGGCGCACGGCGCCAGCCGGACCACCTGAGCGGCCTGACCAGCCGCGGGGGACCTGGCCCGGCGCCCGGCCCCCGGCCAACCTCGAACCAGTGGGATCACCTGGACCGACCATCGCCCGGAGCACCCGGACCGCCTGACCAACCCCGGAACACCCGCCCCGGCCAACCCCAACCACTTCCAAGCCGCCCCAAGTCATCCCGAGCGAGCCGCCCGGAACCAACCCGGGACCCACCTGCCGCAGACCCACCCGGGGCCGGACGCCTGACCCGAGCCCGTACCCCGCGCGAACTGACCACACCCCGCCACCCAAGACCCACCCGGCGCCCAGCGCCTCGTACGAGCCGACTCACCCCACAGCCACACCCGATGGCGAGCGGCGACCGCCGCCATCCCAGGACGACGGAGACGGCCGCCCGGTCTACCCCCTGAGCCGGTACCGTCCACCGTCCGCGGGCCCGCCCCCACGAGGGGCGGGCCCGTCGTCATGCGCCACCGGGGAACGCGGCGGGCACGGCGGCCGGCCCCCGGCCGAGCCGCACCGGATCCCGCCGGGCCCGCCGGGCAACGCGGGCGAGCCCCCACCGGAGCCCCACCCAAGCGCTACGCCGCTACGCCGCGCCGCTACTCCGCGCGCCGCTACTCCGCGTCCAACCCCGCCAGCACCAGCGGCAGCCGGTCCGCGCCGGTGGGGGTGATGCGGATCGGGACGCCCCAGTCCTGCTGGTGGACGTGGCACGCCGGGTACTCGATCTCCGGGGCGTCGTCGCAGGACGCAGCCATGGCCGAGACGTGCAGCACGCCCTCGCCCACCCCGTCCGCCAGCCGCAGCGTCCGGCTGAGCTCAGCGCCCGGGCCGGCGCCGTCGGCGAGCAGTTCCGGCGGGGTGGCGCTGACCAGCAACCGCGTCGACGGCCCGTACCGGGTGTCCAGCTTCTGGCCGGCCGGCGGCTGGAAGACCACGTCGAGCCGGAGCGTGCCGGGGGCGATCTCGGTGGCCGCGCGCTGCGTGCGGTGCGCGACCGAGGGGACCCGTACGGCCGTCTCGGGCAGCCGCAGCCGGGTCAGCCGGTGCCGGGCGGACTCGACCACCACGATGTCGTCGTCGACCAGTACCGCGCCCGACGGTTCGCGCAGGTCGGTGGCGAGCGTGCTGACCTCGCCGGTCGCCGGGTCGTAGCGGCGCAGCGCGTGGTTGTACGTGTCGCTGACGGCGACGGAGCCGTCGCGCAGCGCGGTCACCCCCAGCGGGTGCTGGAACAGCGCCTGGTCGGCCGGGCCGTCGCGGTGGCCGAAGTCGAAGAGCCCGGTGCCGGCCGCGGTGCGCACCACGAACGCGTCCGCGCCCGCGGGGGCGTCCGGGTCGCGCTCCACGTAGCGCAGCGCGGAGGTCTCCGAGTCGGCGAGCCACAGCCGCTCCGCCGTGGCCGCGAGCCCGGACGGCTGGGCGAACCACGCCTGCTCGGCCGGCCCGTCGACCAGCCCTTCGTTGGTGGTGCCGGCGGCGACCCGGACGGTGCCTGCGGCCGGGTCGTACGTCCACAGTTGGTGCACGCCGGCCATGGCGATCCACAGCCGGTCGGCGAACCAGGCCAGGTCCCACGGCGAGGACAGGTCCACCTCGCGGGCCGGGCCGGCGGTGGGCGCGCCCTGCCACCACTGGCGGCCGGTGCCGGCGATGGTGGTGACGGTGCCGGTGGTGGGGTCGAAGGCGCGCAGGGCGTGGTTGACGGTGTCGGCGACCACCACGCGCCGCACCCCGTCGGGCCCGGCGGGCAGCAGGGCGAGCCCCTGCGGCTCGTTGAACCGCGCGTGGTCCGCGGCGCCGTCCACGAGGCCGCGCTCGCCGGTGCCGATCCGGCGCAGCACGGTCTCGCCGTCCGCGGCGAGCTCCACCAGCGCGTGCCGGGTCGAGTCGGAGACCAGGAAGGTGCCGCCGGGCAGCCGGATCGCCTTGCCGGGGAAGCGCAGGTCGGTGGCGACCGGCGCGGGCTCCACGTACGGCCCGTCGCCGCGCCGCAGCGTCCCCTTGGCCGCGTGCTCGGCCTCCAGCTCGTCCACGAGTCGCGCGAGCGCGTGCGCGTGCCCCTCCCCCGCGTGCTGGGCCACCACGTAACCCTCCGGGTCGATCACCACGAGGGTGGGCCAGGCCCGCACGGCGTACTGCTTCCAGGTGACGAGCTCCGGGTCGTCGAGCACCGGGTGCCTGACCTCGTACCGCTCGACGGCGTCGACGACCGCGCGGTGGTCCGCCTCGTGCACGAACTTCGGCGAGTGCACGCCGATGATCACGACGGTGTCCCGGTGCTTCTCCTCAAGCTCGCGCAGCTCGTCGAGCACATGCAGGCAGTTGACGCAGCAGAACGTCCAAAAATCCAGAATGACGATGCGTCCCCGCAGGTCAGCGAGGGTGAGATCGGTATCGCCCGTGTTGAGCCAACCACCCTTGCCGATCAGCTCGGGGGCCCGGACGCGCGCACGTGAAGCCATGCCCCCATCCAACCGCAGGGGGGTTGTGGGTATTCCCCGCACACACCGGCCGACCTGAGCAGCCCGGCGCCCCAAGCGGGCGGGGCCCCGGCGGCGAACGCCCTTCCCAAGAGTTGGTACACGTCACGCACAGCGAATTGAACTTATCGACTGAGGGGCCGCGCTCAGGGAGCACGGGCTTCCGTGCGAGCGGCCGAGCGGTCCGGGTGCCCCACCCCACCTACCCCCACCCACCCTCACCCCCGCAAGATCCGCCCCTGCGCATCCGTCTTGCTGTCGCTGGCCAGCAGCACGATGCCGTCGACCAGGGCCCAGACGAAGAGGCCGCCCAGGGTGAAGAGCTGGGCCAGGGCCACCCCGGTGTGGCCGGTGTAGAAGCGGCCGATGCCGAACTGGCCGAGGAAGATCTGGAGGAGGCCGGCGGTGATCTTCGACTTGTTGGAGTACGGGCGGCCGTACGGGTCGTAGCCGTACGGCGCGTCCGGGCCCGTGGTGGGCCAGCCGGGCCCGGCGGGGTAGCCGGCGGGCACCGGTTGGCCCGGGGGTAGCTGACCCGGCGTCGGCTGGCCGGCCGAGCCCGGGTGGGGGTAGCCGTAGCTGGGCTGGCCCTGGGCGCCGTGCGGGTAGCCGTAGTCGGGTTGGCCCTGGGGCATGGCGTACGGGTTGGGGCCGCTGACGGGGTGTGCGTAACCCGCCTGCGGCGTCGCGTACGGGCCCGGACCGGGCTGTGGGGGTTGCGGGGCGGCGTACGGCGGGCCGCCGGTCGGGGGCGTGCCGTAGGGGGAGGGGCCGGCTGGCGGCGTGCCGTAGGGCTGCTGCCCGTCCTGCGGCGTGCCGTACGGGTTGGCGTTGGACATGGCCTGCCCCCGGGGGTCGTGGTCGTGGGCCGCGCCGCCGGTCGCACCGGCGGCAGCGTTCCCTGCGTTACCTGTATGCGCCCCCCATCCTGCCAGTCGTCGCCCGCCCGGCGTGGGTCGGACGTCCCCAACTGGCCGTGGTGGTGCGGGGGGCGCGGGGCGGGTGGCAGCCGGCGCGCGGGGTGGGCCGGTGAGTTGACGGCGGGTCGGCCTGTGCGCGGACGCGCTGCCGCGCACAGGCACGTACGCGCGCGTCAGCGCACCCCCAGCACCCGGTCCCGCAGCGCGGGGAAGTCCTTGCGGACGGCCGCCACCTTGGGCAGGTCCAGATCGACGGTGAGGACCGACTCCTCGGGGCCGGCCTCGCCGAGCACCTCGCCCCACGGGTCGACGACGATGGAGTGGCCGGCCTGCGGCACGCCGCCGGTGGTGCCGGCCGAGCCGCAGGCGAGCACGTACGCCTGGTTCTCCACGGCGCGGGCGCGGGCCAGCAGCGTCCAGTGCTCGCGGCGGCGCTCCGGCCAGCCGGCGGGGATCACCAGGAGTCCGGCGCCGGCGTCCACCAGGAGCCGGAACAGCTCGGGGAAGCGCAGGTCGTAACAGGTCGCCAGGCCGATCGTCGCCTCCGGCAGCGCCACCGTCACCGGTTCGGTGCCGGCGCCCATCAGGACCGCTTCGCCCTGGTCGAAGCCGAACCGGTGGATCTTGCGGTAGCTGCGGACGAGGGTGCCCGACGGGTCGAAGACCAGCGAGGTGTTGTAGAGGGTGCTGCCGTCGTCGGTGGTCGGCTGGCCCTCGGCCGCTGGCGCCCGCTCCACGATCGAGCCCGCGTGCAGCCAGGTCCCGCACTCGCGGGCGGCGGCCGACAGCGCCTGCGCGGTCGGCCCGTCCAGCGCCTCGGCGGCGGACGCGAACTCCTGGTGGGCGAAGGCGCCCACGGTCCACAACTCGGGGAGTACGAGGAGGTCGGCACCGGTTTGTCGGTGCGTGTCCCGTACGAGGGTGGCCGCTCGCTCGCGCCGAGAATCAACCGGCTCGTCCGGGTCCACACCCATCTGGATCAGTGAAGCGCGCACATTACCACCGCTCTCGACGATCGAGCTGTCCAACCGGGCCTACGATCAGTCTGGAAAGCACTGCCGGGGTGCCCGTGCGCAGCGTAACTTAACTGCCAAACAGCACCCAGCCCGCGTACGAACCGCCCGAGGGGTCCCGTGACCGTCCATCCCAGCCTGCAACCTGCCATCGATGCATGGACCCACTCCATCGAAGCGATATCCGAGTTGGTGACACCGCTCGTCGAGGGTGAGTGGAACCGGGCCACCGATTGCCCGGGGTGGTCGGTGCGCGACGTCGTCTCGCACGTGATCGGTTTCGAGTGCGAACTGCTCGGCGACCCGCGCCCGATCCACAGCCTGCCCCGCGACCTGTTCCACGTCACCAGCGAGTTCGCCCGCTACGTGGAGGTCCAGGTGGACGTCAGGCGCTGCCACACCGCGCCGGAAATGACGTCCGAACTGGAGTACACGATCATTCGTCGCTCCCGCCAACTGCGCAACGAGACGCGCGACCCGGAGACCGTCATCCGCGGCCCGCTCGGCGAGCACACCCTCTCCCGCACCCTGACCACCCGGGTCCTGGACGTGTGGGTGCACGAACAGGACCTGCGCCGGGCGCTCGGCAAGCCGGGCAACCTGGACTCGCCCGGCGCGGTCATCACCCGTGACGTGTTCCTGAAGGCGCTGCCCGGCGTGGTGGCGAAGAAGGCGCAGGCGCCCGCCAACTCGGCCGTGGTCGTGGATGTGACGGGCCCGCTGGAGTTCATGCGCACGGTGCGGGTGGACGCCGAGGGCAACGGCAAGCTCGACGCGAGCGTGTCGCTCGGCCCGGCCGTCACGCTCAGCCTGGACTGGGAGACCTACCTGCGGCTCGCGGCCGGCCGCGCCCGCCCGGAGGCGCTGGCCGACAAGGTGAAGATCGACGGCGACCGGCCGCTGGCCGAGGCGATCCTCGCCAACTTCGCGGTCACGCCGTAACGTTTCGCGACCGCGGCGTGACGGACCGCGCCGGAGTGTCGGTACGCGCCGGCGGCACGGGGTTGCCCGGCTGGCCCGACTGGCCCGACTGTCCGGGGTGGCCCCCGGGTTGGCGTGGGTTGGCCCCGGGTTGGCGCGAGTGGGTGTGGGTTGGCGTGGTCTGGTGCGATGCGACGTGAGTTGGCGCAGGTTGGCGCGGGTGGGTGTGCGTGGCGGTGGGTGATGGTGCGTGGGCGTGGGGTGATGTGGGTGGTGGTGGGTTGGTGGGGGGAGTTGGCGTCGGGTGGGTGTGGGGTTGGTCGCCGGGCGGCTGTGAAGTGGCTGGCCGCTGGTGGTGGGTGGGCCGTCGGGTGACGGTGGGGCGGACATGGGGTGGCCGTTGTCCACGGGGTGGACGGTTCGGTACGGAAGTTGTGGAGGCCCGCGGGGTGTGACGCGGTCGGAGCGGGAGTTGCGGCAGCTCCGCGGGGCGTGACGCGGTCGGAGCGAGGGTTACGGGAGCTCCGCAGGGTGTGACGCGGTCGGGGCGGCGGGCCGTTGCCCCGACCGCGCCGCCCCGTGAGTGGGCCGCTCACCCCGCACCGGCCGCCGGCTAGGCCGGCACGTGCACCGCCTCCACCCGGCTGGCGATCACGTGCTCGCGCTCGCGGCGGTGGGCCCGGCCGCGGAGCCTGAGCATCTGGGACAGGCCGACGGCCTGGAGGACGAAGACCGAGGCGAAGGCGGCCCGGTAGTTGTTGCCGGTCGCATCGAGCAGCACGCCGATGGCGAACAGCGTGGTCATCGAGGCGATGAAGCCGCCCATGTTGACGATGCCGGACGCGGTGCCGAGCCGCTCGGGCGGGTTGGCCGGGCGGGCGAAGTCGAAGCCGATCATCGACGCCGGGCCGCAGGCCCCGAGCACCACGCACAGCGCGATCAGCAGCGCGATCGGCGCGTGCCGCTCCGGCCAGGCCAGTACGGAGCCCCAGAGCGCGGCGGTGGCGGCGATGGTGCCGAGCGCGATGGGCGCGCGGGCCGCGTGGTGGCGGGCGATGACCTGGCCGTAGACGAGGCCGATCGCCATGTTCGAGAGCACCACCAGGGTCAGCAGCTCGCCCGCCTGCGTGCGGGACAGCCCCTCCGCCTCGACCAGGAACGGCATCCCCCACAGCAGCAGGAAGACCATCGCGGGGAACTGGGTGGTGAAGTGCGTCCACATGCCGAGCCTGGTGCCGGGCTCGCGCCAGGCCGAGGCGATCTGCTGGCGGACGAAGCCCTTGCCGACGTGCGGGTGCGGCGCCGGCTCGTGGCCCTCCGGGTGGTCGCGCAGGAACAGCACCACCAGGACCAGGACGAGCGCGCCGCCGGCCGCGCTGCCGGCGAACGTGGCCGTCCACCCCCACAGGTGCAGCAGCCGGGCCAGCAGCAGCGTGGAGATCAGGTTGCCCGCCATCCCGATCAACGCGGCGACCTGCGCGATCAGCGGCCCGCGGCGGGCCGGGAACCAGCGCGAGCCCAGCCGCAGCACCGCGATGAACGTCATCGCGTCACCACAGCCGAGCAGCGCCCTGGAGGCGAGCGCCATACCGTACGAGTGGGAGAGGGCGAAGCCGAACTGGCCGGTGGTGAACAGCACCACGCCCAGCAGCAGCACCTTCTTCGTGCCGAGCCGGTCCACCAACAGGCCCACCGGGATCTGCATGCCGGCGTAGACCAGCAGTTGCAGGATGGAGAAGGTGGACAGGGCCGACGCGTTGATGTGGAAGCGGTCGGCGGCGTCCAGGCCGGCCACGCCCAGGCTGGTGCGGTACGTGATGGCGACGAAGTAGACGGCGACGCCCAGGCCCCAGACGGCCACCGCGCGGCGCCCGCCGGGTGGGTCGCCGGGCAGCGCGGGGCCGCCGCCACCGCCGGGCCCGCTGGAGCCGCCGGTCTCGCCCGATCCGCCGGGCCCGCTGGAACCACCCGTTTCGCCCGATCCGCCGGGGCCGCCCCCGGCCCGTATCTCTCCCGGGGCGCTCACCTGTCCTCACCCCGGGCCAGGTGGCGTACCCAGCTCACGTGTTGGTGCACGGCGTCCGCCGCGGCGTCCGCGTCCCCGGCGCGCAGTGCGGCCAGGATCTCGGCGTGCTCGCTGATGTTCTTGGCGATCCGGTCCGGGTGGGCGTGCATCACGGCCGCGCCCATCCGCAGTTGACGGTCGCGCAACTGGTCGTAGAGGCGGTCCAGGATCTGGTTGCCGGCGCTGCGGACGATCTCGGCGTGGAAGCAGCGGTCGCTGACCGCGAGGGCCGCGAGGTCGCCGGCCGCCGCCTGGGCGCGCTGCTGGTCGAGGAGTTCTTCGAGCCTGGCGATCAACTCGGGGCGGGCCGGCACCGCCTTGCGCGCGGCGTGCTGCTCGACCAGCAGCCGGGTCTCCACCACGTCGCCGATCTCCTGCGCGGAGACCGGCAGCACCAGGGCGCCCTTCTTCGGGTAGAGCCGGATCAGCCCCTCCACCTCCAGCCTGAGCAGGGCCTCGCGGACGGGGGTGCGGGAGACGCCGACGGCGTCGGCGAGGTCGCCCTCGGTGAGCAGGGTGCCGCCTTCGTAGCGGCGCTCAAGGACGGCTTGCTTTACGAATGCGTACACCCGGTCGGCGGCCGAGCCGGTGCCGGCGGCAGCGCCGGATGCGGCGGGAGCGGCACTTTTGACGGGCGGTGCGGCGGCGGGTTCGGGGGTGGTCCTGGCGGTAGGCGGAACGGCGGGAGCGGTCGGTGCAGGGGCCATGCACACAGGATAGATACAACAGGAATGCATGCGTAGGGCGCGTCCGACATGCGGACGGCGCCGGCGTGCACCGGGGCGCGCAGCCTCCGTCACGGCTGCGGTGCGAAAGCGGCCCGCGAGACCGATGAGGCCGCTCAGCAGGGCCTCGCATGCTTACCTCGCGGTGCGTGGGCACCAGGAAGTCGGTACTTGGCAACCGTGCGGGCGCGCGCCACGATGAAGTCACACCCGGGGGAATTCCGGCGGTGACGCCGCCCGGGTCGGGGGGCACGCCTCCCGTTTCCCGTGCTCGGCCGCAGATCCGGAATGCGGCACCGCGGGCCGCTCGCCCGCCCGTCCCACCCGTTCGCCGCCCGGCGCCCGCCGCCGGTCCGTGGCGCGCCCACGCGCTGCGCACCGCCGCA
Source organism: Streptomyces sp. 796.1 (assembly GCF_047525675.1). Lineage (NCBI taxonomy): Bacteria > Bacillati > Actinomycetota > Actinomycetes > Kitasatosporales > Streptomycetaceae > Streptomyces > Streptomyces sp. 796.1. Next base: position 86,966 of record NZ_JBLIWA010000009.1, on the reverse strand, counting down.
GCAATTCCCTGGAGAAAACCTGTGAACGCACAGTCCCCCGACACCGCACAGTCCCCTGACACTGCGCAGTCCCCTGACACCGCGCAGTCATCCGTCACCGTGCTCGGCCTCGGCACCATGGGCCGGGCGCTGGCCACCGCCTTCGTCGCCGGCGGCCGTACCACCACCGTCTGGAACCGCACCCCGGGCAAGGCCGCCGAACTCGTCGCGGCCGGCGCCACCGAGGCCGCCGACCTGGCCACCGCGATCGAGGCCAGCGACCTGGTCGTGGTCTGTCTGTTCAACAAGGACTCGGTGCGCGAGGCGCTCGCCCCGCACGTCGCGTCGCTGGCCGGCCGCACCGTCGCCATGCTCACCACGTTCACGCCGGCCGACGCGCGGGAGATCGCCGGCTGGGTCGGCGAGCACCAGGCCGGCTACCTGGGCGCCGCGCTGATGGCCACACCGACGATGATCGGCCAGCCCGAGGCGCAGCTCTTCTACAGCGGCCCCGAGGACCTCTTCGAGACCCACCGGGAGACGCTGTCCCTGCTGGGCACGAGCACCCACGTGGGTGCCGAGGTCGGCACGTCGGCGCTGTACGAGACGTCGCTGCTCACCGGCATGTACGCGATGTTCTTCGGCTTCTACCACGGGGCCGCGCTGATCCGCACCGGCGGCGTGCCGGCCAAGGAGTTCGCCGCGCTCGCCGGGCCGTGGATCCGGGCCATGACCGGCTCGCTCGACTACGCCGCCGACTTCATCGACAAGGGCGACTACACCACCGACGTGCAGAGCCTGGTCTTCAACCGGTCGGCCCTCGACCACATCGCGCACGTCAGCGGCGACCAGGGCATCAGCCCCGAACTCCCCTCTCTCCTGCGCGAGTTCATGGACCGCCAGATCCGGGCCGGGCACGGCGCGGACAGCGCCACGCGCGCGTACGAGAGCATCGCCAGGCCGCAGCAGGGGTGAGCGGCGCCGGGGGCCGGCCGGAGCACACCGTGCCGGCCCCGGGCGGCCGACCCCCGCAGGCTCAGCCACCCCCACCCGGCAGCACCCGCAGCGCGCGGTCGAAGGCCGAGTCCCTGCGGTGGGCGAACTCCTCATCGGTGAAGACCGGTTCCGACAGGTGCGGCGGGATGCCGGAGCCGTCGAAGGTCTGGCCGGAGCGGGTGCGGAACTCCTCGTTCGGCACGTCGAAGTGCCAGCCGCCGGGCAGGCTGCGCTCCAGCGTGTCGGAGAAGACGCCCTGGGTGTGCTCGCCGATCCGCACGGTCGCCCCCGGCCGCTCCAGCAGGGCCTGGGTGAACGTCTCCCCGGCACTGATCGTGGACCCGCCGGTGAGCACCGCGACCGGCCCGGTGTAGCGGGGGCCGCTGGCGGGCGTGACGTACAGCGGCTGCGGCGCGGTGAAGCGGGTCGCATCGGCGGGGTCGTTGCGGGCCCGTTTGGCGTACGCGAGGTAGGGCCGGTCGGTGAGCCGGGCCGCGAGGTCGAGCCCGAAGGAGTCGGCGCCGCCGCCGTTGACCCGCAGGTCGATGACGAGCCCGCGCAGCCTCGCGGTCCGCTCGGCCGTGAAGATCGCGTCCAGGGCGGCGTCGAGGGCGGCCTTGTTCGCCTCGTACGTCGGCGTCTTCGCGTACCCGAGGAACGCCACGACCCGCAGGTAGCCCCGGCCGCCGGGCAGGTCCGCGTAGCCGATCAGGCCGTTGGCGTACTTCTGCAACGGCCGGCCGCCCAGGTCGCGGTCCTCGATGTACGCGCTGGTGCGGGCGTCCAGGGCCGCGTCGGGCATCGTGGTGCCGGGGCGCAGCCCCTGGAAGCTGCCGCTGGCGCCGGCGTCGATCGACACGTGCGCGTCGTGCAGCGGCTGCACCATCTCGCGGAAGAGCGCGAAGAGTTCGTCCCGGCCGGTGTCCGGGTGCACGCGCGGCCGGTACGCGTCCCGCACGGCCCGCCAGTCGACGCCCTTGGCGGCGAAGAACGGGTAGTTCTCCGCGAAGGTGTGCCAGAAGACGTCGAAGCTGCGCACCGGGTCGAAGGGCCCGGCCCCCGCGCCCGGGTCGCAGTCCGCGGGCAGTGCGGCGATCCGGCGCAGCCCGCGGTCCCCCGGCGAGCCGTCCACGTGCAGCGCGAGCCGGTCGGGGCCGCCGGCCCTGCGGAGCGAGAAGGTGCGCCCGTTCTCCTTCGCGTAACTGCGCACCCCGCCGCTCTCCCCGGTGCGCCGGGCCGCGTCGCCCGGCAGGCAGCTCACGGCCGTCGTCTGGTACTCCTGCACGGCCCCGCCGCGCACCGTGAGGACCGTGCCGTAGCCGTCGGTCCGCCACACGCCGTCCCAGGACCGGGCGCCGCCGGCCCCCCGCTCGGCCCCGCCGCCCTCCCGCCCCGCCGCCACGGCCGTCGCCGCCGGCGCCAGCAGCCCGCCGGCGACCGCCAACACGGCCGCCACCGCCACGCCCCGACCCAGCCCGCCGTACCCGGTCCCGCTCCGTCGCATCTCCCGCGCCCCTCTCGCTCTCCCGTCGTACGGCACCCATGCTGGCCGCCGGCGCCCGGCCGCAGACAGCCGTCCAGCAGGTGGGGCGGGGGTGGTGGCAGGTCCACCCCGCGGGGTGGGGGCTGCCTTCGGGGGCTGCTGTTGGGGGCTGTTGGGGAGTTGGGGTGGCGGGCCGGGCGGGGCTCAGCCCTCCGCGAAGACCGGCGGCTGCGGGTCGTACTCGATGCCCTTGCGGACCGCCGCCGCACGCCAGGGTGCGACGAGGTGGCCGACCAGGTACAGGCTCATGTCGATGCCCGCCGAGATGCCCGCCGAGGTCAGCAGGTCGCCGTCGGCCACGAAGCGCTCGCCGTCGCGGACGTCGACGGTCGGATCGAGCTCGCGCAGCCGGTCGAGCGAGGCCCAGTGGGTGGTGGCGGGGCGCCCGGCGAGCAGTCCGGCCGCCGCGTACACCAGCGAACCGGTGCAGACGCTGGCCATCAGCGGGACCTTGGCGCGCTGTTCGCGCACCCACTCCAGGTGCGGTTCGTCGGTCAGCAGCACGCGGGTGCCACGGCCGCCCGGGTGGATCAGCACATCCAGTTCGGGCAGGTCGGCCGCGGCGTGCTCGATCTGCACGGTCAGGCCCTTCGCACAGGTCACGGGCGCCCCGTCGAGCGAGAAGCAGACGGCGCGCCAGTTGTCCTCGGGGAAGTGCTGGGTCCAGTACGAGAGCACCTCCCAGGGGCCGATCGCGTCCAACTCCTCCACGCCGGGGAAGAACAGGATGCCGATGGTGCGGGTACGGACCGGGTCGGGCTGCTGGCTCAGGCTCGGGTCAAGGCTCATGACGCCATGGAAGCAGGGTCCCCCGTGCGGGGCGCCCCATTTCAGTCCCCGAGCCGGCGCAGCCGCTCCGCGTCGGCCGTCCGGGGGCAGGTGCCGCAGGCTTCGCCGGGCCGCACCGCGTAGTAGAGGCAGCAGCCGGTCCGCGTACGGGTGAGGTGGGTGGTGCCGGTGCGGCCGGTCAGCCGGCGGAAGTCCGCGGCGGCCGGGTACGGGGCGATGGCCCGCGGCAGCACCTCGGTTGCCCGGCGCACCGCGCGCTCCTCGTCGCCGAGCGTGCGGCCGAGCGTCCAGATGCCGGAGAGCAGGTCGTCGCCCGCCATCCCCCACAGGGCGCGCGGCCCGCGCCGGAAGGCGGGCGCGATGGCGGTCAGCAACGGCCGCACCAGATCGGCGAAGGCGTCCCGCAGCGCGCCGCGCAACGCCTCCGCGTCGGGCACCGTACGCACCCCCGGCAGCCCGGCCGCCGGATCGCCCGGCAGGCAGACGAAGCCGCCCGGCGTGACCTCGTACCGGTCGGCGGCCAGGTCGTACCTGACCGCGCGCGAGGTGAGCAGCGGCACCCTGCCCTCCAGGTACCAAGGACCGCTGACCAGCAGCGAGAGGGACCAGAGCGAGCCGTGCAGGGCGCGGGCCGCGAGCACGTGGCGGGGCGGGGCTGCGGACGCGACGGGTGGGGCGCCGACCGGGGCGCACGGGGCGTTGCCCGGGGCGGCCGTCGCGGCGATCCGGGCGGCCTCAGCGGCGAGGAACTCCTCGATCAACTCCTGGTGCAGGGCGAGCTGTTCCAGGGTCGGCCTGCACCGCAGCGGAGTTGACGGGGAACCATATTCCCTACGAACAAGGTGTGTTGGTGTGTCGGACGGCGCAGCGGACGTCGCTTTGACGGGCCAACGGACGTCCAGGTGCAGCGGTTCGAGGAGCGCGGCCAGCCGCGTGTAGCCGCGGGCGAGCAGGAGCGCGCCGTGCGGGGCGGTGGCGTCGTCGGGCGGGCAGGCCGGGACAAGGGCCAGCGTCATCGGGGTTCCTCAGCACCAGGGATAGCAAGGCAAGCCTTACCTTAGCCGCATCCTGGCGGGCTTTTGATCATCCACGCCCACGATGTGGCCGCAAGAAGCACGCATCGGCCAGCCCCCGCCGGCCCCCGCGCCCCACCCGACTCGCGGCCCCGACCGATCACCGCTGGTCAGCGCGGTGCCACGGCTGGGCCGGCCGGGTGGTACGGCGGGGCCCAGTACGACGAATTCCGTGCGGCGCCCCGGGGTCGCCCCGCCAGCGCGGCGGCGAGCCGGGCGCGCCCGGCCGCACCCGCACCCCGCGCCCTCCACCCCCGCGCGCCCCACCGCAACCCCACTGCTCCGCCCCAGGCGCACCTCAGGCTCACCCCGGGCACACCCACCCCCGAACACGCCGGAGGCCCGGGCGCAGTCGTGTCGCCCGGGCCTCCGGCCCGCTCATCCGGGTGCAGACGCCTCGGCCCCGCCGGCGCATGCACGCGGTGTTCGGTACACCTCAGTTCAGCTCAGTACTCAGTACAGCTCGTGCCTCGCTCCGGGCCCGTCGGCCCGGCCCCTCAGCCCCAGGTGATCAGGCGCTTGCCCGGGTCCTCCAGGACCGCGGCCACGTCCGCGAGCACCTTCGAGCCCAACTCGCCATCCACCAGGCGGTGGTCGAAGGAGAGCGCGAGGGTGGTCACCTGGCGCGGCTTGACCTTGCCCTTGTGCACCCACGGCTGGAGCTTGATCGCGCCGACCGCGAGGATCGCCGACTCGCCCGGGTTGAGGATGGGCGTGCCGGTGTCGACGCCGAAGACGCCGACATTGGTGATGGTCACCGTGCCGCCGGACATCGCCGCCGGCGTGGTCTTGCCCTCGCGGGCGGTGCTGACCAGGTCGGCGAGGGCCGTGGACAGCTCCGGCAGCGTCTTGCGGCCGGCGTCCTTGATGTTGGGGACGATCAGGCCGCGCGGGGTGGCCGCGGCGATGCCCAGGTTCACGTAGTCCTTGTGCACGATCTCCTGGTTGGCCTCGTCCCAGGCCGCGTTGACCTCCGGGTTCCGCTTGATCGCCAGCAGGAACGCCTTCGCGACCAGCAGCAGCGGGTTGATCCGCAGCCCGGCGAGCTCCGGGTCCTGCTTGAGCTCCTGGACGAGCTTCATCGTGCGCGTGACGTCCAGCGTGATGAACTCGGTGACGTGCGGGGCCGTGAACGCGCTGCTGACCATCGCCTGCGCGGTGGCCTTCCGTACGCCCTTGATCGGCACCCGGCGCTCGCCGCCGGCCACCACGGGCTCGGCCTCGGCCGGCGCCGCGGCCGGGGCCGCGGTGGGCTCGGCCGGCTGCGCCGCGGGCGCGGCGGTCGCGCTGGCCGCCGCGTGCACGTCGGCGCGGGTGATGATGCCGTCCGCGCCGGTGGGCGTGACCGTCGCCAGGTCGATGCCGAGGTCCTTGGCGAGCTTGCGCACCGGCGGCTTGGCCAGCGGACGCGCGCCGCCCGTCGCGGGCTGCGGCACCGTGGCGGCGGGCGCGGCCGGCGCCGCCGCGGGCGCCGGGACCACGGGGGCGGCCGGGGCGGCGCCCGCGTGCCCGTTCAGCTCGGCCTGGAGCGCCGCGGCAACCGACGGCTGGCCGGCTGCCTGGCCCGGCTGCGGCTTGCGGGGCCGCCGCTTGGTGGAGGACGGCGCCGCCCCGTACCCGACGAGCACGGCCTGCCGGCCCTGCTGCGCGGGCTCCTCGTCGGCCTCGGGCGTCGCAGCGGGCTCGGCGGCTGCGGGCGCCGCCGGCTCGGCCGGGCCCGCGCCCGGCTGGGTGTCGACGGAGATGATGGTGGTGCCGACGTCGACGGTCACGCCCTCCTCGAAGCGCAGCTCGTGCACCACGCCGTCGAAGGGGATGGGCAGTTCGACGGCGGCCTTGGCGGTCTCGACCTCACAGACCGGCTGGCCGTCGGTGACCGTGTCGCCGACCTGCACGTACCACTTGAGGATCTCGGCCTCGGTCAGGCCCTCGCCCACGTCGGGCATCTTGAATTCGCGGAAGCGCTGTGCGGTGTTGCTCATGATCGCTGCTCCAAGCCCCTCAGTACGCCAACGCGCGGTCAACGGCGTCGAGCACCCGGTCAAGCCCCGGCAGGTACTCGTCTTCGAGCCGGGACGGCGGGTACGGCGCGTGGAACCCGCCCACCCGCAGCACCGGGGCCTCCAGGTGGTAGAAGCACCGCTCGGTGATGCGCGCGGCGATCTCCGCGCCGGAGCCGAAGAAGACCGGCGCCTCGTGCACGACGACCAGCCGGCCCGTCTTGCGCACCGAAGCCTCGATGGAGTCGAAGTCGACCGGCGAGATCGACCGCAGGTCGAGCACCTCGATCGACTTGCCCTCCTCGGCTGCTGCCGCGGCGGCGTCCCGACACACCTTGACCATCGGCCCGTACGCGGCGAGCGTCAGGTCGGTGCCCGCCCGCTCCACCCGGGCGACGTGCAGCGGGCCCGGGATGGCGGCGGTGTTGACCTCGGAGCGGTCGTGGTAGCGGCGCTTGGGCTCGAAGTAGATGACCGGGTCATCGCTGGCGATGGCCTGCTGCATCATCCAGTACGCGTCGGACGCGTTCGAAGGCGAGACGCACTTCAACCCCGCGACGTGCGCGAACAGCGCCTCGGGCGACTCGCTGTGGTGCTCGACGGCGCCGATGCCACCGCCGTAGGGGATGCGGATGACGACCGGCATCTTGATCTTGCCGAGCGCGCGGGCGTGCATCTTGGCGAGCTGGGTGACGATCTGGTCGTACGCCGGGAAGACGAACCCGTCGAACTGGATCTCCACCACCGGGCGGTAGCCGCGCAGCGCGAGGCCGATGGCGGTGCCGACGATGCCGGACTCGGCCAGCGGGGTGTCGATCACCCGCTCCTCGCCGAAGTCCTTCTGCAACCCGTCGGTGACCCGGAAGACGCCGCCGAGCTTGCCGACGTCCTCACCCATGATGACGACCTTCTGGTCGGTCTCCAGGGACTTGCGCAACGAAGCGTTGATCGCCTTGACGATCGACAGCTTTTCGGTGGTACCGGCAGCCATCTCAGTGACCTTCCTCGGCGAACGAAGCCTGGTACGCGGCGAACTGGGCGCGCTCCTCGTCGACGAGCGAGTGCCCGTCGGCGTAAATGTGCTCGAACATGGCCATGTCGTCGGGGTCGGGCATGGACCGCACCACGTCCCGCACCCGCTTGGCCAGCGCGTCCGACTCCTCCTCAAGGGCGGTGAAGAAGTCCGCGTCCGCGAAGCCCTCGCGGTCCAGGTAGGTGCGCAGCCGCAGGATCGGGTCCTTGGCCTCCCACAGCTCGCGCTCCTCGTCGCCGCGGTAGCGCGTCGGGTCGTCGGAGGTGGTGTGCGCGCCCATCCGGTAGGTGAACGCCTCGACCAGCATCGGGCCCTGACCGCTGCGGGCCCGCTCCAGGGCGGCCCGGGTGACCGCGAGACAGGCCAGCACGTCGTTGCCGTCCACCCGCACGCCGGGGAAGCCGTACCCCTGGGCGCGCTGGTAGAGCGGGACGCGGGTCTGCCGCTCGGTGGGCTCGGAGATGGCCCACTGGTTGTTCTGGCAGAAGAAGACCACCGGTGCGTTGTAGACCGCGGAGAAGGTGAACGCCTCGGCCACGTCACCCTGGCTGGAGGCACCGTCACCGAAGTACGCGATCACGGCCGAGTCCGCACCGTCCTTGGCCACGCCCATCGCGTAGCCGGTGGCGTGCAGCGTCTGCGAGCCGATGACGATCGTGTACAGGTGGAAGTTGTTGGAGTTGGGGTCCCAGCCGCCGTTGTTCACGCCGCGGAACATGCCGAGCAGGTTGGTCGGGTCGACGTTCCGGCACCAGGCGACGCCGTGCTCGCGGTAGGTGGGGAAGACGTAGTCGTCGTCGCGCAGGGCGCGGCCGGAGCCGATCTGCGCGGCCTCCTGGCCGAGCAGCGAGGCCCACAGGCCCAGCTCGCCCTGGCGCTGCAAGGTCGTCGCCTCGGCGTCGAAGCGCCGGGTCAGCACCATGTCGCGGTACAGCCCACGCAGCTCTTCGGCGGTCAGGTCGATGGAGTAGTCGGGGTGCTCGACCCGCTCGCCCTCGGGCGTCAGTAGCTGTACGAGCTGGGGTTGATCAGCCGTCGGCTGCTTGGCCCTGGTGCGCTTGGTGCTGCTGCTGCGGCGTGGTTTGCTCGCGGCAGTGCTGTCCACGGTCACGTGTGCTCCTCCGTCTGTCCGGCCCCCGGGGTCCGCCGGCGGCTGGTGGTCCTCGCGCCAGAGGCGAAAGGGCGGCTCCGCCCGGACGGTCCCCGGCGCACGGGGTGGGTGCGCCGATGCCCCGACCGGGCGTGACAGGTGCTCCGGCGGGTGTCCCGCGAAAGTCACGTTACCCAGTGCGTCGCAGGTCTGCGAAACCCCATCTGACCTGCGATTTTGCTTGGATTTCCAAGTAAATCGAGAAAGTGGGGAACAAGCACTGGTCACAGCCTCGCAGGCCGCCAGAACAACGGCACGTTATCCCGGAGGGCAAGAGCACGGGAAGAGTTCGTATGTGAGACTGAGAACGTGCGCGAAGAAGGAAAAATCACCGTATTCCTGCTTGACGACCATGAAGTCGTGCGCCGGGGCGTGCACGAGTTGCTCTCCGTCGAGGACGACATCGAGGTCGTGGGCGAGGCCGGAACCGCCGCTGACGCACTCGTCCGCATCCCCGCGACCAGGCCCGATGTCGCCGTACTCGACGTACGGCTGCCCGACGGCAGCGGGGTTGAGGTGTGCCGCGAGATCCGCTCGGCGGACGAGGGCATCCACTGCCTGATGCTGACCTCCTTCGCCGACGACGAGGCCCTCTTCGACGCGATCATGGCGGGGGCGTCCGGGTATGTCCTCAAGGCGATCCGTGGCAATGAATTGCTATCCGCGGTACGAGACGTCGCCGCCGGAAAGTCCCTGCTCGACCCGGTCGCCACGGCCCGCGTACTGGAACGCCTACGAGCCGGTAACACCCCCCGCGGCGACGAGCGACTGGCCTCCCTCACGGAACAGGAACGCCGCATTCTGGATCTCATCGGCGAGGGCCTCACCAATCGCGCGATCGGCGAACGCCTGCATCTGGCCGAAAAGACGATCAAGAATTACGTTTCCAGCCTGCTCTCCAAACTCGGCATGGAGCGCCGCTCCCAGGCCGCCGCATATGTGGCCCGCTTGCAGGCAGAACGCCCCTGAGCTCCCCTTTCCTCTTTCCCCCTGACGGGCCTGGTGGGGCCGGTTTTCCCTGCTGAGGGCCTTGCGTGGCCTCTGGTGCGGCCCCGGCGGGGTCTTGCGGGTCCGCCGGTGGGGGCCGGAGCTGCTGCTCGGAATTCGGTACGGGCGCGGGTGGGGCCGGGTGAGGTCGGTCGGGGTCGGTCGAGGCTGGCTGGGGCTGGCTGGGGTTGCCGTGGCCCGGCAGGGTTGAGCGAGGTTGAGCCGACTTTCGGGGTCGGCTGGGTGGGGTGACTGGGTGGGGCTTGGGTTGGCTGTGGGCTGGGTTGGGTTGGTGGGTGGCTGGGGTGGTGGGTTGTTCTCCGTGGGTGGCTGGGTGCTGCGGGGGCTGGTGTGGGCGGGGTCGGCCGGGTGGGGCGGGCCTGGGAGCGGGTGTGGCCTGGGGCAGGGAGCGGGTGTGGCCTGGCGGCGGGGTGGGTTGGGTTGGGTTGGAGTGAGGCGGGGGTCGCCAGGTGCGGCGGGCGCCCCGTACGCACTCCGCGGGCCGCCCGCTCGGCATCACGCCAGACGCCCCGCGCGGGCCGGAACCGCACCCACCCGGCCGACGCCCGCCCCGCCTCCTGCGCCTGACGGCCGCGCGCACGGCCGCTGACGGCCAAAGCGCCCTGACATCCGCACGGTCGGGCCGCCCCGCCGCAGTCGGGACCAACGTCCCGGTGCGTCGGGGCGGCTGCCCCTATGGCGGGGCGACCACCAGCGGGCAGGGTGGTGCCATGCCGATCGACACACCCACGGACGACGCCCGCGCGATCGACCTCATCCGCGAGGTCCGCTACGGCCGGATCTCCGTCAGCATGCGGGCGCTGCCGTTCGTGACGGTCGCCCGGCACATCGTGGTCGACGGCCAGGTGCTGCTGCGGATGCACCGCGGCTACGGCTACCACCGCGCCTGTGAGGGCTGCGTCGTCGCGTACGGCGCCGACAACATCGACTCCCTCGGCAGCGCCGAGGGCAGCACCGGGGATGTTTGGTCGGTGCAGTTCGTCGGCACCGCACGGCTGTTCGTGCCGTGCGCGGCGGAGTTGGCCCGCTTCGGCCCGACCCCGCAGACCGCGGACGGCGACCCGTACGACCCGGTCTACCTGCGCATCGAGCCGCAGTTCTGCACCGTGCACCGGCTCGATGGTGTCCCAGCGCGGCTGAGCGCGCACGCTGTGTGATCTACCATCTGGCGGGTGCTGCGCTCTCCCCTCACCGCCGTCGACGCCCGCGGGCGCGCCCCCCATCACGGTGCCGTATCGCTGGCCCCGGAGACGCTCGGCGCCCTGCTCAGACGCTATGAGGGCCCCGGCGAACCGCTCGCCTGCCGGCCGCTGGCGCACGGGCTGCTCAACCGCGGCTACCGGCTCGCCACCACCCGCGGCCAGTACTTCCTCAAGCACCACCTCGCCGGCGACCAGGCCGCCATCGCCCGGCAGCACCGCGCGACCTGGCGGCTGGCCGGGCTCGGCGTCCCGGTCGCGCCCCCGGTCGCCGCCGCCGACGGCAGCACCGTCACCGTGCTCGGCGGACGCTGCTACGCGCTGCACCCCTGGGTCGAGGGCGTGCACCGGGACGGCGGCGACCTCACCGCCCCGCAGAGCCGCCGGCTCGGCACCCTGCTCGGCCTGGTCCACGTGCGCCTCGCGCGCGTCATGCGCGCCGAAACCGGCACCGAATCCGGCTCCGAAACCGGCTCCGAAACCGGCACGGCCACCGACGCCGGCACGGCCACCGGACCCGCCGCCGAGCCGCACCCGTCGGGCCCCCGCCTCCCCGGCCCCCGCGCGGCCTCCCCCGCACCGCCGCCCGCGCCCGCACCGCCGCCCGTCCGTCCGCCCCGCTTGGTGCCCGGTGGCTGGTACGGGGCGGCTGCCGGGGACACCGGGCCCGCCGGGTCGCCCACCCCGCCCGATCCGGCGGACACCTTCGCGCTCATCGACGAACTGCTCCTGCTGGCCGGGCGCCGCCGCCCGCGGGACGCGTTCGACGAGCTCGCCGAGCACCGGCTCATCGAACGCCGCGCCCTCATCGAACGGCACGCCCACCGCCGCCCGACCGCCCCCGCCACCCCGCCCGCGAGCTGGGTGCACGGCGACTTCCACCCGCTGAACCTGCTCTACCGCGGCGCCGAACCGGCCGCGATCGTGGACTGGGACCGGCTCGGCGTCCAACCCCGCGCCGAAGAGGCGGTACGCGCCGCCGCGATCTTCTTCGTCCGCCCCGGCGGCACCCTCGCCCTGACCAAGGTCCGCCCGTACGCCCGCGGCTACCGCGCCGCCACCGGCGCCAGCCCGCAGGAGATGGCGGCGGCCGTGCACCGGGTGTGGTGGGAGCGGCTCAACGACTTCTGGATACTCCGCTGGCGTTACCAGCGCGGCGACCACCGGGCCGACCCGCAGTTCCCCGCCGTCGCCGCCCTAGCCGTCTGGTGGACGGACCACTACGAGGCCGTCTGCCAGGCGTTCTGCGACTGACCCCGCCCCGCGCCGCACGACCCAAGCGCGAGGCCCCCACACCCGCCCCCGGACGCGCCCCGAGAGCCGGAACGGCCCGTACCGCCCCACGGTGGGGGCCGATACGGGCCGCAGACGGACGCGTACGTCACGAGAAGCATCCGAAACGCCGCGGGATGCGAGACCGGCGACCGGTCCGGCCGCCGCGTCCCGGGCGGGGAGCGGGACTACCCCACGCCGCCCTCGCCGCCACCAGCGGCGGCAGCCGCCTCGCCGCCCTCGCCGCTGCCCGGGCCACCACCGGGGCCGCCCGTCGGCGGCTCGCCGGTCGACGGGTCGGTGGGCTCCTGCGACGGCGGGTTGCCGTCGTCCGTCGCGGGCGGGGTCGTCGGCTCCGTCGGCTCGTCGGTGGGCTCGGTCGTCGGGTTGGTCTCCGGCGGCGTCGTCGGGTTCTGCGTCTCGGGCGCCTGCGTCGGCCGCTGCGTCTTCGGCGGGGTCCAGCCACCGCTGGTGTTGGAGCTCCCGTCGCCGTCGCTCGGCTCCTCCGAAGGAGTCGTCTCCTCGCTCGGCTTCTGCGACGGCTTCTCGGTCTTCTTCTCGGTGGTCGTCTCCGTGACCTTGTCGCCCGGCGTCTTCTTGGTGCCGTTGTCGTTGGCCGCGTTCAGCGCGAGGACCACGCCGACCACCACCGCGATCAGCGCCAGCGCCGCGAACAGCCACACCTTGCCGCGGCCCCGGCCGCCGGGGCCGTCCCCGTCGAACCCGCCGTCGTCGTCCCCGCGCCCGCCGCCGATGAACACCGGCTGCTGCGAGGTGTCGCCGCCCTGCCCCGGGTGCGGCATCGCGGACGCGCCCGGCATGCCCATCGCCGGCGTCGCCGCACCGAGGTGCGCCACCGGACCGGTGTTCCAGGTGCCGGTGTAGCCGCCCTCCTCGTGCAGCATCTGGAGCGCGTACTGGACCAGGCCGCGCATCTCCTCCGCGCTCTGGAACCGGTCGTCCGGGTCCTTCGCGAGCGAGCGCATCACCAGGCCGTCGAGCTCCGGCGGCACCCCTTCGGTGACCTCGGACGGCGGCACCGGCATGTCCTGCACGTGCTGGTAGACCACCGACAGCGGGGTCTCGCCGGTGAACGGCGGACGCAGCGCGAGCAGCTCGTACAGCAGGCAGCCGGTCGCATACAGGTCCGAGCGGTGGTCGACGGCCTTGCCGAGCGCCTGCTCGGGCGAGAGGTACTGCGGGGTGCCCATGACCATGCCGGTCTGGGTCATCGTGCTGGCGGCGCCGTGCAGGGCGCGGGCGATGCCGAAGTCCATCACCTTGACCGCGCCGCCGTTGGTGATGATGACGTTGGCGGGCTTGATGTCCCGGTGCACGATGCCGTGCTGGTGGCTGTAGGCCAGCGCTTCCAGCACGCCGGAGACGATGATCAGCGCCTGGTCCGGCGGCGGGGCCTCCGCGTTGAGCAGCAGCTCGCGGATGGTGTGGCCCTCGACCAGCTCCATGACGATGTAGGGGACGACGTGCTGGCGGCCACCGGCCGCGCCGACCAGGTCCTCGCCCGAGTCGTACACGGCGACCACCGCGTGGTGGTTGAGACCGGCGACGGACTGGGCCTCGCGAGTGAAACGGGCCTTGGAGACCGGGTCCTCGGCGAGGTCGGCCCGCAGCAGCTTGACGGCCACCGTGCGCCCCAGGCGCACGTCCTCGGCGGCGAAGACCTCGGCCATGCCACCCCGACCGAGCTTGTGCGTCAGGCGGTACCGTCCGTCACCAATCAGCCCGCCATTGCCCCAAAAATCCGGCGAATCGGACATGCCAACCCCGGTGGCGTCAGAATCGGAGGGCCCCTGCGCGCCCTGGGTCTGTGCCATCAGTCCTCGCGTCGTTTCTATCCACTCGCACGGGCTAGGGTTCCCCACGCCAGCGGGTGGGGTCGTACTTCGCTAAGGCACGCTACAGGCTCCGGGCGGCCCACCGGTTCGTGATGGACCGGCCATCAAACCCGTTTGGGGCGGAGCCTGGCAAATCACGTGACGGCTTCTTGCGCATCCGGTCACGGAACGGGCACGCGGCTTGACGTGTCGCCCCCCTGGGGCAGACTTGGCCGAGAAATAGGGATCACCGAGCGTTTGACAAGCCAAAAGGCCGTTCACGGCCGGGGCAGCGCGCCAAGGGGGAAGTACACGATGAGCCAGCACGGCGCGCAGGGCCGCTACCAGGGCCACTCCATCGCCGGCGGGCGCTACCAGCTCCAGGACCTCCTCGGCGAGGGCGGCATGGCCTCGGTGCACCTGGCCTATGACACCGCGCTCGACCGTCAGGTGGCCATCAAGACCCTGCACACCGAGCTCGGCCGAGAGCAATCGTTCCGCGAACGTTTCCGTCGCGAGGCCCAAGCCGTCGCCAAGCTGTCACACACCAACATCGTCTCCGTCTTCGACACCGGCGAGGACGAGCTCGACGGCGGCCTGATGCCGTACATCGTCATGGAGTACGTGGAGGGCCAGCCGCTGCGCTCGGTGCTCGACGCGGACGTGCGGCAGTACGGGGCGATGCCCGCCGACAAGGCCCTGAAGATCACCGCCGACGTGCTCGCGGCGCTTGAGGTCAGCCACGAGATGGGCCTGGTCCACCGCGACATCAAGCCCGGCAACGTGATGATGACCAAGCGCAACGTGGTCAAGGTCATGGACTTCGGCATCGCCCGCGCCATGCAGTCCGGCGTCACCTCGATGACGCAGACCGGCATGGTCGTCGGCACCCCGCAGTACCTCTCCCCCGAGCAGGCGCTCGGCCGCGGCGTGGACGCCCGCTCCGACCTGTATTCGGTCGGCATCATGCTCTTCGAGCTGGCCACCGGCCGGCTGCCGTTCGACGCGGACTCGCCGCTGGCCATCGCGTACGCGCACGTGCAGGAATCGCCGGTCGCCCCCTCCACCATCAACCGCTCGCTGACGCCGGCGCTGGACGCGCTCGTGGCCCGGGCGCTGAAGAAGAACCCGAACGAGCGCTTCCCGACCGCCGAGGCCATGCGCGACGAGTGCGCGCGCATCCTGGGCAGCGGCCAGTCGGGCGCGGCGCCCGCGGTGATCACCGGGGCCGGCCCGGCCCGCAGCGGCGCCGGCGTCGGCTCCGCCGTCTTCCCGCCGGTCGACCAACAGACGCCGGCCCCCGCCCAGCAGCCCAGCGTGCAGACCCCGTACGCGCCGCAGCAGCAGGCCGGCTACCAGAGCGGCGGCTACGGCCCCAGCACGCCGGCCCCCGGCCCGTACGCGCCGCAGCAGCAGACCCCGCCGCCCGGCTACCAGACGCCCGCGCCGTACGGCACCGGCCAGGGCACGCCGCCGCCGTACGGGACGCCGGCGCCGGCCCCCGCCAGCGGTGGCGGGCACGGCGGCCAGGGGAGCGACGGCGGCAGCAAGAAGGTCATGATCGGCTCCGCCGTGGTGGCCGCGATCGCCGTGCTCGCCGTGATCATCGCCTTCGTCGCGAAGGGCGGCGACGACGGTGACGGCAAGGAGGAGCAGGCCAAGCCGTCCGAGACGCCGACGGAGACGGTCGCCGGCTTCAAGGAGGGCGACAAGTCCAAGACGATCGACCCGGAGAAGTGCACCGACGCGTACGAGGCGCCGGACAAGCCGGGTTCGTACATCATGCCGAAGTTCCAGTACCTCTACATCGACTCGGTCAAGACCTGCCTCAAGAAGGCCGGCTGGAAGTACGAGGTCGTGCCGATGAACGAGAGCGTCTGGGGCAAGGGCACCGTCATGGAGTACACCTTCGACCAGCGCGAGCCCTTCGACCCCAAGGAAGACAAGGTCGAACTGACGGTCTCCACGGGCAACCCGGAGTAGGGCGGTCGCCCAGCCGGCGGGGCCTGAATGATCGGCTGACCCGGCGCCGGGTGGGGTGTCGCCCGCGGACGCGGGGCCTGACAGCAGAGTGTGAAAGGGGCGGGGTGACCCGGGCGGATGGAGCCCGGGGCACCCCGCCCCTTCGCGTGCGCGCGGGCCCGCGGGTGCGGGCCCGCTGCCGGCGGGTGGTGGTGCGCCGGCGGGTGGTGGCCGGGTGGCACGCGCCCGGCCGGTGCTGGTCGGCGGTACGCAGCCGGTGGAGGCCGGCGGTACGGGCAGCCGGTGGGCCGACGGTACGGGCCGTGGCTGGCGCGAGCCGCGTACGGGCCCGTCCCCTCCCCGCCGTCCTCCGTACCGTCTTGCCGTCCTGGTCAGGCGGGCCGGGCCGCGCGGGCCGCGGGGCGCACCGGGGGAACAGGGGCCGCCGGGAAAGCAGCCCCGGGGTCAGAGGTAGGGGCCGGAGCGGGCGCCGCCGGGGGGCTGCTGGCCGTCCTCCTCGTCGCCGCCGATGCCGGGCGGCAGCGCCCTGCGCATCTGCTCCAACTGTGCACGGGCCGCCATCTGCTGGGCGAACAGTGCGGTCTGGATGCCGTGGAAGAGACCCTCCAGCCAGCCCACCAACTGCGCCTGGGCGATGCGCAGTTCGGCCTCGGTCGGCACGGTCTCGTCGGTGAAGGGCAGCGAGAGCCGCTCCAGCTCCTCGATCAGCTCGGGCGCGAGACCGTCTTCGAGCTCCTTCACGGAGCTGGCGTGGATCTCCTTGAGCCTGACCCGGCTCGCCTCGTCCAGGGGAGCGGCCCTGACCTCTTCGAGCAACTGCTTGATCATGCTGCCGATGCGCATGACCTTCGCGGGCTGCTCCACCATGTCCGTCACGGGGGTCTCCCGCGACGCGTCGTCGCCGCCGCCCTCACCGGAGCCGGCGCTACCGAGCGCCATCCCGTCCGGGCCGACGACCAAGACGTGCGGGCTCTCCTGCGACCGTTCGTTCATCGGCTGGTTCATGTCACCCATTGTTCCGTACGTCACTCCGACCGGCCGGTGCGGGGGCGACGTCCAGCCACCCGACATCCCCCGGGGAGCGGGTGCACGCTGCGCGGGGGCTCACGCGGCTGGGCCCCGGCCCCGGTGGGTGGGAGCCTCGGAGGGCGTGTCCTGGTGGGCGTGGGTGGGCGGTGGGTGGCTGGTCAGTACGGGTGGCGGCCGTGGCGGCGGAGGCGGAGGCCGAAGTAGGCGAGGCCGAGGCCGGTGAGGGCCATGCCGGTGCCGAGCGGCAGCACCCGCATCGCCGTGCCCTGCGAGCCGCTGGCCGCCGTCCCGCCGACCCCGTCGACGACCGGCCCGGTACCGGGCTGCGCCGCGGGCCACCCCGCGTCGTCCGCGGCGTCCGTACCGACCGGCGGCACCAGCGGCACCGGCGGGCGCCCCGTCGGGGGCCACTGCGGCAGCGGCCCGAGCGGCCGTCCTGCCACCTGGTCGCCCGGCCGGTCGCCGGACGACCGGCCGTCCTGCGAACCCGGCACCTCACCGGCGGCCGTGGCATCGGCGGAGCGGGACGGCGCGGAGGAGGCCGGCGTGGCGGCTCCTTCGGTCGGCCCGTCGGTCGGGGTGGTGCCCTCGTCGGTGGGAGCGTTGCCGTTCGGGGCGGCGTCGGCGTCGTGCCGGGGGTCCGGGGGGCCGGTCTCCCCGCCGCCGTCCTCGCCGTCACCGCCGGCCGGCCGGCCCGGCCCTGCGTCGTGGCCGGTCCGCCCCGGGTCGGCGGGCGACTCGCCGTGCCCTTCCGGCCGGCCGTGGTGCTGGCCGTGGTCGGGGCGGTCGCGGCCGTGGTCATGAGCGTGGCCGTGGCCCGGAGGCCGGCCGGGGCGCTCGCCGTGCGGCCCGGTGGAGGCGCCCGGCATGGTCGCCGGGTCGGGGCGGGTCGGGCGCAGGGGGTCGCCGGGCCGTACGGGGTGGGTCGGGCGGTCGTCGCGGGGGACGAGGTGGCGGCCCGGGTGCGCCCGCCCCTCGCCCTGTGCGCTCCCCGCCAGCCGCGCCCCGGACGGCCCGGGCGGCCCCGCGGGCACCGCCACCACGACCGCCGCCGGCCCCGCCACCGCGAGCACCACCCCGCAGACCCCGCCCACCCAGCCGGCCCACCGACCCGCACGCCGCCCCGCCCACCAGCCCGTACGTCGCACCCGGGAACCACCTGGGCAACCCACCCCGCGCTCCCCACCCCGCGCGCCGAACACCCGCGTGGTGTGGGGGAGATGACCGCTGGAGGGTGGGGGGTTGGCCGGGGTGGACCCGCTGGCCGGGGTGAGGCTGCTGGCTGGGGTGGGGCGGTTAGCCTGGCCGGGCGCGTTGGCCTCGGCGAGGCTGGTGGCCCGGGTGGGGCTGCCGGCCTGGGCGGGCCCGCTGGCTCGGGTGGGGCGGGTACGCGGGCCGGGGCGAGCGGGTGGGTCGGCGGGCCCGGGGGCGGTGGGGGTGTCTGGTCGCGGAACGTCCTCGCGCCGTGCGGTCGTACGTCGTGAACGGCGCAGGTTCACTGAGACCACGTCCGTGTCCCTTTCGTACCGTCATCCAACGAACGGCTGACAGCTCTCAGCCTCACACGCCGCGCCCCCACCGGCATCTCGGCGCACACCCGTCCCACGCCCCAACTCGCCGTACGGGCCCGGCCTCCGCCCCGACGCGCGGGGCTGCCCGCCGAGCCGTCGCAGCCTCGCCCTCGCGTCGTACGGGCAGGCCGGCACGGTCGGCACCGCGCGCGGCCAGCCGAGGTCCCCAGGCTAGGTGGGCGAGGTGAATGGGGTGGGTGGCGCGGATGACGCGGGCGCGGCCAGTCGCGGGTGGCGCGGCGCGTACCGGAATCCGGGCCGACCCGCATGGGCCGTACGGGGGACGGGAGACGGGGGACGGGGACGGGGGGACGGGAGCCGGGTGCGTGGGTGCGTGGACGGGAGCCTCGATGGGCGAAGCGGCGCGGGGGTGTGGCGAGGGTGTGGGGGGGGCGCGGCGGGGTGCGGGGGCGGGTGCAGGTGGGGCTCCGCCCTCCGGGTGCGCCCCGCCCGGCCCGTACGGCGGGCAAGGCGGGGCACCGTCCCGCGAGGGTGACCGCGGTCCGGCGCGAGCGGGACGGTGCGCCAGCCGGCCGAAGAACGCGCAGGTCAGCGGATCGGCAGAACAGGGGATCGGCAGATCAGGGGATCTGCGGAGCGTCGGACGCGCAGGCGAGCAGGCCGGCAGGCGAGCAGGCCGGCAAGAACGCCTGCGCGTGACCCGTCAGGTCGTCAGGAGGATCTTGCCGATGTGGACGCTGGACTCCAGGACTCGGTGGGCCTCGGGGGCCTCGCTCATCGGGAGGGTGCGGTCGATGACCGGCCGCACCCGGCCGCTCTCGATGAGCGGCCACACGTGTTCCCGCACCGCCGCGATGATCGACGCCTTCTCCGCGAGCGGGCGCGCGCGCAACGAGGTGGCGGTGATCGCGGCCCGCTTGCCGAGCAGGGCCCGCAGGTTGAGTTCGCCCGTCGCGCCGCCCTGGAGGCCGATGATCGCGAGTCGGCCGTTGACGGCGAGCGCGCGGACGTTGGCGTCCAGGTACTTCGCGCCGACGACGTCGAGGATGACGTCGGCGCCCACGCCGTCGGTGGCGCCGTGCAGTTCGGCGACGAAGTCCTGTTCGCGGTAGTTGATCAGCACGTCGGCGCCGAGTTCGGCGCAGGCGGCGAGCTTCTCCGCGCTGCCGGCCGTGACCGCGACCCGCGCGCCGATCGCCTTCGCGAGTTGGATCGCCATCGTGCCGATGCCGCTGGAGCCGCCGTGCACCAGCAGGGTCTCGCCGGGACGCAGATGAGAAACCATGAAGACGTTGGACCAAACGGTGGAGACCACCTCCGGGAGCGCCGCCGCCGACGCCACGTCGAGGCCGGCCGGCACCGGCAGCAGTTGCCCGGTCGGCACCGCGACCCGCTCCGCGTACCCACCGCCGCCGAGCAGCGCACACACCTCGTCGCCGACCGACCAACCGCCCCCGCCGCCCGGTCCGACGGCGACGATGCGGCCGGCGCACTCAAGCCCCGGGTAGGGCGCCGCGCCCGGCGGCGGATCGTAGAAGCCCTGCCGTTGCAGCACGTCGGCGCGGTTGACGGCGCTGGCCGCCACCTCGACGAGTACCTCTCCCTCGGCGGGCTCGGGGTCGGGAACCTCGGCCCACACGAGGGCCTCGGGTCCACCTGGCTCGGGAACCGTGATCGCACGCATGCCCGCGAGGCTACTCCCGCGCCGCCCGCCGCCCCACTACTCCGCGGGCGGTCGGGCCCGTACGACGACGATGAGCCGGTCCGTGGCCTGCAACGGGCTGGCCTCCGGGTTGTCGTAACCCAGCAGCCGATGGCCGCGCAACACGGTCACCACCAGGTCCTCCGTCTCCCTGACCTGCTTGCCGACCTCCGACTTGACCACCGGACGCTCGATCAGGTCCAGGCCGCTGCCCTGCTGGATCAGGTCTTCCATGACGGCGCCCGCGCTCGGGCTGTGCACGGACAGGCCGAGCAGCCGGCCGGCGGCGCTCGCGCTGGTGATCACCGCGTCCGCGCCGGACTGCTTGAGCAGCGGCGCGTTCTCCTCCTCGCGGACCGCGGCGACGATGTTGGCGCCCTTGTTCAACTGCCGCGCGGTGAGGGTGACCAGGACCGCCGTGTCATCGCGCTGGGTGGCGATGACGAACTGTCGGGCCCGCTGCCCCTCCGCCCGCAACAGCACGTCGCTGCGCGTCGCGTCGCCGACCACGCCCGCGAACCCCTCCGCGTTGGCCGACTCGATGACCTTGTGGTTCGGGTCGACCACCACGACCTGGTCCTTCCGCAGCCCGGTCGCACAGAGCGTCTGCACGGCAGAACGCCCCTTGGTGCCGAACCCGACGACGATGGTGTGGTCGCGCAAGGCGCTCCTCCAGCGGTTGAGACGGAACTGCTCGCGGGTGCGCTCGGTCAGCACCTCCAGCGTGGTGCCGACCAGGATGATCAGGAACAGCACGCGCAACGGCGTGACCAGCAGCACGTTGGTGAGCCGTGCGCTGTCGCTGTGCGGCACGATGTCGCCGTACCCCGTCGTCGACAGCGTGACGGTCGAGTAGTAGACGGAGTCGAGGAAGTCGACGGAGTCGTCGGCGTTGTCGTAGTACCCGTCGCGGTCCAGGTACACCAGCAACACCGTCACCACCATCACCAGCAGCGCGATCAGCAACCGCCGCGCCACCTGCCGCAGCGGCCCCGCGGGGAGGTTGCGCGGCAACTGCACGTGGTGCGAGACGGGTTCCTGGTTACGCGCTGCCGCGTCGTGCGAGGGCAGCTTCACGCGGTTCCTCCGGGCGGCTGGATTTCGGTTCTGACATCGCTTCCGGAGCGCGGGAGCAACGGCGAGCGTACGCCCCCCGCGTCCCCCGCGCCGCCCCGGGTCCGGACACCGGCCGCCCCGGGGGGTGCCGTGCCGGCGGCCGGGGTGGTCTGACCGGCCGGGGGCGGAGTGGGGTGTCCCGCCGGGCCGGGTGGGACCGCCGCGCCGGCCGCCGTGGGCGGGGGTGTCGCGTCGTACGCGCCGGACGGGGTTGTCGCGCCGCGCGGCGCGGGCCCGGCTGCCTCCGACTCGCGGCGGGGCTGGGCGGATGAGGTGGGTTGGTCTGGTTGGTGGGGCTGGCCGTCAGCACGGCCCCGACCGTCATCACGGCCCCCACCGTCGCCACGGTCCTGGCCAAGGCCCTGCCCTTCACCACACCCCCGACCATCGCCCCGGCCCTGGCCGGCCCCCGGCCCGCCCCCACTCCCCCCGTCAGGGCCCTGACCAGGCCAAACGCCCGTATTGCCGGAACCAGACCAGGGGAGCCCGAGGACTTCGACCTCCGTTCCGGGTTCCGCCCCGCCGGGTGGGATCACGGCCATGCCGTCGGCCACCGCCACCCCGCGCAACATCGCCGGCCCGTTGAAGTGCAACGGCGCCACCCCACCGGCCCGCCGCCGCACCGGCACCAGTCGGGTGTCGCGCGGGTGCCAGGGCACCTCGGCCACCAGCGGCACCCGCTCGACCACCGCACCGCCCGACGCCCCGGCCGGGCAGGGCGCACCGTCACCGGCAGGGCCGCCGTGCCCCGCGCCGGCCCCCGCAGCGTCCGCGTGCGACGCGCCCGAGCGGCCGGCATCCGCGTACGACACCCGCGGGTGGGCGTACGACACGTACGGGTCGGCGTCCACGTCGTACGGCTCGTCCGAACGGGCCGGGCCCGGGCGCGCACGGCCGGCCGCCACGGTCGCGGCCTCGGGGCGGGCGGCGAGCGTGCGCAGCAGCGGTTCGGCGAGGGTGAGCAGGCCGGACACCGCGGCCAGCGGGTTCCCCGGCAGGCCCACCAGATGCCGGCGCCCGTCCAGCCTGGCCAGCAGCATGGGGTGCCCAGGCCGTACCGCGACCCCGTCGACCAGCAGTTCCGCACCGAGCCGCCGCAACACCGGGTGCACGTGGTCGACCGGGCCGCCGGCCGTACCGCCCGTCGTGATCACCAGATCGGCCGTCGACCGCGCCACCGCCGCGTGCAGCGCCTCCGCGTCGTCGCCCAGCCAGCGCGTGGCCAGCACGTTGGCGCCGAGCGCCTGCAACCAGGGCCCGAGCATCGGGCCGAGCGCATCGCGGATCAACCCGTCGTGCGGCAACCCCGCGCGCAACAACTCATCGCCCAGCACCAGGACTTCGGCACGCGGCCGGCGCACCGTCGGCAACGCGTCATAGCCGGCCGCCGCCGCGAGCCCCACCACGGCCGGCGTCACGGGCGTCCCCGCGGGCAACAACTCGTCGCCCCGGCCGCACTCCTGCCCCCGCGGCCGGATGTCCTGCCCCAACTGCACGGGCCACGCCGGCGCCGCGTACAACCATCCGCCCTCCCCACGCCCCGAACCCCCACCGACCGCCCCTCCGCCTGCGCCCACTGCTGCGCCCGCGGCGTGGGTGTCAGTGTCAGTGTCGGCGTGGGCATCGGCGTCGGTGTGGTGCGGGCCGACCGGCCCGGGTGCTTCGGGCCTCTCGCCGGCGTGGAGCACGTCGGCGGCACCGGACACGCCAGATGCGCCGGATGTACGAGATGCGCTGGGTGGGGGAGATGCGCTGGGTGGGGGAGATGCGTCGGGCACACCAGGCGCGTCGGACGCGAACATCGCCGTGCCGCGCGGCGGATCGGCAGCGGGTGGCGTGCCGTCGCCCCGGGCGGCCCGCTCGTCGCGCACCATGCCGTGTTCGCTGCGCAGGACGGCGGTGGCGCCCGGCGGTGTCCTGGCCCCGGTGGCGATCCGTACGGCCTGGCCGTCCTCCAACGGTTCGGGGCGCGCGTGCCCGGCCAGTACGCCCTGACCGCGCGCCGGCAACCGCCAGGGGCCTGGCCCCGCGACGGCCCACCCGTCCATGGCCGAGGTGTCGAAGGGCGGCAGGTCGGTCAGGGCCGTCAGGGGTTCGGCCAGCACCCGGCCGAGCGCCTCGCCGAGCGGGGTGGGCGCCGCCGGCAACGGCCCGCCGGCCGCCCCCGCCGCGACCGCCCGGGCCGCCGGCCAACTCACCGCCGCCCCACCGTGCCCCGCCCGCCCCGTACCGGGCCCGTGTCCCGCGGCCCCCGCTGAACCCGTACGTCGTCGGCCCGTCATGCCGCCCGCTACCTCGGCTCTCCGGCCGGCCCCGGGCCCGCCGCCCCGGGAGATCCACCGGGCCCGGCCGGCCCTGCTGTCCCTCCCGCACCGTCCGGCGTCGGGGGCGCGCCCTCCTCCGCCCAGCGCACGGCCAACGCCGCCGCCTTGCGGGTCGCCTCGGCCACCGCCTCGCTGCCGCCACCTGCGGCCCGCCCCGCTGCGTACCCCACGAGGAACGTGGTCAGCGGCGCGGCCGGGCGCGCCACGCCGTGCGCCGCGTCCCTGGCCAGGTCGAGCAGGGCCGCCGTATCGACGTCGAGGTCGATACCGAGTTCCGCCTTAACCGTCTCGATCCATTCAGCAAGCACACGGTCATGCTCCCTGATCCGCGCCCGGGCGGCGCCCACCGCGTCCCAGGTGTCGCAGTCGAACGCCGCCTCCACGTGCCCGGGCAGCCCCGACCACCGCAGTTCGCCCAGCAACAGCCGCAGCGGCAACCCGGACAACCCGCCGTGCTCCGCGTACAGCAGGCCCAGTTCACGCCGGAGCGGCTCGGTCCGGTACGCGGCGACCAGCGGCTGTTCCCGCCCCTGCGCGTCAAGGAGCTGCTGCCCCTCGCACCCCGGCGGAATCGCCACCAGCTCCCGTACCGCACCCGGGGTCAGAAACGGCAGGTCAGCGGAGAGTACGAGGACGGTATCGGCCGCCACGTGCCGCATCCCGGCCGCAAGGCCGGCCACCGGGCCGCCGCCCGGCGGGTCCTCCCGCACCCAGTGGACCGGCCGCACCGTCGGCCGCCGCGGCCCGACCACCACCGTGCGCCCCGCCGCACCGCACGCGCCCAGCACCCGGTCGAGCAGCGAACGCCCACCGACCCTCAGCGACGGCTTGTCCGCCCCACCGAGCCGGCGCGCTCCCCCGCCGGCCAACACCACGGCGTCGTACGTCACCCGTTCGCCCACGCCCTCGCCCTCACCCGTCATGCGCCCGAGTATGGCCGCCCCGCACCCGCCCCCACAGCCCGAACCCCACCCCCACACCACCGACACCCCCCGCCCCTCCGCACTCCCTCCGTACCGCCCCGTCCCCACCCGTCCGTCCCTCGGCCGACCAGCGGGCCGAGGGACGGGCGCCCCCTCCCCTACACCGTGCGCAACAGCACCGCCGGTTGCTCGACGCAGTCGGCCACGTAGCGCAGGAACCCGCCGGCGGTGCCGCCGTCGCACACCCGGTGGTCGAAGGTGAGCGAGAGTTGGACGACCCGGCGCACCGCCAGCTCCCCGCCGTGCACCCAGGGCCGCTCCACGATGCGGCCCACGCCCAGCATCGCCGCCTCGGGGTGGTTGATGATCGGCGTGGAGCCGTCCACGCCGAACACCCCGTAGTTGTTGAGCGTGAAGGTGCCCCCGGTGAGCTCGGCCGGGGTGAGCCGGCCGGCGCGCGCCTGCTCCGTGAGCCGGGCGAACTCCGTCGAGAGCTCCACCGCGTCCCGCAGGTGCGCGTCATGCACGACGGGCACCATCAGGCCACGGTCGGTCTGCGCGGCGAACCCCAGCGCCACCCCGGCCAGTTGCACGATCTCGCGCGCTTCGGTGTCCACCCGCGCGTTCAGCTCGGGGAACCGGGCGAGCGCCGCCGTACAGATCCTGGCCACCACGGCGAGCAGCGAGACCTTCGGTCCGCCGGCCGCGTTCATCGCAGCCCTGGCCGCGAGGAGTTCGGTGGCGTCCGCGTCGACCCAGCAGGTCGCGTCGGGGATCTCGGCGCGGCTACGGGACAACTTTTCAGCCACCGCACCGCGCACCCCGCGCAGCGGTATGCGCGCCGCCTCCCGCACCCCGGCACCGGCTGCGGCGCGCGCCAGCGCACCCGAAGCCGTCGACAGCCGTGCCGCATCGCCGCCCGGCACCGCTGCCACCGCCGCACCCGGCACGGACTGCCGCACTCCGGTCGCCGCAGCCCCGGAGCCCTCAGCCCCAGAGCCCGAGTCCGCCGGCAGCCCGGCGCCGGCCGCCGACGCCGCCCCGGTGGCAGCCGCCACACCGGCAGCGGCACCCACGCCCGCACCCACGCCCGCACCCGCACCCGCACCCGCGTGCACCGTCGCGCCCGCGTCCCGCGCCGCCGCTATCGCGCGCTCCACGTCCGCGCGCAGAATCAACCCTGAGGGCCCGGAACCTGATAGCCGTCGCAGGTCAAGCCCGTGCTCCCGGGCCAGCCTGCGCACCAGCGGCGAAATCACCGGCACCGTACGCCCGGCGACACCCGCGTCCGCACCCGCGTCCGCATCCGCACCCGCGTCCGCCGCCCCGGGGCCCGCGCCCTCCGCGACCTCCGCATCCGCCGGCCGCCCCGCCGCCCGCACACCGTCGGGCGCCACCCGCACGACCGTCGCATCCACGGCAGCCGCCCCCGCCCCATCCGCCCGGCCCGCACCACCGACCGAACGCTGCGCCACCGCGCCGCCCACCTCGCTGACCTGCGGCGCTGCGATCTGCCCAGCCGTGTGCAGGGCTCCGGCGCCCTGCGGAGCCGCCCGCAACCTGCGCCGGCGGGCGGCAGGCGCCCCCGTCCCGTACCCCACGAGCACGTTCCCTGACGCCTCGTCCCCGGCCGCGCTCCCCGGCGCACCACCGGCCCGAGCCGAACCACCGCCCGAACCACCACCAGGACCGCCGCCGGAACCACCGGCCCCGGGCACACCACCGCCCCCCGGCCCCGCGCCCCCCGGCCCCGCGGCCGGCCGCCCATCCGGCCCCGGCACGGTGGCCGGATCGCTCACCGCCACCGTCAACAGGGCCGCGCCGACCGGCAGTTCCGTGCCCTCGTCGCCGTACCGCGCGGTCACCACGCCCGCGTACGGGCACGGCACCTCCACCATCGCCTTCGCCGTCTCGACCTCCACCACCGGCTGGTCGACGGCCACCACGTCACCGACGGCCACCAGCCAGCGCACGATCTCCGCCTCGGTGAGCCCTTCCCCGAGGTCGGGCAAGGCGAATTCGCGGACCACGGCCATCAGTACGCACCCCCGGCCCGACGCTCGTCGCCGCCGGTGCCGGGCTGCCAGTCCGCCTCCCACTGGAGCCTGGCCACCGCGTCCAACACCCGGTCCACACCGGGCAGGTGGTGCCGCTCCAACATCGGCGGCGGGTACGGGATGTCGAACCCCGCCACCCGCAACACCGGCGCCTCCAGATGGTGGAAGCAGCGCTCGGTGATCCGCGCCGCGATCTCACCGCCGGGCCCGCCGAACCCGGTGGACTCGTGCACCACCACCGCCCGACCGGTGCGCCGCACCGACGCGCACACCGTCGCGTCGTCGAAGGGCACCAGCGACCGCAGGTCGATGACCTCCAGGTCCCACCCTTCGGCCAGGGCCGCGTCGGCCGCCTCCAGACAGACCGGCACCGAGGGCCCGTAGGTGATCAGGGTGGCGCTGCGGC
The DNA here is from genome assembly GCF_047525675.1 of Streptomyces sp. 796.1. Lineage (NCBI taxonomy): Bacteria > Bacillati > Actinomycetota > Actinomycetes > Kitasatosporales > Streptomycetaceae > Streptomyces > Streptomyces sp. 796.1. The sequence continues at coordinate 60,017 of NZ_JBLIWA010000009.1, read as the reverse complement.
CGGCCCGGCGCACGACGGCGCGCCCGATCGGCGCCACCCGCTCCGGCTCGTCCGGCGTCCAGTCGGCCTTCGACCAGTACAGCCGCTTCGGCTCCAGGAAGATCACCGGGTCGTCGGAGGCGATGGACTCCCGCAGCAGCCCGTACGCGTCGGCGACGGTCGCCGGGACGACCACGTGCAGGCCGGGCGTCGCCATGTAGTACGCCTCCGACGAGTCGCTGTGGTGCTCGACGCCGCCGATCCCACCGCCGTACGGGATGCGAATGGTCAGCGGCATCGGCACGGCGCCCCTGGTGCGGTTGCGCATCCGCGAGACATGGCTGACCAACTGCTCGAACGCCGGGTAGGCGAACGCGTCGAACTGCATCTCCACGACGGGCCGCAGCCCGTACATCGCCATGCCGACCGCCGTGCCCAGGATGCCGGCCTCGGCCAGCGGGGTGTCCGTGCAGCGCGCCTCGCCGAACTCCTTGGCGAGGCCGTCGGTGATCCGGAAGACGCCGCCGAGCGTGCCGACGTCCTCGCCCATCACGTGCACGGTCGGGTCGTCGGCCATCGCGTCGCGCAGGGCCCGGCTGAGCGCCTGCGCCATGCTGGCCGGTTTGCGTCCGGTCGGGGCCTGGGTGGCGGGGGCAGCCGCGGTCGTCATCGTTCCTCCTCCGGCTCGAACTCCGCGTCGAGTTCGGCACGCAGTTGGGCCGCCTGCTCGCGCAGTTGGCTCGTCTGGTCGGCGTAGACATGCGCAAACAGGTCCATCGGGTCGAGCACCGCATCCCCGTTCAGCCGGTCGCGGAGCCGGCCGGCCAACTGCTCGGCCGCCTCCCTGGCCTGCTCGACCACCTCGTCGGTGAGCAGCCCCCGCGCCCGCAACTCGCCCTCGACCAGGGCGATCGGGTCGTGCGCGCGCCACGCCTCCACCTCTGCGTCCGTGCGGTAGCGGGTCGCGTCGTCGGCGTTGGTGTGCGCCTCCATGCGGTAGGTCACGGCCTCGATCAAGGTCGGCCCGCCGCCCGCCCGCGCCCGCTCCACGGCCTGCGACAACACCGCGTGCATCGCGACGGCGTCGTTGCCGTCGACGAGCCGTCCCGGCATCCCGTACCCCACGCCCTTGTGCGCGAGCGAGGGCGCCGCGGTCTGCTTCGCCAACGGCACGGAGATCGCGAACCCGTTGTTCTGTACGAGGAAGACCACCGGTGCCTGCCAGACGGCCGCGAAGTTCAGCGCCTCGTGGAAGTCGCCCTCGCTGGTCCCGCCGTCGCCGACCATGGCCAGCGCCACCACGTCATCGCCCTTCAGCCGCGCCGCGTGCGCCAGCCCCACAGCGTGCGGCAACTGGGTGGCCAGCGGCGTGCTCAGCGGCGCGACCCGGTGCTCGGCCGGGTCGTACCCGGTGTGCCAGTCGCCGCGCAGCAGGGTCAGCGCCGCCGCCGGGTCGACGCCCCGCGCGATGACCGCGAGGGTGTCCCGGTAGCTGGGGAAGAGCCAGTCCTGCTCGGCGAGTACGAGACCGGCGGCGACCTCGCACGCCTCCTGCCCGGTCGAGGACGGGTACACCGCCAGCCTGCCCTGCCGGGTCAGGGCCGTGGCCTGCGCGTTGTACCGCCGGCCGCGGACCAACTCGGCGTACAGCGACAGCAGCAGCCCCGGATCGGTGTCGGCCGCGGCCTCCGTCCCCAGGAGGCGGTACGGCTGCGCGTCGGGAAGCAACGGCGCAGGGTCGGTACGAGGCTGCCACGCCGGTGGCGGGGTGGGCCGGTAGGCGCCGGGCTGCTCAAGAACCGTCATGTCGAGCACCTCCTCTTGGGCTGCGTCCAGGCGCAGCGGTGTGCCGTGCGCCTCCCTACCGATTGTTCGGTCGACTCGTCATTTTGGCTACAGGCGGGCCTAGCCTGTGGACAAACGGTTCTCCACAGCCTGAGATGAGCGCAGTGCGTCCATGGAGGAGAGGCGGGACCGCGTGTCAGACGAACAGATGGCCAATCCGGGCGAGCACTTCCCCGCCCGGCCGCTGGACCCGATCGACCGCGACATCCTGCGGATGCTCCAGCAGGACGGCCGGGCCTCGGTACGGTCGGTGGCCGAGCGGGTGCACATATCGCGGGCCAATGCCTACGCCCGCATCAACCGGCTCATCGACGACGGCGTCATCCGCGGCTTCAGTGCCAGGATCAACCAGGAACGAGCAGGTCAGGCGGCGTCCGCCTACATCACGTTGAAGATCGTGCAGAACTCCTGGCGCACGGTCCGCGAAAAGCTGCAAGAGCTACCGGGCACCGCCCACATCGCCCTGGTCAGCGGCGATTTCGACGTACTGCTCCTGGTCCACACGGCCGACAACAGGGCCCTGCGCGAACTCGTCCTCACCCGCATCCAGGCCATCCCCGAAGTCCTCAGCACCCGCACCCTGCTGGTCTTCGAGGAAACGGACCTCGACCTGGAGCCGTAGCGCCCGGCGATGAGCCCCCGGGGAACCGACCCCGGGGGGCGATGAGCCGGGGGCGGGCGGCTGGCGCCTGGTGACGGGATGGGGCGGCCAGTGACGAGGCGAGGCGGGGCTGAGTGGCCGGCGAACGGCCGGCGACGGGGTGAGGCGGCCGGCGCCGAGGCGGGGCTGCGTGGCGTCGGGCGGGGCGAGGGTGTGGAGAGCGGGGCGCGGCGGCCGGGCCGTACCCCCGCCCACCCCGCACCGCACCACCCGCCACCCTCACCTGGCCCACCCCGCCCGACCGCCTCATCCACGAAAGGCCAGGTCACCCACGGCCCTGTCGCGGGGCCAGGCCAGCCCGGCCCCGCGGGGGCCGCCCCGGACAGCGCTACGTACGCAAGCCCGCGAAGGCCGTCCGCACCACCGCTTCGGCCACCTCTTCGCTGGTCGCGGCCCCGCCACGGGCCGGCCGGTACCACTCCACGATCGAGTTGATCATCCCGAAGAGCAGCCGGGTGGCGAGCCGTACGTCCACATCGGGGCGCAGGTCGCCGTCGGCCGCCGCCTGCTTGAGCAGCTCGGCCACCTCGTGGTCGAACTCGCGCCGCCGCTCCATCGCCCACCGCTCGGTGTCGGTGTTGCCGCGCACCCGCAGCAGCAGCGTCACGTACGGCAACTCGGCCATCAGCACCTCGGCCGTGCGCCGGACCACGTACTGCAACCGGTCGATGGCCGGACCCTGCCGCGCCTCGGGCTCCTGGAGGATGCCGAACAGTCCGTCGAGCGCCCGGTTTATGGCACGCCGCAGCAGCTCTTCCTTGCCCTTGACGTGGTGGTAGATCGAGGACTTGGAAATGCCGGCAGCCTGGGACAGGTGCTCCATGGAGGTGCCGTCGTAGCCGCGCTCGTTGAACACCCCAACGGCGACCGCGAGCAGCGACTCGGGCGTGTAGGTGTCGCGCTTGGCCATGGTCATGATTACAGCAGGTTCCGGCGCGCCGCCGCACGGCGGACCAGCAGCGGAGCCGGTGCGTAGCGCCCGGAGGGGTAGGCGGCGTGCAGGTTCCCGAGGACGCTGAGCACCCAGTCGGCGCCCAGTTCGTCGCCCCACTCCAGCGGGCCGCGCGGGTAGTTCACCCCCTTCCACATCGCCGTGTCGATGTCGTGCGCGCCGGCGACTTCGCGCCCCAGCGCGTCGGCCGCGAAGTCGACGAGCATCGCCACCGTGCGGGCCACGACCAGGCCCGGTATGTCGTCGATGACGCTGACGTCCTTGCCCAGCGCCTGGAAGAGGCCGACCGCACGGTCGAGCGAGCCCGGCGCGGCGCGATCGGCCGCGGCCAGGGCGATGCGGGTCGCGGTGCGGTAGTCCAGCGCCAGGTCGAAGCGGAGGGCGTCGGCGAACGGGTCGGCCGATGCCGCCGAGCCGTCGGTGAGCGCAAGCCGGGCACCGCCCGGCAACTCGATGAAGCCCGCCCGGCCCTCCGGCCCCGCCTGCCGGGTGACTTCGATCCCGGCCTCGGCCATCAGCTCCGGCAGCGCCGCGGCCGGCCCGAGGTCGCCGTGCACGACCACCGACGCGGGCGGCAGTTGCGGCACGGCCGTCCGCGGCTCCGGTGCCGCACCGCCCTCGCCGCCCTCCCCGTAGTCGAACCAGCCGCGCCCCGTCTTGCGGCCGTGCAGCCCGGACTCGACCAGCCGCCGCTGGGCCAGCGACGGCGTGAACTTGGGGTCCTGGAAGAAGGACTGCCACACGGAGTGGGTGACGGCCTCGTTCACGTCCTGGCCGATCAGGTCCGTCAGCGCGAACGGCCCCATCCGGAAGCCGCCGGACTCCCGCAGCACCGCGTCGATGGTGGCGGGGTCGGCCGCCCCCTCCTCGTAGCAGCGCAGCGCCTCCGCGTAGAAGGGGCGGGCGATCCGGTTGACGATGAACCCCGGGGTGTCGGCGCAGCGCACCGGGGTCTTGCCCCAGCGGGCCACCGTGGCGTGGGCGAGGTCGACCGCGCCGGGGTCGGTGGCGAAGCCGCGCACCACCTCGACCAGCGGCAGCAGCGGCGCCGGGTTGAAGAAGTGCAGGCCGAGCACGCGACCGGGCCGGTCGAGCGCACCCCCCACGGCGGTCACCGACAGCGAGGAGGTGTTGGTGGCGAGCAGGCAGTCGGCGCCGACGATCCGTTCGAGCTCGGTGAACAGCTCCTGCTTGACGGCGAGCTGCTCGACGACGGCCTCGATGACCAGGGCGGCGTCGGCCAGTTCGGACAGGTCGGCGGCGGGCAGCAGCCTGGCACCTGCGTCGGCCCGCCGGTCGGCGGTGAGCTTGCCCTTGGCCACCAGCCGGTCGAGCCGGGCCCCGATGGCCTCGGCCGCCTGCGCCGCCCGGCCCGGCAGCGCGTCGTACAACCGCACCGGATGCCCGGCGACCAGCGCGACCTGCGCGATCCCCTGCCCCATGGTGCCGGTGCCGACGACGGCCACGGCCCGGTCCTGACCGATGCCCGGCGCGGCCCCGGACCCGGCGGCGGCGTCCGGTCCCAAGGCGGCTCGGGCCGTGCTCGTGGCGGCTCCGACTGCGGTGGTCATGTCGTTGATCCTCCCCGAAAATGGGTCCACGCGGTGGTTATCCACAGGCTCGATCCGGCCTCTCTCGATGTTTGTCCACAGGTTCGCGAAGCCCCCTTGTCCCGACCGATCGTTCGGTTAATCTAGCCCTGTTCCCCCGTCCCGCCCAGCTCGACGAGGAGTTGGTCCTTGATGACCACCGAGCTCACCGCAGCCCTGTTGATCGAGAAGCACCGCCCCACGCTCGACCAGGCGCTGGAGGCGATCGGCACCCGTGCGTACTGGTCACCGCACCCCGAGCACCCCAAGGCGTACGGCAGCACGGACGAGTCAGGGCGCAGCACCCTGAGCGCGGGCGAAGGACAGGCGGCCTTCGACGCGCTGCGCGGCACCCGGTTCGAGCTGGACCAGCCGGGGACCGACGACTGGGTCGGCGACGAGGTCTCTCCGTACGGCATCGAGCTCGGCGTGCTCTACCCCCACCCCGACGTCGACGTGCTGCTCCCCGCCATGCGGGCGGCGATGCCGGCCTGGCGTGCGGCCGGGCCGCAGACCCGGGCCGTGGTGTGCCTGGAGATCCTGGACCGGATCAACGCCCGCACGCACGAGTTCGCCCACGCCGTCATGCACACCTCGGGCCAGGCGTTCATGATGGCGCTCCAGGCCGGCGGCCCGCACGCCCAGGACCGCGGCCTGGAAGCGGTCGCGTACGCGTACCGGGAGCAGGTCAGGGTGCCGGAGGCGGCGAGCTGGTCCAAGCCGCAGGGCAAGCGGGACCCGCTGAACCTGAACAAGGAGTTCACGGCCGTCGGGCGCGGCATCGCCCTGGTGATCGGCTGCAACACCTTCCCCACCTGGAACGGCTATCCGGGCCTGTTCGCGTCGCTGGCCACCGGCAACCCGGTGCTGGTCAAGCCGCATCCGCGGGCCGTGCTGCCGCTCGCCCTGACGGTGCAGGTCGCCCGTGAGGTGCTGGCCGAAGCGGGCTTCGACCCCAACCTGGTCGCGCTCGCCGCCGAGCGCACCGACGAGGGGCTGGCCAAGACGCTCGCCGTACGCCCGGAGATCCGCGTGATCGACTACACCGGGTCGACGGCCTTCGGCGACTGGCTTGAGACCCACGCCCGCCAGGCGGTGGTCTTCACCGAGAAGGCCGGTGTCAACACCGTCGTCGTCGACTCGACCGACGACTACAAGGGCATGCTGAGCAACCTCGCGTTCTCGCTCTCCCTCTACAGCGGCCAGATGTGCACCACCCCGCAGAACCTCCTCATCCCCCGGGACGGCATCCAGACCGATGCGGGCCCCAAGTCGTACGACGAGGTGGTCAGCGATCTCGCGGCGGCCGTCGACGGGCTGCTCGGCGATGACGCGCGGGCCAATGCGCTGCTGGGTGCGATCGTCAATCCGCAGGTCAAGGCGCGTATCGAGGCAGCGGGCAGCCTCGGCGAGGTGGCGCTGGCCTCACGTGCGGTGAGCCACCCCGACTTCCCCGGGGCCACGGTGCGCACGCCGACGATCGTCAAGGCCGACGGCGCCCGCAAGACCTGGGACTCCCCGGAGGCCGACGCCGCGTTCCTGAGCGAGTGCTTCGGCCCTGTCTCCTTCGCGGTGGCGGTCGACTCCACGCCGGAGGCCGTGGAATTGCTCCGCCACACGATCCGCACCCAGGGCGCCATGACCGTCGGCGCGTACACCACATCGGCCGAGGTGGAGCAGTTGGCCGAGGAAGCGTGCCTGGAGGAGTGCGCCCAGCTCTCGCTGAACCTCACCGGCGGGGTGTACGTGAACCAGACCGCGGCCTTCTCCGACTTCCACGGCTCGGGCGGCAACCCCGCGGCCAACGCCGCCCTGTGCGACGGCGCCTTCGTGGCCAACCGCTTCCGCATGGTGGAGGTCCGCCGCCAGGCGTAGGGCTCCGCCACGGCGACAGCGACGGCGGGTGCGGGGCGGGTGGGGGTGCGGGTACGACGGCGGGTACGGAGCGCGTCCCCCGCCACTCAGTCCGCAGCGGCCCGGGGCGTCACGGGCTCCTCCGCCACGGCAGCCGTCCCGGCGTCGCGCTGCGCCAGGGCCGTGCGCAGGGCCCGGACGAACACGCCGAGTTCGGGGTCGTCCGCCGCGTCGGCGAGCGCGGCGGACAAGGTGGCCTCGTACGTGCCCCGGGCCTCGGCGTGCCGGGCCCGCCCGGCGTCGGTGATCACGGTGTAGACGCCGCGCTTGTCGTCGTCGCACAGGTCACGGAAGGCGAAACCGGCGCCGAACAGCCGCCCGGCGAGCCGGGTCGTGGAGCTCTGGTTGAGCCCCACCTTGGCGGCGAGTTCCTGCATGCGCAGCCCGCTCGCGGTGGCCAGCGTCAGATGCCCGAGGGCGCGGTACTCGGACAGACCGAGGCCGTGCTGCCGCTGGAGCACGGCCGAAAGCCGCTGTTCCACGCGCGCGTGCAGGGCGATGACGCCACCCCACAACAGCTCGTCGTCCATCGCACTCTCCCCGCCTAGCAGGCCACTTGACACGAGGCTACCGGCCCGGCGAGACTCGGCAAAGAAGTTGCACGTACATGCAACTTGACCCCTTGATCTTGCCGACCCGCCCCTGCCAGCCGGCGCGCCCAGCCGCCAAGCCCTCCCGGGAGCACAGCCGTGGCCTGGATCTACCTGCTCGTCGCCGCCGTCTTCGAAGTGGTCTTCGCCCTCAGCACCAACGCCACCGAGGGCTTCACCCGGCTCTGGCCCTCGCTGCTGACCGTGGCCGCGGCGACCGGCGGCGTGTTCTTCCTGAGCCTGGCGCTGAAGACGCTCGACGTGGGCGTCGGCTACACGATCTGGACCGGCCTCGGCTCACTCGGCACCGTCACCTTCAGCGCGATCCTCTACAAGGAACGCCTCACCACGCCCAAGGTGATCTCCTTCATCGCCATCATCGGCGGCGTGGTCGGCCTCAAGCTCTCGGCCGGGGTCTGACCCGTACGACCACCACCCGGCCAGCCAATCCGCCACCCCGGCTAACCGGCTAACCGGCTAACCGGCTAACCGGCTAACCGGCTAACCGGCTAACCGGCTAACCGGCAATGGTCGCGTGCACGCGCACCCAGGTGTGCATGGCGATCGCCGCCGCCGCACCCGCGTTGATCGACCGCGTCGAGCCGAACTGCGCGATCGAGCACACCATGGCCGCCCGGTCCCGCGCCTCCTGAGTCAGCCCCGGCCCCTCCTGCCCGAAGAGCAGCACACAACGGCGCGGCAACTCCACCCGCTCCAGCGGCACCGCACCCGGCAGGTTGTCGATGCCGATCACGGGCACCTGCTCGGCCGCCGCCCACGCCGTCAGGTCCGCGGTGTCCGGGTGGTGGCGTATGTGCTGGTAGCGGTCGGTGACCATCGCGCCACGGCGGTTCCACCGCCGGTTGCCGACGATGTGGATCTCCTTGGCGAGGAACGCATTGGCCGTACGGACCACGGAGCCGATGTTGAAGTCGTGGCTCCAGTTCTCCACCGCCACGTGGAAGTCGTGCCGCCGCCCATCGAGGTCGGCGACGATCGCCTCGTGCCGCCAGTAGCGGTACTCGTCCACCACGTTGCGCCGGTCGCCGTGGGCCAGCAGCTCGGGGTCGTACTGGTCGCCGGTGGGCCACGGCCGAGGGTGCGGCCCGACCCCGACCTGCTGCTGGAAACCCTCGTCGTACTGGATCGGCTCACCGCCGCCGGCGGGCGAAGCGGGCTGGTCCACGGCGTGCGGGGCGGTCTGGCTGGTCACCCCACGAGGGTACGTTCTGCCGGCGGCGCGACGGAGGCCCCGGCCGGTACGGACGGACGACGCGGCAGCCGCCCGCGGGCCCGCCGCAGCGTGACACCGAGCCAGAGCAGGAAGCCCGTCGGCAGGAACACCGCGTCCGCGGCGATCATCGCCAGCGACAGGAACGGCAGCCCGAGCACGACGGCTATGCCGATGTGCTCCAGCATCATCACCCCGAGCAGGACGTTCTTGGCCCGCCGGTTGAGGAGGGCGAAGGGGAAGGCCACCTGGACGAAGACAGTCCCGTAACTGAGCAGCATGACCACCGTGCCGCTGTTGGCCAGCACGCCGGTCAGCTCCGGCCACGGCGAGAAGTAGTCCAGGTGCAGCGGGTAGTGCACGGCCGTGCCGTCCTGCCAGCGGGTGCCCTGGATCTTGTACCAGCCGGCGGTGGCGTAGATCAGACAGACCTGCCCCATGATCACGACGAGCGCGGCGTTGTGCGCGAGGTTGGCGAGCGCACCCATGACCGCCCGCGCCTCCCCCGGCGCGTACCGGCACACGGCCCACCACGCGCCGTGTATCGCCCACAGGCCCCAGAAGACCAGCGCCCACCCGCTGCTCAACTCGCCCAGCGCGGTGACCACGGCCAGCGAGGTGCCGAGCAACGTCCACAGCACCACCCCCGTGCTGTCGCTGCCGAACAACCCCTCCTGCCCCTCAGCGCCCCCCGCGGCCGTCGCGACCTGGCCCGTCGCGGGCCGGGCCGCCTCGCCCCAGGCCGCCATCGCACCCGGCTGACCAGCGGATTCCTGCGGCGCTTGGCCCTTCCGCAGGGCAGCGGGCCAGCGGTCGAGGTCCACCCGGGCGCCCTGCGGCTGCGCCGACGGAGCGCCAGCCGGCGCAGCCGGATACGGAGCACCGGGCGCCGGCACCGTACCCGGCACGGCCCCTGGCGCCCGCGCGGCCCGCGCCGCCCGGCGGGCGTCCAGCGACCACACCTGGCCGCAGCGGGTCAACACCAGGTAGATCGCCATCAGATGGATGATGTTGTCGCCGCCGTCGCCGACGAACACATTGCGGTTCTGGAGCGAGAGCACACCCACCATGAACAGCACGGACATGGTGCGGGTGCGCCAGCCAAGCAGCAGCAACGCGCTGGAGACCACGGCCAGCAGGTAGACGATCTCGAACCACGCCCGCCCGTCCGACCACATCAGCACCGTGAACGCGCCGCTCTGGTCGATCATTTGGCGCGCCATCTCCGGCGCCCACGGGCTGTCCGGCCCGTACAGCACCCCCCGGTGCGGCCACTCCCGCAGCAGGAACAGCAGCCAGGTGAAGGAGAACCCGATCCGCACGATGGCGGTCTGGTACGGCCCGAGCGCCGTACCAGTGATCTTGGCCTGGCCGCGGGTCACGGCCCGCTCCAACCGGCCCATCAGGAGACGGAAGCTCACTGGTCGTCCCCCTTCACCCGGTCGTTCTCCGGCCGAACCGCAGCCCGGGCCCGATCGTCCGGGTCCGGCCCGTCGTGCCCGGGCAGATCGTCACTGGTGATGGTCCACCACGGCAACACCCGGTGGATCGGCTTCAGATCGATCTTCTCCTCGCTCCACGAGGGCGGCGCCACGGGCTCGGTGACGGCCCGCACCTGCACGCGCTCCACGACGCCCCCCGCATGCTCGGGCCCGAACCGGTGCGCCACCATGCGTCGTACGTACTGCTCGGAGAGCTGGCCGCGGAGGCCGACCGGCTGCTCCTTGGCATCGTGCGAACCGGCGTAGAACTCCCAGGCGCGGCGCAGTTGGTTCTGCTGCGCATGGCTGGGCAGCGGATTGTGGCGCACGGCCGCACCGTCCTGGGCCGTCAGATCGGTCCACCCGGTGACGGCCTTGCCGCCGTCGGGAGTGCGCACCTCAGCGCGCGCCTGCACGGCGATGTTCTGCTGAAGAGGGTTGGGAGCGAAGAGTTTCCAGTTCTGCTCGAACTCCGGGTAGATGTACTCGCCGATGGTCTCGGTGTGCTTCCTGTTGACCGTATTGGACGGCGCCACATGCAGAAATGACATGCCCAGATGGACGGCGACCGCCACCACGGCAACCGCTATCGCCACCCCGAGGACGACCTGCCCGGGCAGCGAGAGCGCACCCGGCGCCGCGCCGGGGGTGCCGCCGGTGGGAGTGCCGCTTGCGGGGCCGCTACCGGTGGGGGCGCTGCCGGTGGCGACACTGCCGGCGGAGTGCCGGGCGGCACCGGCCGGGTCACCGGGGCTGCCGACCGGCGGTGGCCCGGTCCGCGGGCCGGGAATGGACACACCCGCCTCGGCCGGCATGTCCGTAGCACCCGGCGGCACGTCCGTGACACCCGCCGGCACGTCCGTGCCGCCCGTCGTGCCGCGGAAGGCACCCTCCCGCTCGCCGTCGCCATCGGCCGGCCCGGGCTCGGCGGCGCGACCTGACGGCGCTCGCGGCGCATCCTGCGGGTCGGAGCCAGCCGCCCCGCCCGCATCCACCGCACGGCCCACGCCGTCCGTACCGCCGTCCACGCCCTCACCACCCGTTCGTACGGCGTCGTGCTGCCGCGGCGCCGCATCGGCGCCCGAACCGCCCGCACCCGGCCCTTCGCCGTCCGCGCCGGCCCGTCCAGACCGCTCGGCTCGCTCGTCCGGTTGCATACCCGCCCCGTTCCCCTTCTCGGCAGCGCTCGGCGCCGCTCTCCTCCGCCCGGAGACGGTACCTACGGTGCCTCATCCAGGACAGCTCCCCCGAGTTATCCACAGGCCAGTTATCCACAGCCTTGACACCGCTTGAGGCACCAGAGACCATCGAACCGAACGATCGGTCGGTCGGCTGCTGGGTTCGCGACACGGCTCGCGACGCCCAGCAGCCCGACAAGGTCTCGACGACCTGCGGGTCGGTGGCGAGGAGACATGACATGACGACGATGGCGCCGGACGCCGGCACACAAGACGACGCGGCCCACGAAGCGCGCTTCAACGAGGCAGTCGCCGCCGAGGAGCGCATCGAGCCGCGCGACTGGATGCCGGACGCCTACCGCGCCTCACTGGTGCGGCAGATCGCCCAGCACGCCCACTCCGAGATCATCGGCATGCAGCCCGAGGCGAACTGGATCACCCGCGCGCCCTCACTCCGCCGCAAGGCCATCCTGATGGCCAAGGTCCAGGACGAAGCAGGCCACGGCCTCTATCTCTACAGCGCCGCAGAAACCCTGGGCACCGGCCGCGACGAACTCCTCGACCGCCTCCACACCGGCCGCCAGAAGTACTCGTCGATCTTCAACTACCCCACCCTGACCTGGGCCGACGTCGGCGCGATCGGCTGGCTCGTGGACGGCGCCGCCATCACCAACCAGGTGCCACTGTGCCGCTGCTCCTACGGCCCCTACGCGCGCGCGATGGTCCGCATCTGCAAGGAGGAGTCCTTCCACCAGCGCCAGGGGTACGAACTCCTCCTCGCCCTCAGCCAGGGCACCAAGGCCCAGCACGCCATGGCCCAGGACGCCGTCAACCGCTGGTGGTGGCCGTCCCTGATGATGTTCGGACCACCGGACGGCGAGTCGGCGCACTCCGCCCAGTCCATGGCCTGGCGCATCAAACGCCACTCCAACGACGAACTGCGGCAGCGCTTCGTCGACATCTGCGTCCCACAAGCCGAATCGCTCGGTCTCACCCTGCCCGACCCCGACCTGACCTGGGACGAAGAGCGCGGACACTACGCCTTCGGCGCCATCGACTGGGACGAGTTCCGCGAGGTCCTGCGCGGCAACGGCCCGTGCAACGCCCAGCGGGTCAACCAACGCCGCACGGCCCACGAAGAAGGCGCCTGGGTGCGCGAAGCCGCCGCCGCCTACGCCACCAAGCACCAGCCCACCACGGCCGGCGCCCCGGGCGCGGCGCACGCACCGGACGTACGAGAAGAGGACATCGCATGAGCACGGCGGACTGGCCCCTGTGGGAGGTCTTCGTACGCAGCAGGCGCGGGCTCAGCCACACCCACGCCGGCAGCCTGCACGCACCGGACGCCGCCATGGCCCTGCGCAACGCCCGCGACCTGTACACCCGCCGCTCGGAAGGGGTGTCCATCTGGGTCGTGCCCTCCGCCGAGATCACCGCGTCGTCCCCGGACGAGAAGGACCCCTTCTTCGAGCCGGCGGCCGACAAGCCGTACCGCCACCCCACGTTCTACGACATCCCCGAGGGGGTGCGGCACCTGTGAACCCCGTACCCACCAGCGCGGCCCTGGCCCTCGGAGACGACGCCCTGGTCCTCTCGCACCGGCTGGGAGAGTGGGCCGGCCACGCCCCCGTGCTCGAAGAGGAACTGGCCCTCGCCAACATCGCACTCGACCTGCTCGGCCAGGCCCGCGTCCTCCTCTCCCTCGTCGGCGACGAGGACGAACTGGCCTACCTGCGTGAAGAGCGCGCGTTCCGCAACCTCCAGCTCGTGGAACAACCCCGCGGCGACTTCGCCCACACCATCGCCCGCCAGCTCTACTTCTCCGGCTACCAACGACTGCTCTACGAGGAACTCACACAGGGCGCCGGCCCGTTCGCCGAACTCGCGGCCAAGGCGGTCAAGGAAGTCGACTACCACCGCGACCACGCCGAACAGTGGACCCTGCGCCTCGGCGACGGAACGGCCGAGAGCCACCAGCGGATGCAACAGGCCCTGGACGAGCTGTGGCGCCACACCGGAGAGGCATTCGAGCCGGTCGAGGGCCTCGACGTGGACTGGGCCACCCTGCGCGAGCGCTGGACGGAGCGCATCACCAGCGTCGTACGACGGGCCACGCTCACCCTGCCGACCGGCCCCCAACAGGGATCGTGGGCCGCAGGAGCCGGCCGCCAGGGCGTCCACACCGAACCCTTCGGCCGCATGCTCGCCGAGATGCAGCACCTGCACCGCAGCCACCCGGGGGCGACATGGTGACACCGAGCCCCCTTACGGAAACCCCACTGGAACGCGAGCTGCGCCAGGCCGCCGGCTCCGTCCCCGACCCTGAGCTGCCCGTCCTCAGCCTCGCCGAACTCGGCGTACTGCGCTCACTCCGCATGACGGGCCCGGGCAAGGTCGAGGTGGAACTCACACCGACCTACACCGGCTGCCCCGCCATCGAGACCATGGCCGCCGACATCGAACGGGTGCTGCATCAACGCGGCATACCCGAAGTCGCCGTGCACACGGTGCTCTCACCGCCCTGGACCACCGACGCCATCAGCCCCGACGGCCGGCGCAAACTCCAAGAGTTCGGCATCGCCCCACCGCGACCCACCGGCCCGGCAGCAGCCGGCCCGATAGCCGTTGACCTGGCGATCCGCTGCCCGCACTGCGGCTCCACCAGCACCAGCCTGCTCAGCAGGTTCTCCTCCACGGCGTGCAAGGCACTCCGCCGCTGCGAAAGCTGCCTCGAACCCTTCGACCACTTCAAGGAGTTGTCATGAGCTCGGCCCGTCACAGCGCCTTCCACCGGTTGCGCGTGACGGCCACCGACCGGCTCACCGACGACGCCGTGGCCATCACCTTCGCCGTACCGCCCGAACTGCGCGACCACTACCGCTACACCCCCGGCCAGCACATCGCACTGCGCCGCTTCACCCGCAACACCGAGATACGCCGCACCTACTCGATCTGCTCCCCGGTCACAGACCCGGCCGGGCCGACCAGCCTGCGCATCGGCGTACGGCTGGTCGAGGGCGGCGACTTCTCCACGTACGCGCTCAAGGAGCTCGCCGTGGGCGACGAGGTGGAGGTGATGGCCCCGACCGGCCGCTTCGTGCTCGACGTCGCCCCCACGACCGAGCCCGGAAGCGACAGCGAGCGCGCCCACGGAGAAGCAGCCGAAGCAGCCGCTGGTCAAACGGCTGAAGAGGCTGGAAAAGCTGAAGAAACGGTGCGGCACCCGCAGCGCGGCGGGCACTACGCGGCCGTCGTCGGTGGCAGCGGCATCACCCCGGTGCTCTCCATCGCCGCCACCCTGCTGGCGAACCGGCCGGACGCCCGCTTCTGCCTGCTGCGCAGCGACCGCACCGCCGCCTCCACGATGTTCCTCGAAGAGGTCGCCGACCTCAAAGACCGCTATCCGGACCGGTTCCAGCTCATCCACGCGCTCTCACGCGAAGAGCAACAGGTCGGCCTGGACTCCGGACGCCTGGACCGGGAACGGCTCACCACCCTGCTGCCGGCGCTGGTCCCGGTGGAAGCCGTCGACGGCTGGTTCCTGTGCGGCCCGTACGGCCTCGTCCGGGCCGCCGACGCCGCACTCCAGGAGCTGAACGTCCCCCGCGCCCGGGTCCACCAGGAAATCTTCCACGTGGCCGACGACTCCGCACCGACGCGCAGCAGCGTCGCGCCCGCACACAGCACGGTCACCATCACCCTCGACGGCCGGTCGGGCAGTTGGCCGGTGCGCGAGACGGAATCACTCCTCGAAACGGTGCTCCGCAACCGCGCCGACGCCCCGTACGCGTGCAAGGGCGGCGTCTGCGGCACCTGCCGCGCCTTCCTGGTCACCGGCGAGGTCCACATGGAGCGCAACTTCGCGCTGGAAGCGGAAGAGTTGGACGCGGGGTACGTACTGGCCTGCCAATCCCACCCCGTCAGCGAACGAGTGGAACTCGACTTCGACCGCTGACCGCTCCGACCTCTGGCTGCTCCGACCGCCGACCGTGCCCTACTCCGGTGCTCGGCTGTGCGCCCCTGGCACGACATAGGAGGCGTACGGGCCAGGTGGGGCGATCGGAGGGAGCAGCGCGGGTCGGATCGAGCATGTGCGGGGCCTGTCCGACAAGTTCAGCGGGAACCGCAACACCACGGCCGGGCCAAGAGCCCGGCCGTTCCCCTTCCGCCGCCCAAGGTCAGAGCACCGAAGCGGGGTGCTCCCCCTCGCTCACCATCGGGCGACCAGCGGCGTGCCAGGCCAGCATCCCGCCGCCCACGTTCACCGCGTCCAGCCCCTGCGCGAGCAGATACTGCGCCACCTGAGCGGACCGGCCACCGACCCGACACACGACATGCACCCGACGGCCGTCGGCGACCGCCTCGGTGAGCTCACCGAACCGGGCCACGAGCTCGCTCATCGGCAGGTGCAACGCGCCATCGGCATGCCCGGCCGCCCATTCGTCGTCCTCACGGACATCCAACAGGAACCCATCGGCCGGCACCGCCGCGGCCTCCACCTCAGGCAGTTGGGCAAATGACATCAAGGCACCTCGTTCTTTTGATTTCCAGGCTTTCTGGGATTTCCCAGCATTCTCATTCGGGGGGGGGCTTCCCCCTCCCCCCTCCCTCCCCACCCTCCCCCTCGCCCCACCCCCACCACCCCACGCCTAACCCCCACACCACGCGCCCCCAGCCCCCACCACCACGCTCAAGCCCAGCCCATGTCACCGCCCACCAGCCACCCACGCCCCACCAGCAGCCAGCCGCCCATCACCAGCCCCGCCCCAACCACCAGCCCTAACCAGCACCCACGAACCACCGCACTCCCCACCAACCACCAACTGCCGCCCCTAATCACAAATCACACGCCCCGGCCCAACCAGCAACCAGCAACCAGCAACCAGCAACCAGCACATACCACCCCACCCAAAGCCCCCGCCCCACCAACCCAGTGCCGCCCCCACCTCCCACTCCGCTAATCCAGCAACCCCGCCAGCCGGGCTTCGCGTTCTGCTACCTGGGCCAGTAGTTGTTCCGCGATTTCGTCGAGCAGGCCGTCCGGGTCGTCCTGGGCCATTTTGATCATGGAGCCGATGGCGCTGGCCTCCAGTTCCTCGGCCATGGTCGCCAGGAGTTCCTTGCGCGCCGCGAGCCACTCCAGCCGGGCGTAGAGCTCTTCGCTGCGGCTTGGCCACTGGGGCTCGGGGGCCGGGCCCGCGTCCCACTCGTCCGCCAGCGCTTGGAGCTCTTCGGCGTTGCCGTCCGCGTAGGCGGCGTTGACCCGTACCAGGAATGCCTCCCGGCGTTCCCGCTCGGCCTCTTCCCGGGCCAGGTCGGGATGGGCCTTGCGAACCAGTTCGCGGAAGATGCGGCGGGCCTCCTCGCCGGGCCGTACCCGGGGCGGCGGTTGGACCGGGCGTTCCGTCAGCATGGCCTGGGCCTCGTCCGAGATGCCGTCGGAGTCCATCCAGCCCTGGAACAGTTCCTCCACCTGCGGCATGGGCAGCACCAGTGCGCGTGCTTCCCGGGCCCGGCGCAGGTCCTCCGCATCACCGGACTTGGCCGCGATCGCTTCCGCGATCAGTGCGTCCAGTTCGTCCAGCCGCGTGTACATGGGGCCGAGCCGTTGGTGGTGCAGGCGGGAGAAGTTCTCGACCTCGACCCGGAAGGTCTCCAACGCGATCTCGAACTCGATCAACGCCTGCTCGGCCGCCCGCACGGCACGCTCCAGCCGTTCCTCGGGGCGTGGCGGGGCTCCCGGCGCGGACTGCGCTGGCTGCTGGCGCGCTTCCTGGTTCGTCTGCGCTTCGGGGTTCGTCACCTGGCCAGCCTACGGGCCGGCCGACGTGGCGAGCGCGCCGCAGCGCGGTTCACACCCCCAGCTCGGCGGGTATCTGCCCGGCCCGTACGGCGGCGACCAGGTGTGCGTGGTCGGCCTCGGTCCGGTCGGCGTAGCCAACCGCGTACTGCGCCACTGCCTCGTCCAGTTCTTCTCCCTTGCCGCAGTAGCCGCCGATGACGCGCGGGTCCGCGCTGTGCGAGTGGGCCCGGGCCAGCAGGGCGCCCGTCATCCGGCCGTAGTCGTCGAGTTGCTCGGCGGCCAGCGCCGCCGGGTCCACGCTTCCCTTGCGGTTGCGGAACTGCCGCACCTGGTAGGGCCGCCCGTCCACCGTCGTCCAGCCCAGTAGTTGGTCGCTGACCACCTGTATCTGCTTCTGGCCGAGGACCACGCGCCGGCCCTCGTGCGACGTGCTCACCAGCGGTTCGCCGGCCGCCGCACCAGCCACGGTGCCCGTCCCAGCGCCGCCCGTCGTGGCGTCGAGCACGGCCTCGGCACGGGCGACGGAGTCGCTGTCGACGGCGGAGACGCTCTCCGCAGCAGTCGGTGCGTACGCGGGGCTCCAGCGCGGGTCCAGGGAGACCTTGCTCACATGCGGGAGCAGCGCGGACGGTCTGGCCTCCTTCACCTGGAGGATCAGCGGCTCTCCGCGGTGGTCGAGCAGCAGCACCACGTACGAGCGGGTGCCGACGCTGCCGGTGCCCACCACACGGAAGGCCACGTCGTGCACGGCGTACCTGGCCAGCAGGGGCAGCCGGTCGGCCGGCAGGGTGTGCAGGTAGTCGCCGAGGGCCAGGGCCACCGTCGCGGCCTCGGCGTCCGTCACCGGGCGCAGGACCGGTGGCGCGGCCACGAAGCGCCGGCCGCCGTCCGGTGTCCGCTCGGTCGCCCGGGCCGCGAACCTGGCGCTGGTGTTGCGCCGTGCCTTGGCCGACACCCGTTCCAGGGTGCCGAGCAGGTCCCGGGCGTCGGTGTGCGAGACGAGTTCCTCGTCGGCGATGGCGTTCCACGCCTCGGCCGTCGGGAGCTTGGCCAGCAGTCGCATCGTGCGGCGGTAGGCGCCCGCCGCGTCCCGGGCCGCCGTACGGCAGGTGTCCTCGTCAGCGCCGGCCTCCCGGCCCGCCAGGACGAGCGAGGTGGCGAGCCGCTTCAGGTCCCACTCCCACGGTCCGTACACGGTCTCGTCGAAGTCGTTGAGGTCGATGACCAGGCGCCCGCGCGCGTCCCCGTACAGCCCGAAGTTCGCCGCGTGCGCGTCGCCGCAGATCTGCGCGCCCACGCCGGTGACCGGTCCGGCCGCGAGGTCGTGGGCCATCAGGCCGGCCGCGCCCCGCAGGAACGCGAAGGGGGAGGCCGCCATGCGGCCGACGCGGATGGGCACCAGGTCCGGTAGCCGGCCGGCGTTGGACTCGCGCACCGCGGTGACCGCGTCGGGCCGCTGGGGGTCGAGGTCGAGCCGGCCGTGCAGCTCGCGCGGTGTCCGCTCGCGGAGCGCCTTCCCCTCGCGCTTGCCGGGCCCCGAGCCGTCGCGTCGGGCGAAGCCCGGCACCTGGGGCACGCGCGCCCGGTCGGCACCGCCCTGGCCGGCCTGCTGCCGTCGGGCCTGGCCGGTCTGCTGCTGTTGGGCTCCTGCCGGCGCCTGGGCGGGGGCTGTGCGCCCTGCGGTCGCCGGCGCGGCAGCCACATCCACCGCGGCCCCGCCCGGCGCGGGAGCGGCCGATGTGACGCCTGTGGCGGCTGCGTCGGCTGCCGGCCGATCCGACCGCCGCCCTCCCCTGCCGTCCGCCGGCTGCTGGCCACCGAGCACCGTCCGTACGGACGCGTCGTTCGCCATCGCAGCGCCCACCGTCTCCCCGGCAGCCGCTTCCAGCGCCACGTCGTTGACCACCTCGGCGGCGGCCTCGCTGTCAGCAGCCATGGTTCGACCTCCCAGCCCCGATCCGCACCGGGCTTCGGTGCGTGTGGATGAACCGTACAGACAAGGGGCCAGATCGGTGTGAGCCTGTGGATAACCTCATGCCGTTGCAACGTGCAACAAGTTTCCAACGGGCTCGACGAACCTCCTCGCTCGCCGCTGACCAGGCCGAACGTCCCGGATGGGCCGTCCTCCACAGGCCACCGCCATAACGGTCAAGCCCCGCCCCCAGCCCGGAGGAAGCGGACGGCTGCCCGCGCCACCGACCACGCGGCGCACTACCTGCCGGACGAGTCGGCCGTCTGCCGACAGGCCCCCGCCCCGGGCCACCCACGGGCCGCCCCGAACGCAGCACCCCCCGCGCCCCGTACCCCTACGCTCCCGCAGTCCCTCACCCCGCGCCCCCGCGCGCCTACGCGCGAAAGCGCTGTGGACACTCGCCGCCGTCGGGAAGGTACGTCTCGGCCCAGCGGCCGAGTTCCCGCAGCGCGGGCTCGATGGCCTCGCCGCCCTCGGTCAGCCGGTAGAAGACGCGCAGCGGCGGGCCCTCGTCCACCTCGCGGGCGACCAGGCCGACCGCGGCCAACTCCGTGAGCCGGTCGGACAGCATGCGTTCGCTGATCCCGGGGATGGCCCGGCGCAGCTCGGCGAAGTGGGCGCCACCGCTCATCAGCGTGGCCACGATCAGACCCGTCCAGCGTTTGCCGAAGAGCTCGAAGACGCGCGTCACGCCGGCGTCCGCCTGCCTACAGCCCACTTCCGCGCCATCCGTCATGTCCACAGCGTACCGCCCGTCCCGTTCGTAGCTGCAAAAAAGTAAGCTGCTGTGTTATTACTAGGTACGTACGGAAGCTTGGTCCGGTCGAGCCGTGCGGCGCCGCCTTTCGCCGCCCCTCCCCGCCCTCGCACCCCGTCCACCCGCATAACTCGCACCACCACCTAAACCACCACTTCTCCATATCGCTGAATCTCCACCCAGCTCCCCACACGGGTGCGTCCCGCACCCCACGCCCATCCCCTGCACCGTCGTGCAGGACGAACCCGGAGGCCGAAATGCCCACCCTGCTGCACCTCGACTCGTCCCTCTTCCCGCTGGAGGGCTCCGCCTCCCGTGACGTGGCCGCCAGCTTCCGCAAGGCGTGGGAGGCCGAGCACCCGGACGGCACCGTCATCTACCGCGACCTGGCCGCCGATCCGCTGCCGCACATCGATGCCGTCGCCGCGTCCGCCGGCTTCTCCGACCCCGCGGACCACAGCCCCGAACAGCAGGCCGCCTTTGCCGTGCGGGTGGCGCTCGCCGAGGAGTTGGAGCAGGCGGACGCGGTGCTCATAGGCGCCCCGATGTACAACTTCACGATCCCCTCCACCCTGAAGACCTGGCTCGACCAGGTGATCATCGTGGGCCGCACGGCGGGCGAAGCGCCCTCCGCCGCCGGCACTCCGGTCACCGTGGTGGCCAGCCGCGGCGGCTCGTACGCACCGGGCACCCCGCGCGAAAGCTTCGAGTTCGTGCAGAACTACCTGGAGAAGGTGCTGACCGGCATGCTCGGCCTTGAGGTCGACTTCATCGTCCCCGAGCTGACCCTCGCCCGCTCCAACCCGGCGATGGCCGACCTCGTGGAGAAGTCCGACGCCTCCCGCGCCAAGGCCCACGAGGACGCCGCCAGCAAGGCCAAGCTCCTGGCCGCCCGCGCCGCCGGCTGAGCAGCCCGCCGGGGATCGCCGACCACCACCCGTCGGGGGCGTACGCGCCGCGCACCACCAGCCGGCAACCCGGGCCGATCACCGGCCCCGTACGCCCCCGGCAACCCAGGCACCCCCGGCCCCCGCCTACGCTGCACCGCTCCGGCCGCTCCGGCCCCCGGTTGCCCCGCCGCAGCCCGCCGGTCTCAGCCCACCCCGGCCGCGGCCCGCCGCTTGCAGCTCACCCCGGCTCACCCCCGCCCAGCCCGCCCGGCCGCCCCCGCTCACCAAGCGCGCGCACCTGCGCCCGCGCGACCGGCCAACTACGCCCGCGTACAGGCCCGTACGCGCCCTTGTCGCCCCCGCGAGCATCCGGCCCCAGCCGGCCCCTGGCCGGCCGGCGGGGCGACGTCGCCGCCTCCGGCCGGTGACACGCTCGTAATTTCGGCCAACGTCCGTCGTCTCTCGGCCTCTACGCGCGCCCTGCGCCCGGCGTCGATCCGCACCGATCCGCACCGCCCGGCCGCGGGAAACCGTCCAACGGTCGGACCGGAGAACAGCCCCCGGCACCTATCGGAACGCGCTGCGCCCGGCTGCCGAACCGCTGCCGATTCCCTTGCGGGAGCGGCGCCGTGGGGCGGACGGCAGCACTGAGCAGCACTGAGCAACGCCGCCGGTTCGACGGCCCCCAGGAACCCTCCGCGGAAACGCACGGCGGCCGGCCGGAAGCCGCGAGAAAGCGCGACAAAAGCAAGAGACCCCCTGATTGACAGGGGGTCTCTTGCTTCTTGTGCGCGAGGGGGGAGTTGAACCCCCACGCCCTTTCGGGCACTGGAACCTGAATCCAGCGCGTCTGCCTATTCCGCCACCCGCGCATGGGTGTCGTCGTGTGACTTCCTCACCTTATGGGGTGCGATCCTTCCGATCAAAATCGACCGGGAGAGATCCATCCGCTTTTCGGTGGGGGCGCCTTCCGACATCCAGAAGATTAGCACGCTGGTCGGGGTGGCCTCACATCCATTGCCGCCGGGCCCGCCGGCCAAGACACCGTCCGACCGGTGAGGGGAGCCCGCCGGTTGCGGGACACTGGTTCTGGAGCACATCTACGATCCCCGAAGACGGGGGACGCTCCGCTGTGAGGGAGTGACACTCCTCGCACCGGACCAGGAAGGGGAACCAGCCGATTTCCCGACGCGTGGATACGATCAGTAAGCAGTATCAAGACGACACGACCGAGGAAGACTGAGGAAGGAGGTGCCCCGTGGGAGTACTGAAGCGCTTCGAGCAGCGTCTCGAAGGTCTCGTGAACGGCACCTTCGCCAAGGTGTTCAAGTCCGAGGTCCAGCCGGTCGAGATCGCGGGCGCGCTCCAGCGCGAGTGCGACAACAACGCCACCATCTGGAACCGCGACCGCACCGTCGTCCCCAATGACTTCATCGTCGAGCTGAGCAAGCCGGACTACGAGCGGCTCAGCCCGTACTCGGGACAGCTCGGCGACGAGCTGTCCGGCATGGTCCGCGACTACGCCAAGCAGCAGCGCTACACCTTCATGGGCACCATCAAGGTGCACCTGGAGCAGGCCGAGGACCTCGACACCGGGCTGTACCGGGTGCGCAGCCGTACCCTCGCCGGGAGCCAGAGCCAGAGCCCGCAGCCGGGAGCGGCTCCGGGCCCGGCCGGTGGCGCGCCGCAGGGCCCGCCGCCCGGGCAGGGTCCAGGGCTGCGCGCGGTGCCGCCGCACGGCGGCCACCCCGGCCCGCCGCCCGGTGCTCCGCCGCCCATGCCCAGCGCCCCGCCGTCCGGTGCACGTGCCGGTCAGCCGGGGGCCGGGCCGCACTCCGGTGCGCAGACGCGGCGCTGGATCGAGATCAACGGCAACCGTCATCAAATTTCTCGGCCCACTCTGGTGCTGGGCCGCAGTACGGACGCTGACGTGCGGATCGATGATCCGGGCGTCTCGCGTCGGCATTGCGAGATCCGGGTCGGCACGCCCTCGACGATCCAGGATCTGGGATCGACCAACGGCATCGTGGTAGACGGGCAGCACACCACGCGCGCTACGCTCCGCGACGGCTCCCGCGTCGTCGTGGGCAGCACCACCATCGTTTACCGGCAAGCCGAAGGGTGAAGCGGGGGCAATGTCAGAGCTGACCCTCACGGTCATGCGGTTGGGTTTCCTCGCCGTACTGTGGCTGTTCGTCATCGTGGCCGTACAGGTCATCCGCAGCGATCTGTTCGGTACGCGGGTGACCCAGCGCGGGTCGCGGCGCGGCAGTGACCGGGCGCCGCGGCAGCAGGCGGCCCCGCCACAGCAGCAGCGGCAACAGCCCAGCGGCCGGGGGGGCGGCCGGCAGCGGCGCGGCGCCCCCACCAAGCTGGTGGTGACCGAGGGCACCCTCACCGGCACCACCGTCGCCCTCCAGGGGCAGACGATCTCCCTCGGTCGGGCCCACGACTCGACGATTGTGCTGGACGACGACTACGCCTCCAGCAGGCATGCCAGGATCTACCCGGACCGTGACGGGCAGTGGATCGTCGAGGATCTCGGATCCACGAACGGGACGTATCTCGACCGGGCCCGGCTCACCACGCCGACGCCGATTCCGCTCGGTGCGCCGATTCGTATCGGCAAGACCGTCATCGAGCTGCGGAAGTAGTAGGAACATGACGACCGGAGGGTGGGCACCGTGCGGATGTACCCGGAGCCGACGGGCGAGGTGCGCATGAGTCTGTCGCTGCGTTTCGCCGCCGGATCGCACAAGGGCATGATCCGGGAGGGGAACGAGGACTCCGGCTATGCCGGGCCCCGGCTGCTTGCGATCGCCGACGGCATGGGCGGGCAGGCGGCCGGCGAGGTCGCCAGCTCGGAAGTGATCTCCACGCTCGTCCAGCTCGACGACGACGTGCCCGGCTCCGACATCCTCACCTCGCTGGGCAACGCCCTCCAGCGGGCCAACGACCAGCTCCGCATGATGGTCGAGGAGGACCCGCAGCTCGAAGGCATGGGCACCACGCTGACGGCGCTGCTGTGGACCGGGCAGCGGCTCGGTCTGGTGCACGTCGGCGACTCCCGCGCGTACCTGTTGCGCGACGGCGTCCTCACCCAGATCACCCAGGACCACACCTGGGTGCAGCGGCTGGTGGACGAGGGGCGGATCACCGAGGAGGAGGCGACCACGCACCCGCAGCGGTCGCTGCTGATGCGGGCCCTGGGCAGCGGTGACCACGTCGAGCCCGACCTGTCGATCCGCGAGGTGCGGGCCGGCGACCGGTACCTGATCTGCTCGGACGGGCTGTCCGGCGTGGTCAGCCACCAGACCCTCGAAGAGACCCTGGCCAGCTACCAGGGGCCGCAGGAGACCGTGCAGGAGCTGATCCAGCTCGCGCTGCGCGGCGGCGGCCCCGACAACATCACCTGCATCGTCGCCGACGTCCTCGACGTGGACGGCGGCGACGGGCTGGCCGCGGCCCAGCTCAACGACACCCCGGTCATCGTCGGCGCGGTCGCCGAGAACCAGGTGCAGTTGGGCGACGGCGGCGCCGCGCAGACCCCTGCGGGGCGCGCCGCCGAACTCGGCCGCAAGCCCGTGCCCTCCCAGGCCACCGGCGACGAGCCCGGTGGCTTCGGCCCGCCGGGCAGTGGCGATCCGGCGATCGGCCGGCCCGTCGACGGCGGTTTCGGCGGTTACGGGGACGACGGCGAGGCCCCGGCCAAGGGCGGTCGCGGCAAGTGGGGCAAGCGTTCGCTGTACATCGCGCTGGCGCTGGCCGTGGTCGGCGGCGGTCTGTACGGCGGTTACCGCTGGACGCAGAACCAGTACTACGTGGGGGCCAACGGCGACCACGTCGCGATCTACCAGGGCATCAGCCAGGACCTGGCCTGGATCAGCCTGAACGAGGTGCACGAGGACTACCGTGACGTCCAGCTCAAGTACCTGCCCATAGACCAGCGCAGCCGGGTCGAGGACACGATCGCGATGAGCGACCTCGGCCAGGCCCGCAAGAAGGCCAGGCAGTTGGGGCTGCTCGCCGGCACCTGCCAGAAGCTCGACCAGCAAAAGCGCGCCGACCAGGAGCGCAAGCGCGCGGAGGACGAGCGCAAGCAGGCCGAGGACAAGCAGCAGGACCCGCTGGGCAAGGACAAGGGCGACGCCGGCAACGGTGCGGGCGCCCAGGCCGACAAGACCGACGGCCAGGAATCGCGCGCCGACAAGACGACACCGTCACCCACCCCGACGCCAGGCCCCTCGCTGTCCGCGGCGGAGCGGGAACTGGCCGACGAGTGCGGCGGCACCCAGCAGTGAAGCGGTAGGGGGCCGCCAGTAATGAGCAGCAGCACCACCAGTACCACCACGATCAGCACGGCCGGGCCGCCGAGCCGCCGCAACACCGAGCTCGCGATGCTCGCCTTCGCGGTGGTCATCCCGGTTTTCGCGTACGCCAACGTGGGTCTCGCGCTGAGCGACGAGATGCCGTCCGGCATGCTCAGTTACGGGCTCGGGCTCGGGCTGCTGGCCGCCGTCGGCCACCTCGTGGTGCGCAAGTTCGCCCCGTACGCCGACCCGCTGCTGCTGCCGCTGGCGACCTTGCTCAACGGGCTCGGTCTGGTGCTGATCTGGCGGCTCGACCAGTCGGAGCGGCTGGCGCGCACCGCCGAGCGGCAGGGCTTCGTGTATCAGGCGTCGGCGCCGAACCAGCTCATGTACTCGGCGATGGGTGTGGCGTTCTTCGTGGCCGTGCTCATGCTGCTCAAGGACCACCGCATCCTCCAGCGGTACACCTACATCTCGATGGCCGGCGCGCTGGTCCTGCTGGTCATGCCGGTGTTCTTCCCGGCGAAGTTCGGTGCCCGGATCTGGGTGACGGTGGCCGGGTTCTCCATCCAGCCGGCCGAGTTCGCCAAGATCGTGATCGCGGTGTTCTTCGCGGGCTATCTGATGGTCAAACGGGATGCGTTGGCGCTGGCCAGCCGCCGTTTCATGGGGCTCTACCTGCCGCGTGGCCGTGACCTCGGGCCGATCCTGGTGGTCTGGGCGATGAGCATCCTGATCCTGGTCTTCGAGACCGACCTCGGTACCTCGCTGCTGTTCTTCGGCATGTTCGTGGTGATGCTGTACGTGGCGACCGAGCGGACGAGTTGGATCGTCTTCGGCCTGTTGATGTCGGCGTTCGGCGCGGTCGGCGTGGCCACCTTCGAGCCGCACGTGCAGCAGCGTGTGGACGCCTGGCTCGACCCGTTCGCGGTGTACGACACCGGTCAGGGCACCGAGCAGATCGCGCAGGCGCTGATGGCGTTCGGTTCCGGCGGCGTGATGGGCACCGGCCTGGGGCAGGGCAATTCCGACCTGATCGGCTTCGCCGCCAACTCCGACTTCATCCTGGCGACCGTCGGCGAGGAGCTCGGGTTGGCCGGCACGATGGGCATCCTGCTGCTGTACGGGTTGATCGTGGAGCGTGGCGTACGTACGGCGCTGGCCGCCCGCGACCCGTTCGGGAAGTTGCTGGCCATCGGCCTGTCGGCGGCCTTCGGCATCCAGATCTTCGTCGTCGCCGGCGGTGTGATGGGGCTCATCCCGCTGACCGGTATGACCATGCCGTTCCTGGCGGCCGGTGGTTCGTCCGTGATGGCCAACTGGGCGCTGATCGCCATTCTGATCAAGATCAGCGACACCGCCCGCCGGCCGGCGCCGGCCCCCGCACCCTCTCCTGACGCCGAGATGACCCAGGTGGTCCGACCGTGAACAAGCCCCTGCGCCGGATCGCGATCTTCTGTGGGCTGCTGGTGCTGGCCCTGCTGGTGCGCGACAACTGGATCCAGTTCGTCCAGGCCGACGAACTCGCCGACCACAAGCACAACCGTCGGGTGGAGATCGCCCGCTACAGCCAGCCGCGCGGCAACATCATCGTGGACGGCAAGGCCATCACCGGTTCCAAGGAGACCAACGGGACCGACTTCAAGTACAAGCGGACGTACACCAACGGCGAGATGTGGGCGCCGGTCACCGGCTACGCCTCGCAGGTCTACGGCTCCACGCAGTTGGAGAACATCCACGACGGCATCCTCACCGGGGACGACGACCGGCTGTTCTTCAACCGCACGCTCGACATGATCACGGGCAAGAGCAAGAAGGGTGGCGATGTGATCACCACCCTGAACACGAAGGCCCAGGAGGCCGCCTTCCGCGGTCTCGGTGACAAGAAGGGCGCGGTCGCCGCGCTCGACCCGCGTACCGGCAAGGTGCTGGCCCTGGCCTCCACGCCGAGCTACGACCCGTCCACCATCGCCGGCGGTTCCAAGGCGGACGAGGAGCAGTGGAAGCGGCTCGGGGACAAGGAGAACAAGAACACCCCGATGCTCAACCGGACGCTGCGCCAGACCTACCCGCCGGGTTCCACCTTCAAGGTCGTCACCGCCGCCGCGGCGCTGGAGAACGGCCTGTACGACAGTGTCGACGAGCCGACGAAGTCGCCGCTGCCGTGGAAGCTGCCGCAGACCACCGGGCAGCCGCTGCGGAACGAGGGGCCCATCCCGTGCAAGGACGCCTCGCTCAAGCTGGCGCTCCAGGTCTCCTGCAACACCGTCTTCGGCAAGATCAGCGATGACCTCGGCAACGAGAAGATGATCGAGCAGGCCGAGAAGTTCGGCTTCAACGAAGAGATCTTCATGCCGGTGCGCGCCGACGCGAGCGTGTACCCGGAGGACAACCGGCCGCAGAACGCGATGGCCGGCATCGGCCAGGCCAGCAACCGTGCCACCCCGCTCCAGATGGCCATGGTCACCGCGGCCATCGCCAACGACGGCAAGCTGATGAAGCCGTACATGGTGGACAAGCTGCGCGCGCCCAACCTGAACGTGGTCGAGCAGACCAAGCCCGAGGAGATGTCGCGCCCCGTCTCCTCGGAGACGGCGCACAAGCTCCAGGAGATCATGGAGAACGTGGTCTCCAAGGGAACGGGAACCAACGCCCGCATCCCCGGCGTCACCGTCGGCGGCAAGACAGGTACCGCCCAGCACGGCGTGTCCAACAGCAAGAACCCGTACGCCTGGTTCATCTCCTACGCCAAGGGCGAGGACGGCTCGCCGGTGGCGGTCGCCGTGGTGGTCGAGGACTCGGAGGCCGCCCGCGACGACATTTCCGGTGGCGGGCTCGCGGCACCGATCGCCAAGGCCGTCATGAAGGCGGTACTCGACAGCGAAAAGTGACCCAGGCCACCTCGATGATCCGGATCTCTGCACAGGGCGATACCGGTCGGATATCAGGTCACGGTGGAGGCCAGGACCCGTGAGACTCGCCGGGTACGGTATGCCGAGCAGCACACCGCCGGGCCCCCACACCGGTGCGGTCGGGAATGACGGAGAGGGCTGGAGAAGCTATGGAAGAGCCGCGTCGCCTCGGCGGCCGGTACGAGCTGGGCTCGGTGCTCGGCCGTGGTGGCATGGCGGAGGTCTACCTCGCCCATGACACGCGCCTGGGCCGCACCGTCGCTGTGAAGACGCTACGGGTCGACCTCGCGCGCGACCCGTCGTTCCAGGCCCGGTTCCGCCGTGAGGCCCAGTCGGCCGCCTCGCTCAACCATCCCGCGATCGTCGCGGTCTATGACACCGGCGAGGACTACGTCGACGGCGTCTCGATCCCGTACATCGTGATGGAGTACGTGGACGGCTCGACCCTCCGCGAACTGCTGCACTCCGGGCGCAAGTTGCTGCCTGAGCGGTCGATGGAGATGACCGTCGGCATCCTCCAGGCGCTGGAGTACTCGCACCGCAACCAGATCGTCCACCGCGACATCAAGCCGGCGAACGTCATGTTGACGCGCACCGGCCAGGTCAAGGTGATGGACTTCGGCATCGCCCGTGCGATGGGCGAGTCCGGCATGACGATGACGCAGACCGCGGCCGTGATCGGCACCGCCCAGTACCTCTCGCCCGAGCAGGCCAAGGGCGAACAGGTGGACGCGCGCAGCGACCTGTACTCCACCGGCTGCCTGTTGTACGAACTCCTCACGGTACGGCCCCCGTTCGTCGGTGACTCGCCGGTGGCCGTCGCCTACCAGCACGTCCGGGAGGAGCCGCAGCCGCCGAGCGCGTACGACCCGGAGATCACGCCCGAGATGGACGCGATCGTGCTGCGGGCGCTGGTGAAGGACCCGGACTACCGCTACCAGTCGGCGGACGAGATGCGGGCCGACATCGAGGCGGCGCTCGACGGGCAGCCGGTCGCCGCGACGGCCGCGCTCGGCGCGGTGGGTTACGGCGACGACCAGCCGACGGCCATGCTCAGGCCGCAGGACGCCGCGGCGCAGACCACGATGCTGCCGCCGGCCAGGGACGACGACGGCGGCTTCGGCTACGACGAGCGGCCCGACCGGCACCGCGGCGAGAAGAAGAACCACACCTCGACGGTCCTGCTGGTGCTCGCGGCGATCCTGGTGCTGGTGGGCGCGATCTTCATCGGCAAGTCGCTGTTCGGCAACGACCGGAACGACGACATGGTCGACGTGCCGAACCTGGTCGGCAAGACCCTCGACGAGGCCAAGCGGACCGCCGAGAACGGCGACTTCCAGATCGAGGAGGGGGACCCGAAGTTCTGCAAGGAACCCAAGGACACGGTGTGCGAGCAGACCCCCGAGTTCGCCCCGGACGCCGAGGTGAAGCGGAACGGCACCGTCACGGTCTTCCTGTCCAAGGGCCTCGCGGTCACCAAGGTCGAGGTGCCCGACGTCACCGAGAAGCAGGTGGACAACGCCAAGAAACTCCTTGAAGAGAAGGAGTTCACGGTCACCGTCCAGGAGTCCGAGTCCGACCAGGAGCCCGGCAAGGTGCTCAGCCAGAGCCCGGACGGCGGCACCAAGGTCCGCAAGGGCAGCGAGGTCACGCTGACCGTGGCCAAGAAGAAGGCACAGGTCACCGTCCTGGACGTGCTCGGCAAGTCCGCCGACGAGGCCAAGCAACTGCTGACCGGCCAGGGGCTCAAGGTCGAGACGCAGGAGCAGGAGGTCGCGGACAAGCCGGTGGGCACGGTCATCAGCCAGACCCCGACCGGCGGCACCCCGGTGGTCCCGGAGTCCGTGGTCACGCTGACCATCGCCAAGGCGCCCGCGGACGACGGCGGCGACGAGGGTGACGGCGGCGACGACGGCGGCGACCAGGAGACCGACAAGCCGGTGCAGGTGCCCGCCCTCAGCCAGCAGAAGCTGAGCGCGGCCCGCGCCACGCTGGCCGGCCTTGGCCTGCGCGTCGGCAGCATCACCGGACCGCAGAACGACGACGCCATCGTCGTCTTCAGCGACCCCGGGGCCGGCAGCCAGGTGCCGAAGGACACCGCGATCAACCTGACCACCTTCGGCGGTGGCGGCAACCCCGGCGGGGGCAACGGCCCCGGGGGCGGCGGCCCTGGTGGCGGCGGTGACGGCGGTGACGGGGGTTGGTTCGGCTGATGGCCGACTGAGCCCCGGCCGACCACTCGGCTGACCCCCGTGGCTCGGCGCCCCGGCGCCGCACGACAGGTGAACACGGCAGATGAACACGGCAGACGGACGGCCCGTCGTACGCGCAGCACAGCGCGTACGGCGGGCCGTTCGCCGTGTCTCGGGGCCGTGCGGCCCGGATGCAGGTTGTATACGAGTCGCATACGGTCCGTACACGACGGTTACGTGGTCCGCGTACGGCATACCCGAAGGTGTGCGGGTTGTATGCAAGCCGCACACGTCGCTGCGCGGGGTGCCGGGCAGTCGGGGAGTGGGTGAGCAGATGAGTGACTGAGTGGATGAGGGCCGGCGGGCGGCGAAGGTGGAGCGGGGCAGGTGGGGCGGGGCAGGTGGAGCGGGGGGCAGCCGGGGTGAGGTAGTCGGGGGTGAGGTAGTCGGGGGTGAGGTAGTCGGGGGAGAGCCGGCCGGGGTCGGTTCTGCGGGCCCTGTGGCGGCGTAGCTGGGCTTCGGCGGGCCTCCGGGCCCCCTTGGGCGTTACGGAGCCCGCCGGGGCGCAGAGGGGCGCTGACGGCGCGTTCAGCGGCGCGGCGCGGGGTTACGGGGCGAGCAACCCCGGAGCGCGGGCGCTCAGCGCAGTTCCTTGGGCTTGGTGCGGTCCGCGTCGACCTTCTCGGTGCGCTCCAGCTCTGCCCAGACGATGTAGCGGTGGCGGGAGGTGTAGACGGGAGTGCAGGTCGAGAGGGTGATGTAGCGCCCGGGCCGCTTCTTGCCCGACTCCTTGGGGATCGCGTCGAGCACGTCCACGTTGAACTTGGAGGTCTCCGGCAGTTTGGCGTAGACCCGGTAGACGTACCAGACGTCACGGGTCTCGAAGACGACCGGATCGCCCTCGTCCAGCTTGTCGATGTTGTGGAACTTCGCACCGTGCCCGTCACGGTGCGCCGCGAGCGAGAAGTTGCCCCGCTTGTCCCACGGCATCGCGGACTTCACGGGCTTGGTGTAGTAGCCGGCGACCCCGTCGTTGAGGGTCTTGGTCGCGGTGCCCTCCTTGACCAGTATTTCGCCCTCCTTGAGGGCCGGTGCGTGCAGGAAGCCGATGCCGTCCTTGGTGTCGAGCCGGCCGGGGCCGGTGGCCCAGTTCTCGCGCACCTTGTTGCTCTGCTTCTTCGCCTCCCGGTCGGCGATGATGTTGGTCCACCACAGCGAGTAGACGACGAACAGCGCCATCAGCACGCCCACCGTGATCAGCAGTTCGCCGAAGACGCCGACGGCGGTCGCGATCCGGCTCCGGGTACGGTTCACCCGCGGCGGCGCGACGGCCGTGGCGCCCGGTTCGCTCCGCTCGTCATCGTCGGTCCGTACCACCGCGTCGTACCTCGTTCCCTGTGGTTTAGCCGCCTGGTGTCCGCACACCTCGGCCCGGCCCGCGCCGCACGGCGGGCCCGCGGCCTGTCATTGCACCAGCGGGTCCGGTTTGCCCTGGGAGCGGGGGCGTTCTTCAACCATCTTGCCCCACACGATCATTCGATACTTACTGGTGAATTCCGGCGTGCAGGTCGTCATCGTCAGATATCGCCCCGGCCCGGCGAATCCGGAGCCGGTCGGCACGGGACCGATGACCCCCGTGTTCGACGGCGAGGTCTGCGGGAGAATCCCGGTCATTTCGTACGTGTAGTACGCGTCCTGCGTCTCGACCACGATCGGGTCGCCCGGGCGCAGTTGGTTGATGTAGCGGAACGGCTCGCCGTGGGTGTTGCGGTGACCGGCGACCGCGAAGTTGCCCTTCTTGTCCGACGGCATGGCGGTCTTGAGGGAGCCGGTGCCGTAGTGGCCGACCATGCCGCGGTCCAGTACCCGGTGCTTGTCGATGCCCTCGGCCACCGGCACCACCACGTCCAACTTGGGGATGTACATGATCGCGAAGCCCTTGCCCGGCTCGAAGTCGCCGGGCGCCCGGGAGTCGCCCTGGGCCCACTGCTTCTGTAATTTCTCGCGCTCCTCGTTGGCCAGTTGGTGCGCGATGATGTTGGTCCACCAGAGCTGATACGCCACGAACAGCAGCATCAGCACGCCGATGGTGATGAACAGCTCCCCCAGCCCCCGGCTGACCCGGGTGCCGATGCTGGGCCGGCGCGCCCGCTCGGCCCGCCGCGCCGCCACCCTGCTGAGCGGGGCGCCGGGCCGGTCGACGGCGGCGCCCGCCGCGGGCTGCGCGGACGTGGTGCGCTGGCTCGGCGCGGCCCTTCGACCACCACGACCGGCCCCCTTGCGCGCGGCCCGACGGCGCTCCGCCCGCCCGCCGGGCGCCGGCCCGGCACCCGCCGCGTGCGGTGCGCTGCTGTTGTCGGCCCGGGCGGACGGGGCGTCGGCGTCGGTTGTGGGTGGATGGTTGCTGTTGGGCGGGTACGGGCCGCTGCCGCCGGGCGCGTGCGGGCGGTCGCTGACCGGTGGGTGAGCGCCGCCGCCCTCGGGCGCGTGGGTGCGGATGCTGTCGGTCGGGTGGGGGCGGTCGCCGCCGGGCGCGTGCGCACTGCCGGGCGCGTACGGGCTCTCGCCGCCCGTCGTACGGGTCCCCGTGGCCCGGCCGACTGCGGGTGGGGCCGGCTGCTCGGGCGGCAGCGATAAGTCGAGGGGGGCATCCCGGGCCGGGGGGTCTGACCTCGCCGGCTGGCCCGGCTGCGGCGATGAGCCTGGCCGGGGGGATGGCGCTGGCTGGGGCGAGGGGCCCGGCTGGGGCGTCCGGGCCGGGCCGGTTGGCGGCGTACCCACGCCCGTGTGCAGGCCCGATCCGCCGGCCGGCTGTTCGCCCGTACGCCGGCTTGGCCGCCGGCCGGGCCGCCCCGGCCCTCCCGGCCGCGGGAGCGGCTCCACGACCTGCGGGAGGGCCATCGTCTCCACGTCGGCCAGCGGCGGCATCGGCCCGGGGCCGGGGGCACCGCGGCGCTCCAGGTCGGCGATGCGGAGCCCCACCGTCTCGTCGTTGGGCGGCTGGGCTGCCGGCTGCTCCCCGACGCCGGGGGCGACGCCCGGTGTGCCGCCCGCGCGCTCGGGGCGCGGTGGGGTCACGCCCCGGCCTTGCCGACCACCGGTGCCAGGCCCGTCGCTCGGGCCACCGCGCCGGCGTCGCCGCACCGGGTCAGCCAGTTCGCCAGCATCAGGTGCCCCCACTCCGTGAGCACCGACTCGGGGTGGAACTGCACCCCTTCGACGGGCAGTTCCCGGTGCCGCAGCCCCATCACGATGCGCCCCGTCGGCGCTTCCGGGGCCTCGGTCCACGCAGTGACCTCAAGCTCGGCGGGGACCGTGTCGTTCGCGACGGACAGCGAGTGGTAGCGGGTCGCGGTGAACGGCGACGGCAGGTCACTGAAGACACCGACGCCGAGGTGGTGCACCGGCGACGTCTTGCCGTGCAGCAGTTCGGGGGCGCGCCCGACGACCCCGCCGTACGCGACGGCCATCGACTGCATGCCCAGGCAGACGCCGAACACCGGGGTGCCCGCGCTCGCGCAGTGCCGCACCATGTCCACGCAGACACCGGCCTGCTCCGGCGTACCGGGCCCGGGCGAGAGCAGGACCCCGTCGAAGCCGTCGTCGGCGTGGGCCGGGGCCACCTCGTCGTTGCGCAGCACCTCGCAGGTGGCGTCGAGTTGGTAGAGGTACTGAA
Organism: Streptomyces sp. 796.1; assembly: GCF_047525675.1. NCBI lineage: Bacteria > Bacillati > Actinomycetota > Actinomycetes > Kitasatosporales > Streptomycetaceae > Streptomyces > Streptomyces sp. 796.1. The sequence continues at coordinate 26,085 of NZ_JBLIWA010000009.1, read as the reverse complement.
CGATGTTGAACACGAAGCTGTCGTAGTTGTCCACGACGAGAATGCGCGCGGTCATCGGTTGCCTGCCGTTCCTGCCGTATCGATGCCTGCCGTCAGCGCGGTCACTCGTTGACCGTCACGTCGTTGAACGGCAGCAGTGGCTCCGCCCACGGAAAGATGTACTGAAAGAGCAGGTAGACGACGCCGAGCACGAGCAGCAGTGAGATCAGTGCCCGCACCCACGCATTGCCCGGCAGATGCCGCCAGATCCAGCCGTACATGCTGTCCCTACTTGCCGATGAGCCGATGGACGAGTCCGTTTGCGGAACCAGGGTACGGGGCCGAGCCCAGCGGCCGGGGCGAGTCACACCACAGGACGACATGCCGCCCCATCCCACCACGGCCCCGCCGCCACGGCTTGTATGCGACTTATATGCGCCCGCGGTCGGGTTGTATGCATCCTGGCCCGGGTTGCATACAAGGCGAGGGCGGGTTGTATGCGCAACGGAGCGTTGTATACGGGCGGGCCGTCTGTCGTATGCAACGCCCAGCGACTTGTATGCAAGTGGACGGCGCCTCGCATACAACCGGGAGGCACGCCCGACGGAGCCCCGATCGCAGGCAGTCGCCCGCCGGTCGTGCCGGTCGTCGCCCGTCGCCTGCTGCTCGTCGGTCGTCGCTATCGCCCGTCGCCCGTCGCCCGCCGGTCGTCGCGTCAGTCGACGGGCCGGGCGTGGTGCAGGTCGATCGTGCCGGAGTAGCCGGGCAGCGTGGTCGAGTCGTGCTCGTCGACCTTCCAGCCGAGGCCGTACGCCTTCACGTACTCCTGGTAGTTCTGGATCGCCGGGGACTCCTTGAGCGCGTCGCGCAGCGCGTCGACGTCGCCGACCGCGGTCACCTTGTACGGCGGGGAGTAGACACGGCCCTGGAGGATGAGCGTGTTGCCGACGCAGCGCACGGCGCTGGTGGAGATCAGCCGCTGGTCCATCACCTTGATGCCGCGGGCCCCGCCCTGCCACAGGGCGTTGACCACGGCCTGGAGGTCCTGTTGGTGGATGACCAGGTCGTTGGGTTGCGGGTCGGGGACGCCGGAGACCAGCGGGGTGGCGTTGGGCGGGGCGTCGGTGAGGGTGACGGTGACCCCGCTACCGGTCAGCTTCTGGGTGCCGGCCGAACGCTCCAGGGTGCGCAGCCGGCGTTCGTCGGCCGCGCTGCGGTCGTCGTCCCGGTGCAGCAGCGCGTCCACCTCCGAGCGCATGTCCGCGGTCTTCTCGTCCAACCCGGCGTTCTTGTCACTGCGCGCCTGGATGAGGTCGGAGAGCCGCAACATGGATTCGTCGCTGCGGATGTTGGTGCCCTTGGCGGTGTTGAAGCTGATCCAGAAGATGAGCCCGGCGAGCGCGAAGATGGCGATCGTCAGCAACCGAATCGGGCGAAAGGCGATGCGCCGAGGGGTCGGCCCAGAGGAGTCGGCTGAATTACTCAACGTACCCTTATCTCTCTCGACGCCGCGGAAGCACTACGCTAACGGACGCCCGGGAGAAAGGAAGTGCTCCCTGCTCAGTGCTCCCGGGGGCCCGTCACATTGGTTTCCGCGCGGTCACGCAGCGCATCGACAGGAGAGTTCCTCGTGCCGAAGTCACGTATCCGCAAGAAGGACGATTACACGCCGCAGTCGGCGAAGCAGCAGACCACGGCCATAAAGTTGAACAGCGGGCGTAGTTGGATCGCACCGCTGATGCTGGCGATGTTCCTCATCGGTCTGGCCTGGATCGTGCTCTTCTACGTGACCTCAGGCGACATGCCCATCGCATCGATCGACAACTGGAACATCGTCGTCGGCTTCGGCTTCATCGCCGCGGGGTTCGTCGTCTCCACCCAGTGGAAGTAGCCGCACGCGCGAGCCGACCCTGACCCGGCCGCGGGCCGCGGCGCCTCCGCGGTCACATCTGCCGCCGCGGCCGTCCGGCCGACCGGCGCGGTTTCGTGGTGCCCCCGCGCCCCGCGCCCTGTTGTCCTCGCGCCGGATCGGGACGGGGCGGTGCCGTGTCGGGGGTTGCTCCGACAGGAGGGGTACGGCTCGTACGGACGCATCGCCGGAAGTGGTCGGCGTAGCGTTCGTACGCCCGCGGGCCGTACGGCTCCCGGGTGAGGGCGCGGGCGGGTGGCAGCGGTAGGGCAGTGCGGCAGAATCTCGGTGCGGGACCGGGCGGACGCGCCGCGGTGAGGTGTCCGGCAGGCGGCATCGGTGCGGCTTCCAGGCAGCGGCGAATCAGCGCTGACCTGGCCGTACGGCCTGACGGGAGCCAGTGGAGCGGGGGCGCCGACGGTGCTGCCGGTAGCGTCTCGGCCGAGGCTCGGCAAGCTCTGACCTGAGTTATCCACAGAGCGATCCACAGTGGGGAAAACTTACGAAGATCTGTGGATAACCTCCGCCAGGTTGACGCCGGTGTTACTGGTTTCACTCCCTGCCATCACCCGCTGGCACCGCTCCTGCCTGCGGAAACGCCCTACCACATGGACGAGGGCCGATGTTCCCACAGGGCCCGCACACCGCTGTGGACAACTATTACGTTCAGGTCACTCTTCGACCCTCCCGGCCCTGCCGGACGGCCGTGCGTGCTGGCCCTGTGCATGGCGCCCAGCACCGTCCACTGGGCTCCGGCCCGGGACGCCAGCGCCGGCGCTGGCGCTGGCGCTGGCCGTCCACGGCAAAGCTGTACGTGAGTGCGCGTGTGCATGTGCGCGTGTGCATGTCCGCGGGCGGGGGTGGCGGCGGGGGCTCCGCACAAAACCACCCGGGCAACACGCCCGCCAGGGCCATCACCCACCCGACCCCGCGACGGATGGCCGGCCAGCCAGACGCACGACCGGGCCCACCCGGTCACCGACCCACACCTACGGCACAGGTTGCCGAACCACCCCCGGCCAAGCCGGTCGAACCAGCCGCCGGCCGCGCCGAGGCACCAGCGCTCGCGCCGACCAGGTGGTGCGGCCCGTATGCCTTCGCCCGTTCAGCCCGTCAGTTGCGCCGTACGCACCAGCACCGTGCCCAGGATCACCAGGAACATCGCCACACACGTTCCCGCCTGCACCAGGTCGCGGCGCTCGCGCGGCGCGTGCACTATCCCGTACGCCACCACAGTGCCCACGATCAGTCCGCCGATGTGCGCCTGCCAGGCGATGTCGCTCCAGGCGAAGGTGAAGACCAGGTTCAGCGCGAGCAGTGCGATGACCGGGCGCATGTCGTAGTTGAGCCGGCGCATCAGCACGGCCGTGGCACCCAGCAGGCCGAAGATCGCGCCGGACGCGCCGAGGGACGCCTGGTCCGGGTCGGCGAGCAGATAGCTGAGCGCGCTGCCGCCGAGCGCGGAGAGCAGGTAGAGCGCGAGGAAGCGCACTCGGCCGAGGGCTGCTTCCAGGGGGGCGCCGAGCCACCAGAGCGAGAGCATGTTGAACGCGATGTGCAACGGCTGTTCGTGCAGGAACGTTGCGGTCAGCAGGCGGTACCACTCGCCCTCGGCCACGCCCTGCATCGGCGTGAACCCGGAGTCGGCCGGCGGCCACTGGCCCACCATCGCCCAGTCGTCGATCATCGCGTCGCCGACGGAGAGCACCATGATCCACACCAGCACGTTGATCGCCAGCAGGATCTTGGTGATCAACCGGGGGTCGGCCGCGAGCTGACCGCCCGCGATCGTACGAGGCTGGCCGGCCCCGGCGGGTCGGCGCACCCCGTTGCCTGACGCGCCACCGCCACCGCTGGCGTGGGCGCCGCCCACGCAGTCCGGGCACTGAAAGCCGACCGAGGCACTGACCATGCACTCGGGGCAGATCGGCCGGTCACAGCGGGTGCAACTGATGCCCGTCTCGCGCTCCGGGTGCCGGTAGCAGCAGACCGCCTGGTCTTCCATGGTCTCCCCTAACCTCTCCCCCTGGCCCGTGCGTCGGGCAGTGTACGGCCACCGCCCCACCCTCCTTGTACGGATGGGTGGGGCGGGTTGGTTCCTGGCGCGCTGGACCGGTCCGTGGCCGATCGGCGCGGGTGCCGGCCCCCGCACGGCGCCGCCCCGGCGGGACCGGGGCGGCGCGGCGGAAGGTCCGGTGGATCAGCCCTCGCGGGTCTCGATCACCACGGACTCGATGACCACGTCGTTGACCGGGCGGTCGGTGCGCGGGTTGGTCTCCACGTTGATGATGGCGTCCACGACCTTCTGGCTGGCCTCGTTGGAGACCTCGCCGAAGATGGTGTGCTTGCCGGTGAGCCACGTGGTGGGCGAGACCGTGATGAAGAACTGCGAGCCGTTGGTGCCCGGGCCCGCGTTGGCCATGGCCAGCAGGTACGGCTTGTTGAACGAGAGGTCGGGGTGGAACTCGTCCCCGAACTTGTACCCCGGGCCGCCGGTGCCGTTGCCCAGCGGGTCACCGCCCTGGATCATGAAGCCGCTGATCACCCGGTGGAAGATCGTACCGTCGTACAGCTTCTCCCGCGACGGCTGACCGGTCTTGGGGTCCGTCCACTCCCGAGTACCCTCGGCGAGCTCGACGAAGTTCTTGACCGTCTTGGGCGCGTGGTTCGGCAGCAACCGGACCTCGATGTCCCCGTGATTGGTCTTCAGGGTGGCGTAGAGCTGCTCAGCCACGATCTACCTTCCCTAGTTTTCACTGACGGCTCCCGATCCTCGCATGGACGCACGCAAGACGAGTAGCCGCCGCTTTCGCCGCGCGGCACGCCACCCGGTAGTAGGCGCTCCCGTCGGACGGCGATGACCCGGATGCCCGGCCGCAGGTGCCTGACGATCAACGGACAGGCATGATCTGCAAATAGGCGGAAAGGCGACACTACGCGTCGAGGGGGAGCCTCTGCCCCCCGGAAGTACCACCGAGGAGGAGGAATTCCGTGACCCGCAAGGACAGCGTGCGCGCCACGATCGGCCCGGCCAAGGAGGGCGTCCGACACGCGGTGGAGGTGGTGGGCCCGCACGCCAGCCAGGCCAAGGACACCGCCGTGCACTATGCACAGGAGGCCCGGACCAAGATCGCACCGAAAGTCTCGTACGCAGCCCACCAGGCCCGTACGACCGCCGGTGACCAGTACCGGAACCACCTCGCCCCCCGCATCGAACACGCGCGCGGCGCCGTCCCGCCCGCCGTGGACCAAGCCGCCCACCGTGCCGCCGAGCGCACCCGCCGGGCCGCACGGCACGCCGCGGACTACGCGTCCCCGCGCGTGGAGAGCGCGCTGGCCGACGCCCGCGCCGCCGCCGGCCCCGTACGGGACGAGGCCGCAGCCCGTGGCGGTGCCGCACTGGCGGCGCTGCGCGGCCAGATCACCGCGGCCGACGTCGAACACCTGCACCGCACCCAGCGCCGCCGAGCCAGGCGCGGCAAGGTCGCCAAGCGCATCGTCGTACTGGGCCTGCTGACCGGTGGTGCGTATGCGGCCTGGAAGTGGTGGGACAAGCAGGCCAACCCTGACTGGCTGGTCGAACCTCCGGCCGCAGCCGACGCCGACGACCGCCCGCCGCTGATGGCCGTGGACGGCGATGCCCAGGACGACCTTGCACCTGACGTCAAGGCGAAGCAGGCAGATGCCAACGACAAGAAGGACGACAAGGCGTAGCCCAAGCCCCCAACCACCCCACGTGCCTCGCGCGCCCTGGCCCGCGTGCACGTGCCCCCGCCGACCCGGAGCTCCCCACGGCGAGCGACCCCCTCTTTCTGAAGGACCTCCGCGCGCGGGGTGGCACCGGTCGCCGGGCCGCCCGCGCCCAGCACCCGTGGCAGGGCCGCCCCCGAACTGCCTCGGGGTGAGCGTCTCCGAGCTGGCGGAATGTGGGCCGGAGGGGTTCACGCCGAGATGGGCACCGGGCGGGGCAGCGCTGTCTGCCGGGCAGGCGGTGACGGGCCTCCCGGCCCGCCGGGCACCGATTCCGGAGCCGGTGGCCGCGCTCACCTCCGTGGGGTAGCGGGTTCCACACCGGCGGGCCGGCCGCCTGGCGGAAGGCCACCGGCCGCCGCCGCGCCCTGCTGCCAACCGCGCGGACCGAGTGAGCCGCGCAGGCAGGCGAAGCAGAGCGGGCAGGATGTCCGTGCGGCGCGCCGGGCAGATGGCGGCGTACGGGGCGCTGCCCAACCCCGTACCGTGTGCTGCCCTCCGCGCGGCCCCCACCATCCATCTACTGCCCGGGTCACATGCCGTCCGTCGCACTCTCCTCGTCCCTCCAACCCTGCTTGCTGGCCCATTCCTTGGGCTCTCGGTTACCGTTTGGGGTACGCACCCCGACATGCGACACCGTCGGGCACTGTCTCACTGGGGGGAGAAAGGTGCGTGCCCGATGCTGGTCGGGCTCCTGTCGGCTATAGGCGTCGCCTCGTACGGAGGGACCATCTCCGTCTTAGCTCTCACAGCCACCTTCGCTCGGACCGAATCTCTGCGCCGTGAGGCCCGCAGCACCCTGGCCGTCATCACACCGGCGCCGCCCCGACCGCGCTGCCGGCCCCGGGCCTGGCCTCGACACCGCCCTCACCATCCGCGGCGCCCGGGAGTGACACCAGCGGCTGACGTTCACCGGCCCGGACGCCTCGGCTAGGTGAGCGGGAAGTCGAAATAGGTATCCGGGTACGGTTCGTCTTTGAGTGTGTAATGCCACCACTCGCAGTCGTACGCCCCGAAGCCACAGTCCTCCATGACGGAACGAAGATGCCGACGATTCCGCGCCTCGGCTTGGGTGATCCCAGAAGCGCCGTGATGGGATATGACATCCATGAGGTCATGACCACCGCCCATGGGCACGAGTTCGCCCGTGGCGAGGTCGAAAAGGGTGAGGTCAACCGTACTGCCCCGGCTATGGCCCGACTTCGCGGCCACGTAACCCTTTTCGAACATTTCAGCCCGGTCGATATTCGGATAGTTCCGTGACTTGGTCCGCCCGTCCTCGGGCTGCTGCGACCAGCGCATAAAGCAGTCGACCGCGCGCTGCGGGCGGTATCCGTCCCACAGCAGGAGCCCGAAGCCAAGGGATTCAGCCTTCGCCCGTGCGCTTTGCAGGGCAGAGCACAGGGCCTTCGTACCGACCACGCGATTCACCAGATAGCCGTCCACCGGTTTCCCGGTGAAGTTATCCCAGGTGGCGTACTTGGCATCCCAGCGTATGCCGTGTACGAGGTCGTCCACGTAGACGAAGTCGTCCCTCATCGGCCTTCTCCCGCCAAAGCCAGTGTCACTGCCCGGTCAATCACTTCGGTCATGGACCAGCCGGCGGCGGCCATCATCCTCGGGTACCGGCTGTACGAGGTGAGGCCGGGCAGCGTGTTGACCTCGTTGAGCACCACGTCGCCGTCTTCCTTGAGGAACATGTCCACTCGCGAAAGGCCCTTGCATCCCAGGGCGTGGTAAACGGCCTTCGCGGCTTCCTCGACGCGTCGTCGCGATGCGTCTGGTATGTCGGCGGGGACGACGGCCATCGAATTTTCAGAACCGGTCTCCGGCTGGTCCTCCTGGTGAATCCTGAAGAACCCGTGCGAGAGCGCAATCCGATCCAGTTCACCCGCGATCAGATCCGGTCCTTCGCCGAGGATGGCGCATCCGATCTCGCTGCCCACGACGGCCTCTTCGACGAGGATCTTCGTGTCGTACTGCCCGGCGGATTCCACCGCATCCAGCAGTTCTTCCTTTCGGGAGACCTTGGTGACCCCGAAGGCCGATCCCGAACGCGCCGGCTTCACGAAGACCGGGTAGGTGAACTCGTCGGGGTCGATCTTATCGCCCGCCAGGAAGGTCCAGAAGTTCGGCGTTGCGATGCCCGCGCTTCTGGCAACGAGATAGGAGAGGGATTTATCCATGCACAGGACGGAACTCTGGACGTCGCAGCCGACGTAGGGAATCCCGGAGAGCTCCAGCAGGCCCTGCATCGCACCGTCTTCGCCGAGCGTGCCGTGGAGTACGGGCAGCACGACGTCCAGTCGGACCGTTTCGTATCGTCCCTGCTCCTGAACGAGCAGCCCGTGCACACTGCTGTCCGGCACCAGCACGGCCGGGCGGCAGTTGCCACTCTCCCAGTCCCCTTCGGGTCCCTCGCAGAGCTGCCAGGCGCCGGTCTTCGTGATACCGAGGTAGAAGGGTTCGTATTTCTCGGCGTCGAGACTCCGTGCGACCTCACGCGCCGACTTCACCGAGACGAAATGCTCTTCGGAACGACCTCCGAAGATAATCCCGATCTTCACCTTATCCATGCTGGTTCCTGCTTTCGAAGTTTACGCAGTTGATGAGAGAGTTCTCCACGGTGTCGCGCAGGGCGTGATCCGTGTAGTAGGCGGTGTGGGGGCTGATGAGCACATGGGGGAACTCTTGTAGTCGCGCAAGCGACTTGTTTCCCATGGGCCGGCCCCGGAAGTCGGCGTAGAAAATGCCTTCTTCCCCTTCTAGGACGTCCAGGGCCGCACCGCCCAACCTGCCGTCTTCGAGTGCCTGCACCAGGGCTTCGGTATCGATCAGCGCACCACGCCCGGTGTTGACGATCAGCGCGCCGTGCTTCATCCGTTCCAGGCGCTGCCGATTCAGCAGATGGTGTGTTTCGGTATGGAGCGGCGTATGGAGCGTCACGATGTCGCTCTGCCGGAGGAGTTCATCGAGAGGGACATAGTGAGCCGCGGTCTTGGGGCGGTTGTCGTGGGCCAGGATGCGACAGCCGAATCCCCTCAATCTGTCCATGACCGCTATGCCGATGCGCCCCACTCCGACCACGCCGACGGTCAGGTCACGCAGCTCCTTCCCCCGCACATCACCCAGTCGGTAATCGTGCTCGTCCGTCCGCCGGATGATGGCTTTCGCCTGACGCACTGCCATCAACATCAGCATCAGCGTGTAATCGGCCACGCTGTCCGGCGAGTAGGCGATATTGCCTACGGTGATGCCTACTTCCTTCGCGTACTCGACATCGATGTGGTTACAGCCGACGCTCCGCGTGGAGACGTACTCCACGCCAACCTGGCCCAGCGCCAGCAGGGTTTCGTTACTGATGCGGGTCTTGTGGCCGACGCTGATGCAGCGGCTTTCGGCTGCCAGCTCGATCGTGGCTTCGGATACCGGTACTTCGGTGATGATCGGCATCACGTCGAAACGAGGTGCCATCGCTCGGAACAAAGCGGCCTCATCAGGGCCGCACCCGTAGATGGTGATGGGAGCCGGTTTGCTGTGGGTCATGCCTCCATTGAAGGCAGCGCGATGTTGCCGGAGCGTATGGTGTTTTCGATACGTCGGCGATATACCAGGCCGTCTTCACTGGAGCCATGACCTTCAGCAGAGAAGCCTCCGCCCTCACCGTCAGCCACTGCCCCGCCGGCCCGCTCCCGCGCTGCGATTCCTGCGCCGCCCTGTCATGATCCCGCTCAGCCTCGGCGAGATATCCGAGATCGTCGGCGGCGAGGTCGTGGGCGACGGTTCCGTGACGGTGACCGCGCCGGCCGTGCTCGACGGCCGGCAGGCCGAGCCGGGCGGCCTCTTCGTCGCCTTCGCCGGTGAGCGCGTCGACGGCCATGACTTCGCGGAGCAGGCAGGTCGGTCCGGCGCGGTGGCCGTGCTCGGCTCGCGGCCGACCGCCCTGCCCACCGTCGTCGTCGCCGATACCAGGGCCGCACTACAGGCGCTCGCCGTGCACGTCGTTGGCCACCTGCGGGACGGTCTGACCGTGGTGGCGGTGACCGGGTCCCAGGGCAAGACCGGCACCAAGGACCTGTTGGCCGCCGTGTTGGCGAGCACCGAGCCGACGGTCGCGACGCTCGGCACGCTCAACAACGGGCTCGGGGTGCCGCTCACCCTGTTGCGGGCCAGCGCCACCACCCGGTTCCTCGTCGTGGAAATGGGGGCCCGCAACGTCGGCGACATAGCCGAGCTCACCGGCCTGGTCGCGCCCGACATCGCCGTGGTGACCAACGTCGGCCAGGCCCACATCGGTGAGTTCGGGTCGCGCGCGGCCATTGCCAAGACCAAGGGCGAGTTGGTGCAGGGGCTGGCTCCTGGCGGCATCGCCGTGCTCAACGCTGACGATCCGCGGGTAGCTGCGATGCGTTCCCTCACCGAGGGCCCCGTGTTGACCTTCGGCCGGGCGGCCCACGCCGATGTGCGCGCGGCTGACCTGACGCTCGATCCGCTCGGCCGGCCGTCGTTCACGCTGCGCACGACCGCCGGCTCGGCTCGGCTCACCCTTCCGGTCGTCGGCGCCCATCAGGCACTCAACGCATCGGCCGCCACCGCGGCCGGATTGGTGGCCGGCGTCCCCCTGGACCGGGCCGCGGCTGCGTTACCGACGGCTTCACTGTCGAAGTGGCGGCTGGAGCTACGCGACCTGGCCGGTGGCGCGACCTTGGTCAACGACTCCTACAACGCCAACCCCGACTCGACCCGCGCCGCCCTGGACACGCTGGCGGCAATCGCTGGCGGACGCCGTATCGCCGTCCTGGGCGAGATGCTTGAGCTCGGTGACGACAGCGAGGCCGAACACCGGGCCATCGGTGCGTACGCAGCTGCGCGGGCCGATGTGGTGGCCACCGTCGGTGAGACCGCCCGGGCGATAGCTGAGGGTGCGGGCGCGCGGGCGGTGGTCCTGCCCGACAACGACGCTACCGTCGACTGGCTGCGCGGCCACCTCACCGCCGGTGACGTCGTACTCGTCAAGGCGTCCCGCGGAGCCGGCCTGGACACCGTCGCCTCAGCGCTCGGATGAGTCGCCGATCCGGGGCCCGTGGGCATCGGCCGGATACCGGGCCGTAGCCGTAGCCATTGATCGCGCCGCGCGGCCCCGCCCCGGCGCCTGGTGGTGGGCCGTACCCGCGCAACTGCGGCCCACCCTGATCGACGGTCTGCACCTGCCCACCGATTCCTCTCTTCGGGCGGCAGGCCGGGGCGCCGGATCAGGAAGCGGCCGACCGGGCACGTCGTTGCATATAGAGGTCGAAGGCCCGGTAGACCATCGGCCGCAGCGGAAGGTCCCACTCGCCCACATACCGCACCGCCTGGCCGCCCGTGCCGACCTTGAACTGGATCAGTCCCACGTGCGCGTCGTCGGCATCGAGGGTGGGGGTGATGCCGCGCAGGTCGTAGACATCGCAGCCGGCCGCCAGCGAGTCGCTGATCATCGCCCACTGACAGGCGTTGGAGCCGCGCACCTCACGCTTCTCGGTGGAGGAGGCGCCATAGGAATACCAGGCATGGGCACCCACCCGGACCAGGATGGTGGCGGCGACCAAGTCCCCTTGGTGATGGGCGAGATAGAGCTTGATCCGCTCGGGTGCCTCTGCGCTCAGCGCGGCGAACATGGTCTCGAAGTAGGGCAGCGGTCGCGGTGTGAAGTGATCGCGCTCGGCTGTGTGGACGTAGAGATCATGGAAGGCCCGCAGGTCGTCGCCGACCGTGACTTCGACGCCTTCCTTGGCCGCCTTCTTGATGTTGCGGCGCCACTGTTGGTTCATGGCCTTGAGCACGTCGTCTTCGGTGCGGTCGGCTAGCGGGACCTCGTACCTGAACTGCGGGTGTCCGACCCCGAAGCCGTCCTGGGGGCTCTGGGGCCGCCAGCCCGTGCCCCTGAGCCAACTGGTCACCCGGGCGCCCACCGGGTCGGACCAGTCGCTCCGCAGCCCGGTCAGCCGCTGAACTCTCGGATCGGCTATGCCCTCCTTGACTTGGGCGGCGGTCCAGGTGTCCGTGGACACCGGCGGGCCAATCCTGATCGCAAAGGCGCCATGTGCCTTCAGATAGGCGGCCAGCGGGTTGAGCCACGCACCGAGCTCTCCGGTCCAGTCGATGACCGGGCCATCGGGCAGATAGGCCAGCGTGAAGCGGTCGAGCCGCGGCACCGGGCGGTGCAGGACGAGCCCGGCGCCCACCAGTTGCCCTCCGGCGAACCAGCCGAGGGACTCGCTGCGCCACTCCACCTTCACACGGGCCCACGCCGGCGTTTGGAGGAAGCTGACCGACCGCTGGGCCCGCACGAACGCGAGGTGCTCGGCAGCACTGATCGGCTGGACGGTCAGCCGCGCCCCCACCCCCCTGCCGACCGCGGGGGGCAGGGGCATCGATGGCTGTGCCGACGGCAGCGGGACGGATTCGCGTGCTCGTTCGCTGTGGGACATGGCTTCAGTCAATACGGCGCGGTGTTGCCGGCGCGTATCTGCTTTTCGATACGTCCACGATATGTTCGGCCCCGAGGCTCACGGACTGCTCACCAGACCCGATGTCGGGCAACGCAGCAGCCTCTGACGGCCCCACTGGTGCCTTCGGACCTCGACCGCTGCCCGGTCCAGCTCCTGGCACGTTGCTGGTTCTTGAGTGTGAGCCGTAGTCGCGGCCCGGCACCGCGCCGCTGCCGGCCGCTTTCGCCCCTCTCGCCAGCAGTGGGGCGGCAGCGACGACAAGCCTGGTCGACTTCTCCATGGGGGGTACTACGGGGCGGAGGTCTCCGGTCGCTCAAAGACCGAGGGCCTGCCGAGACCCGTACCACCGGCTATCGACGCCTTTCGCCGGTCGGCCGAACCCGAGGCCGTACCCCGATCACCGTGCGAGGCGAGCGTGGGCGGCCGGCCACCGCCGCGTACTTGAAGCTGGGCCACCGGCTCCGTACGACCGCGGATCGCGGCGGCCGAGAGCTCTGAGGCACCGGGCGTGCTGAGGAGGGGGCGCATCATGCCACAAGTCAAGGCGAGGCGACGTTCCCACCACGTATGAGGATTTCGATACGCCAACGATATGCGCCGCCTCCTAGCCTTATCACCATGCGTGTTTTAGTCGTCGAGGACGAGCCCTACATGGCCGAGGCCATCCGCGATGGTCTGCGTCTGGAAGCAATCGCTGCGGACACCGCCGGGGACGGTAACACCGCTCTGGAACTCCTCAGCATCAACAGCTACGACATAGCGGTGCTGGACCGAGACATCCCCGGCCCCTCAGGTGACGAGATCGCCAAGCGCGTCGTCGCCTCGGGCAGCGGCATGCCCATCCTGATGCTGACCGCAGCGGACCGTCTCGACGACAAGGCGTCCGGGTTCGGGCTCGGTGCGGACGACTACCTCACCAAGCCGTTCGAGATGCAGGAACTGGTGCTCAGGCTCAGGGCCCTGGACCGCCGGCGCGCCCATGTCAGGCCGCCTGTAAGGGAGATCGCTGGCCTGCGGCTCGACCCGTTCCGTCGCGAGGTCTACCGGGACGGTCGCTACGTCGCACTCACCCGTAAGCAGTTCGCCGTGCTCGAAGTCCTCATCGCCGCCGAAGGAGGTGTCGTCAGTGCCGAAGAACTCCTGGAGCGTGCCTGGGATGAGAACGCTAACCAGTTCACCAACGCGGTGCGCATCACGGTCTCCGCGCTGCGCAAACGCCTCGGCGAACCCTGGGTTATCGCCACCGTCCCGGGCGTCGGATACCGCATCGACACCGCGCCCGACCCAGGCAACAGCGGAGAGAGAACCCGTGTCTAGGAAGCCCGGGCTGAGCGTCCGCCTCAAACTCACCCTCAGCTACACCGGGTTCCTCATGGTCGCGGGCTTCCTTCTGCTCGCGGTGATGTGGGTCTTCGTCCTCCGCCATCTGCCCGCCTATACGAGCGTTGACGGAGGGGTGCTGGTCCGCTCGTTCCTGCTGCGCGACTTCGCGTCAGCCGCGGCTGCGGTCCTGGGCTTCCTGCTGGTGTTCGGCCTGGTGGGGGGATGGCTCCTCGCCGGGCGCATGCTCGCCCCGCTGACCCGCATCACCCATGCCACGCGCATGGCCACGAACGGCTCACTCGACCACCGGATCAGGCTCCCGGGCCGCGAGGACGAGTTCCGCGAACTCGCCGACGCCTTCGACGGAATGCTCACCCGGCTTGAAGCACACGTCGCCGAGCAGCGGAGATTCGCCGCCAATGCCTCGCATGAGTTGCGCACCCCGCTGGCGATCTCCAAGGCGCTGCTCGATGTGGCCCGCACCGACCCGCACCTGGACGTCTCCGCGCTCGTCGACCGCCTCCACACGGTGAACACCCGAGCCATCGACCTCACTGAAGCCCTGCTCCTACTCAGCCGTGCTGACCGTCGGTCCTTCACCCGCGAACGCGTCGACCTATCGCTCCTCACGGAGGAAGCCACCGAAACCCTGCTGCCGCTCGCCGAAAAGCACGGTGTCGCTCTGATCACCAGCGGAGACATCGCCCATCTGGCCGGATCACCGCCACTCCTCCTGCAACTGACCACGAACCTCATACAGAACGCGATCGTCCACAACCTCCCGGAGCACGGCTATGTACGGGTCCACACCGGCCTGCGGAGCAAGAGCGTGGTGCTCACGGTCGAAAACACCGGCGAGCAACTCAGCCCAGAACTGGTCTCGTCCCTCACCGAGCCCTTCCGGCGCGGCACCGAGCGCATCCACAGCGATCAGGCAGGCGTCGGTCTGGGGCTGGCCATCGTGAAGACCATCACCCGGGCGCACGACGGAAAACTCGTCCTCACTCCGCGCCCCACCGGTGGGCTCCGTGTCTCGGTGGAGATACCCGCAATATCCCGGCACGCCGCCCGGTGACAGTGCCGCCATCGACGGGGCCCTACGGAAAACGCAGTCCGTACGAGAAGGGCGCCCGGGCGGTCGTCCGCTCCCGTCGCCGATCCGGGGTCGATGATCAGTGGAGCCGCCCGCTCGGGCCGGGGCCCACTCGGCGCTGCACTCGGCCACACAACGAGCCCCCTGATCCACGTTTCCGCAGTTCAGAGGGCTTTCTTCGAGTGGAGCCTAGGAGAGTCGAACTCCTGACATCCGCCATGCAAAGACGGCGCTCTACCAACTGAGCTAAGGCCCCTTCGAGATCAGGATACCTGTTACCCGATAGCTTTCCCGACCGGGTATCGCTCGTACGTACCGGTCTCCGTAGGATGCCACGCAAGATTCGCGGCAGCGAAGGGGAGAGCGAGATGGACGCAGCACAGCAGGACGCCACCGCCCGCGCACGAGAGCTGCAACGGAGTTGGTATGGGGAACCGCTGGGCGCACTCTTCCGTCGGCTGATCGACGATCTTGGGTTGAACCAGGCCCGCCTAGCCTCCGTCCTCGGGCTCTCGGCTCCGATGTTGTCGCAGCTCATGAGCGGGCAACGGGCCAAGATCGGTAACCCGGCCGTGGTGCAGCGGGTGCAGGCCCTGCAGGAGCTCTCCAGCCAGGTCGCGGACGGACGGGTCAGCGCGGGCGAGGCCGCCGAGCGAATGGAGGAGATCAAGAAGTCGGCCGGAGGTTCGGTGTTGAACAACACGGCGCAGACCACGACCAGCAGCGGCGCCCCCACCGTGCGGCGCGTCGTGCGGGAGATCCAGTCGCTGTTGCGATCGGTGGCGGCGGCCGGTGACATCATCGATGCGGCGGACTCGCTCACCTCGACCCACCCCGAACTGGCAGAGTTTCTCCGGGTGTACGGCGCGGGCCGTACCGCGGACGCCGTCGCGCACTACGAGTCGCACCAGGGCTGAGACCGCGCCCCAGCGGTCGGACGGCCGCTACGTCGAGCCGGACCGTGCCGTGCCTCGTGGCTGCGGGCCGCGCCGGTGGGCGGGACCGGGCGGGCTCGGTGGGGTGGCGGCGGTCGGCTCGGGCGGTCGTGATCGGGTCGGCGGTGAGTTGGGCCCGGGCGTGGTGGGGCAGGTGTGGGGGCGCGGCGGAGCGAGCAGGTTCCGGTGCGGGCGGGCCCGTTCCCGGGGCGGCGGGCCGGTGGGCGGCGGGCAGGTCGCAGTGTCGGGTCGAAGTGGCGGTTCGAGAAGTCGGTTCGAGGTAGTCGAGTCGATGGGCGAGTGGACGGTCGGGGCACGATGGGTGAGATCTTCGCTGGTCGGTACGAGTTGGTCGATCCGATCGGCCGCGGCGGGGTCGGCGCGGTCTGGCGCGCCTGGGACCACCGTAGGTCGCGTTACGTCGCGGCCAAGGTGCTCCAACAGAGCGATGCCCACACCTTGTTGAGATTCGTTCGCGAGCAGGCCCTGCGGATCGACCACCCGCATGTGTTGGCTCCGGCGAGTTGGGCGGCGGACGACGACAAGGTGCTGTTCACCATGGACCTGGTGGGCGGGGGTTCGCTCGCGCACCTCATCGGGGACTACGGGCCGCTGCCGGCGTCGTACGTCTGCGTCCTGCTCGACCAGTTGCTCTCCGGTGTCGCGGCCGTGCACGCGGAGGGGGTGGTGCACCGCGACATCAAGCCCGCGAACGTACTGTTGGAAGCGACGGGTACGGGTCGGCCGCACGTACGTCTTTCGGATTTCGGCATCGCCATGACCAAGGGCGAACCACGGCTGACGGACACCAACTTCGTGGTGGGCACGCCCGGTTATTTCGCGCCGGAGCAAATCCTCGGTGCCGAACCTGATTTTCCCGCCGATCTGTTCACGGTGGGGCTGGTGGCGCTCTATCTCCTCAGCGGCCACAAGCCGGATGCGGAAGCGCTCATCGAACGCTTTACGGCACATGGTGTTCCGAATGCGCCCGACGGCATTCCGGAACCGCTCTGGCAGGTGATAGCCAATCTTCTACACCCCGACCCCGAGGCCCGGTTCCGCAGCGCCAACGGAGCACGGAAGGCTCTTCTCTCCGCGGCCGAGCTGCTGCCGGAGCCGGGTATCGACGACGAGGTGGTCGAGGTCTTTGACCACCTCGGCCCGCTGCCACCGGGGTTCGGGCCGACCGGGCCGACCGCCCCCGCCCCGCGGCCCCGCGCGGCCCGGCTGGCCCAGCGCACGGACCCGCTCGCGCTGGCGGAGGCGTACGACGCGTACGGGGCCTACGACCGGCCGGCCCCACCGGACGCGACCGAGACGTATGCGACCGGCCCGTACGCCACGGGGCCCTACCCGGCCGGCGCCTACCCGGGCGGCGCCCGGCACGACAGCGGCGGTCCCGGCGGTGCGGCACCGCAGACGCCGCAGACGCCCCGGCCGGACGACGCGACGCCGAGCGCGACCGAGCCGGCCGGCGGGCCGACGGCGGCCGGGGCCGGCAGTACGGCGCGGGAAGACGGCCCGGCCGGCGGGAGTGCGGCGGCTGGCCCGCCGGCTGGACCACCAGCCGGACCGGAAACGGGTCCGGAAGGCGGCCCGGAGAGCGGTGGCGCTCGGGCCGCGGTGACTGGCCGGAGTGGAGAGGGAAATGCGGCGGACGGCCCGGGGCCCGCTGGCGGCAGTGGGCCGGGCGCCAGCCCCGGAGCGCCCGTGCAGGGCGCGGAGTCGGCCGCCGGGCCGCTGCCGGAGCCGGGCCGGGGCTCGGCGCCCGGGCCCGGTCGTGCCCCGGCGACGGGGGCCGTGCCCGGCGGACGGCCGGCGACGCCCGGCCACACCGGGCAGCCGTCCCCGCTTCCGACCGCCCCGTTCCCGACCGCCCCGGTCGAGCACGTGCCGGGCCGAGCCGAGCACCCCTCGGGCGCGCGTCCCGGTGACCCACAGGCACCCGGTACGCAGGCGTCCGGCGCGTACGAGATCGATCCGTACGCCCCGGGCTCATACGCGCGAGCCCCCTACGCCAGCGGCTCCGGTGCCGATGACGCGCGCCTCACGGGGGCGGACCCGACGGGTACGCAGACGAGGACCGATTCTTGGTACGGGCTCCCGCAGGGCTCCTGGCAGGGCCCGGCACGGCCGGCCGGCGCGGCGCCCGGGACCCCGCCGCGGGGCGTACAGCAGCAGCCCGACGCGCAACCAGCGGGCGCACCACCGGCCGGCACGCAGCAACCGGTGGGTGCGGACCCCTCCGGCACGCCATCGGTTCACCCACGGCAGCCACCGGGGCCGCACCAGTCACCCGCAGGACCGCCGACCGGCACCAGCGCTAGCACCGGCACCGGCACCGGCACCGGCACCGGCGGTCAGCCGCCCGTCACGGCCACACCGCACGCTGCGCGGTCCGAGCCCGGCATCGGGGGCATCGGCGGCATCAGCGGCGTCGGCGGTGTTGTCGGGGCGCCGGGGGGCGGGGCGTCCGGGCCGTACGCCGGGGCGGGGCCCGTGACCGGGCTGGGAGCGGGCGCGGCAGCAGGTACGGGCGGGGCTGTGTCGGCGGCTGACGCTGGTACGCAGGGGCCGGGTGCTGCGCAGGGGGCTGGGGCGGTGTACGGGGCTGTGCCCGACGCTGGGGCGATATCCAGCGCTGGGGCGGCCTCCGGCGTTGGCGCGGCTCCGGCTCCGGGGGCGAACGATGGTTGGTCACCGGCCGGGCCGGCCGGCGCGGCTGGGTACGGGCCGGCCGGGCCCGAGGTGGACACCGGGTCCCTGCCTGGCCCACCGACGGCGACCGGAGCCGAGCCGGCCATGTCACAGACGGGCAGCTTCCCCCTCGCCCCACCCCAACCCGCACCTGACCTCACCACTCCGCCCCGCCCTGCCGAACCACAGCCCGCCTCGCCCCACCAAGCGCCCCCGCACCACCCCTCCGCATCACAGCCCAGCCCCATCCACCCAGCACCCCCAACCACCTGGCCGCACCCCACCCCACCCAGCCCCATCCCACGAGCGGGCCAACTCCCACACCCGGCCCACCAGTCCCCCCCTCAGCCCCAATCCCAGCCCCAGCCCCAGCCGGGTGGAAACCCGCAGCCCACACCCGACCCCACGCCGCCGCGCGCCACCCCACAGCCCTGGGCACTCGACCCCACGCCCACACCCACCCCACTCGCCCCACCAGCACACCCGGCGCCGACCTCACCCCCCGCCACCCTGCAAAACGTGGCCACCCCCTGGGCACCCGACGCCCCCACACCCACCCCACCTGCCCCAGCAGCGATGCCCGCGTCACCCGCGGTGCCGACGTCGGCCGGTGCCTCGCCGTTCGAGGCGACGCCGACGGCCAGCCCCGTCGCGCCACCGACCACGCCGGGCGGGGCCACGCCCGTACCCCGACCGCCAGGTGCCACGGCCCCGCAACCGCCGTACCAAGGGGGCGCATACGGCTATCCGCCCGGCCCGCACACCACTCCGACACCGCCCACCAGGCCGTATCCGACCGCGCAGTTGTACGGCAACCAGAACGGTGCCACGCCGGGCCACGCACCGGGTTCGCCGCTCCCGCCGTACGGGCCGCACACCCCGACGCCGACCCCAACGCCCGCCCCGCCCACGGCCGCACCACCGTCCGCGCCGCAGGCATCCCCACCCACGACCACCGCCCCCACCACAGCCACCACAGCCACCACAGCCACCAACGGCACCTCAACCACCCGCGTCGCTCCCGGCGTACCCGTACCGCCCCCCACCTCCGCAGGCACCCCTGACGCCCAGTCCCCACAGCCGCCAACCACCCCCTCACCAGCGGAAACAGGGACGGCAGAGGCAACAGGAGGGCACCCCACTGGTGATGCGTCGGCAGCCGCGGAGGCGCCCGGGGTCATACCCGCTCAGCCCGAGGCGGGTGCCGTGGCCGGGCCGTTGCCGCCCGCTGTCGGGAGCGATGCGACCACCGCGGTGTTCGCCGTGGCGACGCCCGCCGCCCCGGCCCCCGCCACCCCCGCCACCCCCGCCCCGTCGCGCCACACCGGCCCCTCGCGCACCGTCACGCTCGCCATCCTGGTTGCCGCTGCGGTCTGCTACGCCGTCGGTGTCTGGGCGTTCCTCACCGGCTGACACCACCCGCTCCGCCCGCGCCCAAGCCGTACGCCACTACGCTCAGCTCGGCTCGGCCCAGCCCAACGCGACTCAGCTCAACCCGGCTCAGCTCAGCGGAACGCGAACCCCCGCCGTACGGGCCGACGCCCGGCGACACCCCGCAGCACTCACGCAACCCCGCGACGCCCCCGTCCCCGGCAACCAACCGCACCCCAACCGCACCCCAACCGCAAAAAGTCCAACCCCACCCGCTCACGACGTCGCACGGCGGCGAGCAGCCAGTTTCCACGTGCCGAGCCAGACCAACAGCGCGGTGCCGAGCCCGAATCCGCCGTAGGCGACCGGACGCAGCCCCGTGCCGTCGCCACCCGCTCCGGTCGCCGCGGGCCCGGGCACGACGTCCGACGGCCGGCCTTCGATGCCGAAGCCGCCCGGGCCCGGCCTGCCCTCGTACTGCGGCCCCGCCCCGCGCTCGCCCGCCAGCCGTACCCGCACGGTCACCGGCGCCCCGTCCTTGAAGTAGCGCTCCATGGCGGGGTTGAGCGAGACCGCGACGTAGTACCAGCCGGCGATGCTCGCCGCGCGCACCGCGGCCTGCGAGCGTTCCTTGCGGTTGCCGTACGCGATGGGGGCGGTGGAGATCTGGGACGACGTCGGGTGGCCCTTGTACGGGACGAAGTGGTTCGTGGCCAGCAGCGCGTGGCCGGGGTTGTAGACGGACATGCCGAGCGCGTCGCGGAGGAAGCCTTCGCTGCCGGTCGAGCGGCCCGACGAGCCCGCGGGGGCCGGTACCTCGACGCTGGTCAGCAGTTGTTGGCCCCAGCTCACCGGCACCTTGAAGAACCGCGTCTGACCTGGGGCGATGGTGTCCTGCCAGGCACCCGGGGCCAGCTCCGCGGCGTCGTTGAACCCGGTTCCGCCGCTGCGCGGGCGGGGCCGGTCGGAGCGCGGAATGGGTTCGTCCGTGCTCCAACTCCCCTTGTCCGGCGGCTCGGTCGGGCCGGCGACGACCTTCGGTTCGCGCAGGTGGCTCAGTTCGATCGACCAGCGCTTGGCCCCGGATGCGGTGCCCTTCGGCCGGGCAACCGAGACCAGGTGCCGGCCCGCCGCGCCGCACCGGGACGAGGCCCCGGGTCCCGGCTGCCGCAGCACCGCGGTGCCGAACGGGTGGGCCGCGTCCGTCGCGTCGGCCCCCGCGATCGCCGCATCGCAGCGCCCCCCGTCGAGCCGGGTCAGCGTCACGCGTATTTCGTCCTGGTAGGCGTCGAGTTCCGCCCCGCGCGGCGGGATGGCGATCGCCGATACGTAGTGGGTGGACGTGCTGTCGAGTTCGACCGCGTAGTAGCGGGTCTCACCGGCGCCGATGGTGTCGACGCGGGGCTGCCCGATGGCGAGGCGCGGGGCATCGCCACTGGTCAGACCGCCCTTGATGGCCGGTCCCGAGGTGCGGTACGCGTCCTGGTCGGCGCGCGAAGCGGCCCCGGCCGGCCCCGGGGTCAGCCCGCTGACGAGGCCCGTCGCACCCAGCGTCGCCGCCGCGACGAGACCGATGCGGTGCCAGCGGCGGCGGTCGTTCATCGGACGTCACTCCTCGCATAGCGGTGACCCGCACTGTTTTTGCTCGTGCAAGCCAAATCTTTGCTGTTGTGAACACATGGGGTGAAAGAACACCGCCCGGCCGCCGCCCCCACCCGGAGCTCCCGCCCCACGACGCCCGTGACCTGCACCACTGCCCAATCCGAACCGACCCGGCGGCCCGATCCGACCGGCGGCCACCGTACTCGGCGCGCCGACCAGCACCGCGTCTCCGGCCAGCACCGCGTCTACGACCGACGCCACGGAGCCGACCAATCCCGTCTCCGGCCGACACCGCCGTCACTGCCCGATCGGTACGGCAGGTCCGCCGGTACGGACCGGACGGCTGGTACGGACCGGACGGCCGAGGTGGCCCACGGTGGCCGGGGTGCGGCCGGAGCAGCCCAGGCGGTGGGGGCGCGACCGGGGCAGCCGGGGTGCGACCGAGGCGGCCAGGCCGCCGGGACAGCCGGCCGGCACCGACCGTACCCGCCCGGGGGCCCGCGCACTGCCCGAAACCGTCATCCCGCCGGGCCGCTCCCAGTGCGGGGCCGGAACCCGTATTCCGGATACGACAAATACGGGGCTCCGACCGCCGCTAGCGATCGAAGCCCCGTATGAGGACTAGTGCGACTCACACACCCGAACCTGCGGGTACGGAGTCGGTCGCCTCCGTCCACAGATCCTGCTCGGCGCGATCCGCCTGGATCTGGCGGTACACGAGGAGCCCGCCGATTGCGGCCAGTGCGACCAGGAGAAGCTTCTTCACCGCGCGACCTCGTCTTTCCTTGACGTAGGAGACCTTCTGGCGCCCGACTATACACACCGACCGATACCGATCAGTGACCTAGGCCCGGGCCCAACTCAGTGGGTGGACAAAAGAATCGGCCCGAATGGAGAATCTCCATCCGGGCCGATCGCATCGGTGGGGCTAACAGGACTTGAACCTGTGGCCTCTTCCTTATCAGGGAAGCGCTCTAACCGTCTGAGCTATAGCCCCGCGCTGCACCGAAAGATTAGCGCACCGATGGCCCTGGCCCAAAATCGGTATCGAGGGCGGGGTGCGCGACCCCTGCGGTACGCACGGCTCCGCCGGAATTCCCCGACCACCGAACCCGGCCCCACCGCCAAGCACGGCCTCCACCCTGCTCCACGCCTCGCCCCACACCCACGGCCCACCCAGCCCGACACCCCAGGCCACCCCGCGCCGCCCCGGGACCACCAGCCGCCAACACCACCGCAGCAAGCTCCCGCCCCACACCGCGCAAGCCCCCACCCCGCCCCACCAAGTACGCCTCATACTCCAACCCACCCGTACGCCAGAGCCCCGAGCCCACTCACCCACGTAACCCACCCACGTACACCCACCCACCCCACAGCTCACCCACCCCACAGCCCATACACACCACCGGCCGGCGCCCCGCCCCCCACCAGGGAAGTCGCAGCGCCGGCCGGTGTCAGCCAGTGTCAGCCGGATGTCAGGCGGGCAGCCGCCCGGCACCCGTGTCCTACTCGTCCTCGGCCAACGTCAGCTCGATCCCGCCGACGAACCCCGCCGACAGGTTGTAGATGAACGCGCCCAGCGTCGCCAGGGCCGTCGCGAGCACCACGTCGATGACCGCGATGACCGAGGTGAAGATCAGCACCCGCGGCAGCGAGAGGAACGACTCCAGGTCGAAGCCGCCGCCCTCGTTGGACTCGGTGGCGTCGCTGATCGTGCCGCCGACGGTGGAGAAGACGCCCATCGCGTCCATCGTCATCCACAGCACGCAGGCCGCGATGATCGTGCAGATCCCCAGCGCGATGGAGAGCAGGAAGCTGACCTTCATCACGGACCAGGGGTCGACCTTCGCCACCCGCAGCCGCGCCTTGCGGGTGCGGGGGACGGTGCGCGCGCCGGCCGGCGTGCGCGGGCGGCGTACCGCCTGCTGCGGCGGCTGCCCCGCCCCGCCGCCACCGGCGGGCGCCGCGCCGCTCTCGCCCGCGGGGGGCGCGTACGCGTGCGGCGGATGGTAGGGCTGCGACTGCTGCTGCCCCGCCGGCCGCTCGTTGGGCAGTGGGCTCGCCGAAAACGACTCGTAGCCCTGCTTGGCACCTCGGGTGTCCGTCACAGTTCCCCTCTGGGAGTCAGCCGATCCCCTGTGGGAGTCAGCAACCGGGCCACGGGCGCCGTCCGAAACGGTGGTGGGTGCTGTGGGCCGCTGGCCCAGGCACCCGCGGCGCCCGTGGCTCCAGTCACGACTTACTCCTCATCGCTCCCGGCCGGGGACGCCTCGCCCTCGGCTGATTCCGGGCCCGCCTCGTCGGCCGCCTCGGCCAGGTCGTCGACCTCTTCGGCCTCGCGACCCGCCTCGGCGTTGCGCGCGATGCCCACCACGGCATCCCGCTTGCCCAGATTGATCAGTTGAACGCCCATGGTGTCACGGCCCGTCTCCCTGACCTCGTTGACCCGCGTACGGATCACACCGCCACTGAGCGTGATCGCCAGGATCTCGTCGCTCTCCTCGACCACCAGCGCGCCGACGAGCGAACCACGATCCTCCACGATCTTGGCCGCCTTGATGCCGAGACCGCCACGCCCCTGCACCCGGTATTCATCCACATCCGTCCGCTTGGCGTACCCGCCGTCCGTGGCGGTGAACACGAACGTACCGGCCCGGACGACATTCATCGAGAGGAGCTCGTCCCCTTCGCGGAAGCTCATGCCCTTCACGCCGGATGTCGCCCGGCCCATCGGGCGCAGCGCCTCGTCCGTCGCGGTGAACCGGATCGACTGCGCCTTCTTGCTGACCAGCAGCAGATCGTCCGCGGCCGAGACCAGCTCGGCGCCGATCAGCTCGTCCTCGCCGCCCTCGTCGGTCTCCCGCAGGTTGATGGCGATCACGCCGCCGGAGCGCGGGGAGTCGTAGTCCTTGAGCGCGGTCTTCTTCACCAGGCCGGCCTTGGTGGCCAGCACCAGGTACGGCGCCGCCTCGTAGTCCCGGATGGCCAGGATGCGGGCGATCTGCTCGTCCGGCTGGAAGGCCAGCAGGTTGGCGACGTGCTGGCCGCGCGCCTCCCGCCCGGCGTCCGGCAGCTCGTACGCCTTGGCCCGGTAGACCCGGCCCTTGTTGGTGAAGAAGAGCAGCCAGTGGTGGGTGGTGGAGACGAAGAAGTGCGAGACGATGTCGTCCTGCTTGAGCTTGGTGCCCCGCACGCCCTTGCCGCCGCGCTTCTGCGAGCGGTAGTCCTCGGTCTTGGTCCGCTTGACGTAGCCGCCGCGGGTGATCGTGACGACGATGTCCTCCTCGGCGATCAGGTCCTCGATGGACATGTCACCGTCGAAGGGCACCAGCTTGCTGCGCCGGTCGTCGCCGAACTTCTCCACCAGCGCGGTCAGTTCCTCGCTGATGATCTGCCGCTGGCGCTCCGGCGAGGCCAGGATCGCGTTGTACTCGTCGATCTTCGCCTGGAGCTCGTCGTGCTCGGCGACGATCTTCTGCCGCTCCAGCGCGGCCAGCCGGCGGAGCTGCATCTCCAGGATCGCGTTGGCCTGGATCTCGTCGATGGTGAGCAGCCCCATCAGGCCCTCGCGCGCCACCTCGACCGTGTCGCTGCGCCGGATCAGCGCGATGACCTCGTCGATCGCGTCCAGCGCCTTGAGTAGACCGCGCAGGATGTGGGCCCGCTCCTCGGCCTTGCGCAGCCGGTAGCGGGTGCGCCGGACGATGACCTCGACCTGGTGGGCGACCCAGTGCCGGATGAACGCGTCCAGCGAGAGGGTCCGCGGCACGCCGTCGACCAGGGCCAGCATGTTGGCGCCGAAGTTGGTCTGGAGGTCGGTGTGCTTGTAGAGGTTGTTGAGGACGACCTTGGCGACCGCGTCCCGCTTGAGCACGATGACCAGCCGCTGGCCGGTGCGCGAGGAGGTCTCGTCCCGTACGTCGGCGATGCCGCCGATCTTGCCGTCCTTCACCAGGTCGGCGATCTTCTGCGCCAGGTTGTCCGGGTTGACCTGGTACGGCAGCTCGGTGACGACCAGGCACTGCCGGTTCTGGATCTCCTCGACCTCGACCACCGCGCGCATGGTGATCGAGCCGCGCCCGGTGCGGTACGCCTCCTCGATGCCCTTGCGGCCCACCACCAGGGCGCCGGTCGGGAAGTCCGGGCCCTTGATGCGGTCGATGAGCGCGTCGAGCAGCTCCTCGGGGGTGGCGTCGGGGTTGGCCAGGCACCACTGGGCGCCCTCGGCGACCTCGCGCAGGTTGTGCGGCGGAATGTTGGTCGCCATGCCGACCGCGATCCCCGCCGAGCCGTTGACCAGCAGGTTCGGGAACCGCGCCGGCAGCACCGTGGGCTCTTGGTTACGGCCGTCGTAGTTGTCCTGGAAGTCGACGGTCTCCTCGTCGATGTCCCGGAGCATCTCCATGGCCAGCGGCGCCATCTTGCACTCGGTGTACCGCATGGCCGCGGCCGGGTCGTTGCCCGGCGAGCCGAAGTTGCCGTTGGAGTCCACCAGCGGCAGCCGCATCGACCATGACTGGGCCAGCCGCACCAGCGCGTCGTAGATGGAGGCGTCGCCGTGCGGGTGGTACGTACCCATGACGTCGCCGACGACGCGGGCGCACTTGTAGAAGCCCTTCTCGGGCCGGTACCCGCCGTCGTACATCGCGTACAGCACGCGCCGGTGCACCGGCTTGAGGCCGTCGCGCACGTCGGGCAGCGCGCGGGAGACGATCACGCTCATCGCGTAGTCGAGGTACGAGCGCTGCATCTCGGTTTCGAGCCCGACGGGCTCGATGCGCATCGCGGCGCCCTCGGCCACGGGGGTGAGCTCGGGGTTCTCGGTGGTGGGGGAGTTCTCGTCGGCCATTGCTGGTCAAGATCCTTTCAGGCGGCGGCGGGGAGCCCCGGCGCGCGGCCGGGGAGGGGCCGACTCAGATGTCGAGGAAGCGGACG
>NZ_JBLIWA010000089.1:0-6598 GCF_047525675.1 Streptomyces sp. 796.1 | reverse complement strand
GCCGCGCGCCCCGGCAAGGCGCGCGGCGGCCCCGGGGCGCGCGGCGCCTCGCGCTGGACGCCGTGGCTCTACCTCGCGCCCGCCCTCGTGGTGATGGCCGCGCTGCTCGTCTACCCGATCTACCAACTCGGTCTGATCTCGTTCCTGGAGTACACCCAGGCCCAGGTCAGCGGCGGCGAGCCGGCCACCTTCCAGGGCTTCGCCAACTACACCGAACTCTTCAACGACCGCCAGTTCTGGGACGTGCTGGTCGCCACCCTGGTCTTCGCCGCGGTCTGCGTGGTCTCCACGCTGGCGGTCGGCTGTGCGCTGGCCGTGCTGCTGACCCGCATCCGCGCGGTGCCCCGGCTCGCGCTGATGCTGGCCGCACTCGGCGCCTGGGCCACCCCCGCCATCACCGGCTCCACCGTCTGGGTCTTCCTCTTTGACCCCGACTTCGGCCCGATCAACAAGATGCTGGTGTGGTGCGGCCTGTCCGGCTTCGAGGACTTCTCCTGGACCTACGACCGCTACAGCGCCTTCGCCCTGGTCCTCTTCGAGGTCGTGTGGTGCTCGTTCCCGCTGGTCATGGTCACCGTGTACGCGGGCATCAAGGCCATCCCCAGCGAGGTGCTGGAAGCCGCGTCGCTCGACGGCGCCTCGCAGTGGCGCACCTGGCGCAGCATCATGGCGCCGATGCTGCGGCCCATCCTCATCGTGGTCACCATCCAGTCCATCATCTGGGACTTCAAGGTGTTCACGCAGATCTACGTGATGACCAACGGCGGCGGCATCGCCGGCCAGAACCTGGTGCTGAACGTCTACGCGTACCAGAAGGCGTTCGCTTCCTCGCAATACAGCCTCGGCTCCGCGATCGGCATCGTCATGCTGCTGATCCTGCTGGCCGTCACGCTGATCTATCTGCGGCTGCTGCGCAGGCAAGGAGAAGAGCTGTGAGCGTTTCGTCCGCGAGCCCCTCGTCCGCGGGCGCCGCCACCGACCAGACCGCATCCGTCAGCAAGGAAACCAGCCCGAAGGGCACAGGGGGCAAGGGCACAGGTGGGAAGGGCAAAGGTGGGAAGGGTGCCGGCGGCGGGCGCGGCCGGCGGTTGCGGATTCGCCGGCCGTGGCGGCTGGTCGCCGAGGCGTCCGCGCTGCTGATCGCCGCGGTGGTCGCCTTCCCGCTGTACTGGATGGTGCTCTCCGCCTTCAAGCCGGCGAACGAGGTGCAGTCGTCCCACCCGAGGCCCTGGACGTTCAACCCCTCGCTCGACGCCTTCCGACGCGTCTTCGACCAGCAGGACTTCGGCCGCTACTTCCTCAACAGCCTCATCGTCGCCGGCACCGTGGTCATCGCGTCCGCGCTGATCGCCTTCCTCGCCGCGACCGCCGTCACCCGCTTCAAGTTCAAGCTGCGCACCACCGTGCTGATCATGTTCCTGGTGGCGCAGATGGTGCCGGTCGAGGCGCTGACCATCCCGATGTTCTTCCTCATGCGGGACCTGGGCGACAGCGTGCCGGGGATCGGGCTCAACACGCTGGGCTCGCTGATCCTGCCGCACATCGCGTTCTCGCTGCCGTTCGCCATCTGGATGCTGCGCGGCTTCGTGAAGGCCGTGCCCGAGTCGCTGGAGGAGGCCGCCTACCTGGACGGGGCGAGCCGCACCCGCTTCCTGTGGCAGATCCTGTTCCCGCTGGTGCTGCCCGGGCTCATCGCCACCAGTGTGTTCTCCTTCATCTCCACCTGGAACGACTTCCTGTTCGCCAAGTCCTTCATCATCAGCGCGACCGAGAACTCCACGCTGCCGATGGCCCTCCTGGTGTTCTTCAAGGACGAGGGCAACGACTGGGGCGGCATCATGGCGGCCTCCACGATCATGACCATCCCGGTACTGATCTTCTTCATCCTCGTCCAACGCCGCCTCGTCTCGGGGCTCGGCGGTGCGGTGAAGGACTAGGGGCGGACTGCTGGGGGCGTGCCGCAGGGCGTGCCGCGGGGTGTGCCGCTCCGCCGCCGTGGGGACGCCGTGTCGGGGCAGCCGAGCCGTGCCGGGCCGGGCCCCGACGGGGCGGCGTGGGGGCGTGTACGTGGGGCCGGTGGGCGCAGTGGCCCGCCGGCCCTCGCGCGCGTGCGTGGGCGCGTAGGACTGACTGACTGTAGGGCTGGCTGACGGGGACGGGCGGATGCGGGGGCGGTGGCCCCGCCGCCCGTGACCCCCCGGGGTCGCGCGCGCGTGCGCGCGTGGTGCGCGCGACCAGAACGTGCTCCGTGCGATGGCCCCGTGCTCCGCACCGTCAGCGTCTGCCGCGCGCGAGCCCCGTACGCCGTGTGAGGCCAACCCCGCGCGGGGAGTCGGGGGCGGCGGACGGGTGGCGTCGTCCCGCAGGACGCCCGGCTGTCACCCGGGCGTCACCCGCCCGTACGGACGGCGCCGCCGCCCGGTCGGTCGGCGGCGCGCGGGACGGCCCGCGCCGGAGGGTGCGGCGCCGCTCGCCGCGATGGGCGCGCCGACGCGGCCCGTGCCCCCGATCGTGTGAGTCCCACGGCAAGCGGAGCGCGTCCCTCCGGCGGGCTGGAACGGTGGTCCCCGTGTCACGGTACGAGCGGCGGCAGGGTCCGCGAAGGGGGACAAACCGCCAGCAGGTGGCGAGCGGCCGGAAGTTCGGCCAAAGCGGACCATGCGCACCTGTGGGGCGGAACCCCGGTTCGTGGACCCTCGCGGCGGTGGGCGGGCGATGTGTGCCAGAGTTGCCACGTCCAGGCCGTCAGCACGTACCGTACGGCGAGCAGCCAGGACACCGGGGACCGGGGAAGGGGCATCTGGTTGACCACGCACGTTCCGCAGGCGGCGCACACCGTGACGCTGCCGGGCTCGCTCGACGAGGCCGTGGCGGCGTTGACCGCCGTGCCCGCGGCCGTGCCCGTCGCGGGCGGTACCGATCTGATGGCGGCCGTCAACTCCGGGCTGCTGCGGCCCGCGGCGCTGGTCGGCCTCGGCCGGATCAGTGAGATCCGCGGCTGGCAGTACCAGGACGGCCACGCCCTGCTCGGCGCCGGCCTCACCCACGCCCGCATGGGCCGCCCCGACTTCGCCGCGCTCATCCCGGCGCTGGCCACCGCGGCGCGCTCCGCGGGCCCGCCGCAGATCCGCAACGCCGGCACCCTCGGCGGCAACGTGGTCAGCAGCGCGCCCACCGGCGACGCGCTGCCCGTGCTCGCCGCCCTGGAAGCCACCCTCGTCATCGTCGGCCCGGACGGCAGCCGACAGGTCCCCGTCAGCCACCTGTTGGCCGGCGTGGAGATGCTGCGACCGGGCGAGCTGGTCGGCTTCGTACGGGTGCCGCTGCTGCACGCGCCGCAGGTCTTCCTCAAGGCCACCGGGCGCACCGGCCCCGGGCGGGCCGTCGCCTCGGTCGCCGTGGTGCTCGACCCGGCGCGCCGCCAGGTGCGCTGCGCGGTGGGCGCCGTCGCCCCCATGCCGCTGCGCCCGTTGGACGCCGAGGGCTGGGTCGCCTCGCTGATCGACTGGGACGGCACGCGCGAACTCGCCCCCGACGCCTGCGCCGCCTTCGGCGACTACGTGGCAGCGGCCTGCATCCCCGACCCGCCGGCGCCCGACGACGCAGGCGGGGCGCCACCCGCCCTGCCGCCCGCCGCCCTGCACCTGCGGCGTACGGTGGCGATCCTGGCCCGCCGAGCTCTGGGGAGGGCGCTCGCATGACCGCAGACCACCATCCGCGCGGTTCCGGCCACCCGGCCGGACCCGAGGCCGAGCCGCGCCCCGCGGACGGGCAGGAGCACGGCGCGCCCGAGGCACACCCGGCGCCCGGCACCTCGCCCGCCCCGGCCTTCCACGGCTGGCAGCCGATCCCGAGCAGCCCGGAGTACGACGCGGAGGGCACCGCCTTCGTGCAGCTCCCGCCCGAGTTGGCCGACCCGTCGGCGCCGCTGCCGCAGGGCTGGGACCCGCTGGCCGCCCCCGGCACCGGCTACACGCCGCCGCCCGGCGCGCACTGGCACCCCCAGCAGCCGGCCGACGGCGAACACGGCCAGGGCGGGCAGCCGTACGCCAGCCCGTACGACCTGCCGCAGGGCCAGCACGGCGGGCAGCACGGCGACCCCTACGCGGGCCAGCACGGTGCGCCGCCGCTGGCGCCGGGTGCCGGCGCCGATCCGACCGGCACCGGCCAGTGGCCGCTGCCCGGCGGCGAGGACGCGACGCCCGGCGCCGAGGCGCAGGCCACCGGCCAGTGGTCGATCCCGTTCGCGCCCGACGACGGGCCCGACGAGGCGGGCGAGTTCCGGCTCGGCGAGCACGGCCCGAGCGGCTACGGCGCGGGCGGTGGCGCGCGGCGCGGCGACACGCTCGGCCACGGCCAGCCGTACGCCGACCAGGGCGCGCCCGCGCCGCACGAGGACACCCTCGGCGACCCGCAGGCCCAGCCGCTCGACCCGCAGGCGACGCCCCAGTGGCCGGTGCCGTCCGCACTCGGCGGGACCGGCCAGTGGACCCTGCCGACGGTCGGCGACGAAGGGCTCGACGAGACCGGCGAGTACACGATGAGCGCCTACCGGTACGGGCTGCCGCCGTACCCGGACGCCCCCCGCGCCGACGCGGGCCGACCGGCCGAGGCGGGCGCGCAGCCGACCGACCCCGAACTGCCCGACCACGGCCCGTACTCCGAGGGCCCCGACTACCCGGCGGGCCCCGGCGAGGCGGAGTACGGCCACGGCGTCGACGCCGACCCGTACGCGACGCCGGGTTACCCGGCGACGGACGGCCCGGAGCCGCCGCACGCGGGACTGCCGCAGACCGACGCCTCCGGTGCGGGCCTGCCGCACGCCGAACTGCCGCACGCCGACCTCGCGCAGGCGGCGGCGCAGGACCCGCAGGCCGGTCCCGGCCACCCCTACGGCGGCCCGGAGCAGGGCGGGTACGGGGCGGATTACGACCCGGCGTACGACCAGGACCAGCCCGGCGGCGGGCTGGCCGACGGCCCGGCGGGGCACGGCGTGCCGCTGCCCGGGCAGGACGCGCACGGGCCGCGCCCGCACGAGCCGCACCACCCGCAGGGTGCCCCGCAGTGGCCGACGCCCCCGGCCGGCGACGCGAGCACCGGCCAGTGGCCGCTGACCGGCGTGGACGAGCGCGGCGGCACCACGCAGGCGTCGTTGCAGGCGCCCGAGGCGTACGCGCTGGGCGACCGGTTGGTCGCCCCGTACCGGCCGCGCCCGGTCCCGCAGGACGACGCCGCCCAGCACCGCACGGACCAGCCGGCGGCGCAGGACGGTGCGGCCGGCCGGCCCGGTGCGCCGGCCGCGGCCCAGGAGTGGCCAGCGGCGCCGCAGCAGCAGGCGACCGGCACCGACGGCGTCGGGTTCGCCGTACCGACCACCGACGAACAGCACGACACGCCCGGCGAGCCGCTCCCCGGCGCCGGGGAGCTTGGCGGTGCGCCGACGGACGAGGGCGCGGCCGGTGCGTTCGCCGATGGGACGCTGGCTGAGGGCGCCGCGGCGGACGATCCGCACGGTGCGGCGCACGGCGCCGCGGGCCCGGCCCACGAGGGGCGCGCCGCGGCGGTCGGTGGCCCGACCGGCGAAGACCTGACCGGTGACGGCGCGACCGACGAAGACCTAACGACTGCTGCGGGATCGGCTGTCGGCGCGCCGGACGGTGACGGTCTGGCCGGCGACGACCCGGCCGGTGTCGCTCCGGCCGGAGCGCCTGCGGTGGCGGACGGCACGGCGGCGGAGGCTCTGGCATCCGGCGACCTGGCATCCGGCGACCTGGTGGTGGAAGGGTCGGCCGCGGACGCTTCGGCGGCGGGCGGCCTCGCGAACGCCGGCCGGGCGCCGGCCGACGCGTCGCCGGCGCAGCCCGGCGCCGCCGACCCCGCGCAGCAGCAGGCCGCCGAGCCGGCCGGTGCGCTGCCCACGCAGGACGCGCCGGGCGCGGCGGGCCAGGCTGACCCCGCGTCGGCTGACGGGTTCGCCGCCGGGCCCGTCCCGGCCGCGGACGGTGCGCCGAACGATGCGGTACGGGGCCGGGGCCAGGCTGGCCCCGGCGACCCAGCCGCCGCCAACTCCAGCACCAACGCCGACGTGCGCACCAACGCCAGCGCGGGCCCTGACGCGAACGCCCAGGGCGGCGTCACGGCCGGCGCCCACCCCGGCGCCGACGGTCAGCCGGATACGGGCGATGCGCAGGCGAGCGGCGCCCCGGGTGCCATCCCGGCCGCGCGCATCCCCTGGCCCGCGCCCGCGCGGGACGGTGAACTGCCGGACGGTACGGGGCAGTTCGCGTCGCCCACCGGCGTACCGGGGCCCCGGGTACCGGCGCAGGCCGACCGCTCGCGCGGCGACACCGCGGCCGACGGCACGGACCCCCAGCACGCGCCGGGCGGCACGGCCGACCAGGCCGACGGCGCCACATCCGGTGGCCCGGCGGACGGTGCGGCGAACCAGCAGGCACAGCACCCCGACGCCACGGCCGACCCCGCGCGCGAGGCGACGGCCGACGGCGCGGCCGGTGCCGGGAACCCCGCGGGCGGTACGCCGATCCCGGGCGCGCCGCACGGCGTACCGGCCGACGCGGCACGGGCCGCGGCCGACCGC
>NZ_JBLIWA010000088.1:0-7462 GCF_047525675.1 Streptomyces sp. 796.1 | reverse complement strand
CCCCGGCGCAGGCCCACGACGGCCCGTCGGCCCACGACGGCCCGACGGCCGCTGGCGACCCGGGAGCCGGGGCGGCGCCCGGCGCACCGCGCCCGGTGGGCGAGTGTCGGGTGCCGGCCTACCCCGCGGCCGAGCGCGCGGTGCGCGCGCTCGCGGAGGCCGTGCGGTACGCGCACTGGCGGCAACAGGCCGCCGAGCCCGGCCGGGTCCCCGAGTACGACGACATCGACGAGGCCGGCGCCGGTGCCGACATCGACGTCCTGCTGGCCGCCCACGCCCACGAACAGCAGGAACCGGCCCCCGCGCAGAGGGCCCCGGCACCTGCGAACCCGGCCGACGCCGGGACCGACACCGGCGCGACCGACGCCGCCGCGCCGGCCGACTCCGCGGCAGCCTCGCCCCCGACCGCCGGCGCCCAGCCCGCCGCGCGCGCCGACGCCCCTGCGCCGGGCGCCACTGCCGCGCCAGACACCGCCCCCGAACCGCGCACCACAGGCGCACCGGCCACCGCGACCGGCGCCCCGTCCTCCAGCCCGGACGGCGCCCCCGGGCCCGCGGGGGCTGCCGCACCGGGCCCCGCCCCCGCCGGCCGCGTACGTCCCCGGCACCTCCCGCGCAGCTTCGCGCTCTCCGCACCGGACGCCCAGCGGCTGCTGGCCCGCTACGGCATCAGCGTGCTGCCCGCGCTGCCCGCGCCGGACCCGGACAGCGCCGCCCGGGCCGCCGAGCGGCTTGGTTATCCGGTCGCCCTCAAACCCACGGCGCCCCACCTGCGCCACCGGGCCGACCTCGGCGCCTTCCGGCTCGACCTCGCAGGCGAGGCGGAACTGCGTCGCGCGTACGCCGAGTTGACCGGGCTCCTCGGCGGCGCCGACGAGCTGCGCCTGGTGGTGCAGCGGATGGCGCCGCGCGGGGTGGACACGGTGGTGCGGGCAGCGATCGACCCGGCCGCCGGGGCGGTGCTCTCCTTCGGCCTGGCCGGTGCCCCGTCCGAACTGCTCGGCGACACCGCCCACCGGCTGATACCGGCCACCGACCGCGACGTGTCCGAGCTCGTCCGATCGGTCCGTACGGCTCCGCTGCTGTTCGGCTGGCGCGGCGCGCAGCCGGTGGACACCGCTGCGCTGGAGGAACTGCTGCTGCGGGTCTCCCGCCTGGTGGGTGACCACCCCGAGGTGGTCGCCGTCCACCTGGAACCGGTGGTCGTCGCGCCGCACGGGCTGTCCGTGCTCGGTGCCTCCCTGCGCCTCGCCCCGCCCCCGGTCCGCACGGACGTCGGCCCGCGCCACCTGCCCGCGTACTGACGGCTGTCGCCTCTGGTGGCCGGCAGTCCCGCAAACCTGCAAACCCGCAGCCCCGTACCAGCGCCCCACCCCCGGGCCCCGCGCCCACAGCGCTCATCCCAACCCACCCCACCCCACGAAAAGCCCCACAGCGCCGCCTCCGAGCCGTCCGGAGGCCGCTTTGGGGTCGCCTCCCGGCCGCCTCCGCGCCGCCCACGTGGCGGTGCGGTGCGGGGCCGGTGTCGGCGGCGACCCACGAGGGGATCGGGGGCGGTCGCGCCCCGTAGGATGGGAGGCATGGCGAAG
The DNA here is from genome assembly GCF_047525675.1 of Streptomyces sp. 796.1. Taxonomy (NCBI): domain Bacteria; kingdom Bacillati; phylum Actinomycetota; class Actinomycetes; order Kitasatosporales; family Streptomycetaceae; genus Streptomyces; species Streptomyces sp. 796.1. Next base: position 5,873 of record NZ_JBLIWA010000088.1, on the reverse strand, counting down.
ACCGGTACGACGACCCAGGGGCTGCGCGCGGCGATCGAGCGCAGCGGCTACTACCCGGCCCTCGTTGCCGAGGCGGTCGAGGCCGCCGTCGGCGGCGAACCGGTGGTGGCGTTCCTGGTGCACCAGGAGACGACCTTCGACTCCAACGAGGTGCGCCGACACGTCACGGTGCTGGTGCTGACCGGCACCCGCTTCATCGTCAGCCACACCGACGAGCAGGCCGCCGACGACAGCTCCGCCACCCCGTACGCCACGACCTCCACCGAGTCCGTCAAGCTCAACCGGATCTCCTCGGTGGTGCTGAGCCGCGTGGTCGCCAACCCCGAGTCCTACACCCCGGGCACGCTGCCCCGCGAGGTGGTGCTCACCATCGGCTGGGGCGCCGTCAGCCGGCTCGACCTGGAGCCCGCGAGCTGCGGCGACCCCAACTGCGAGGCGGACCACGGCTACACCGGTTCCTCCACCGCCGACGACCTCTCGCTGCGGGTCAGCGAGGCGGGCGACGGGCCCGACAGCGTGCGCCAGACCCTCGCGTTCGCGCAGTCGCTGTCCGAGGCGACCACGGCCACCGACCGCTGATGGCGGGATTCGGCGCGGGCCCCGTGACCAGCGACGCCTGGCCGGACGACCCGGCACAGGACGCGATCTTGGACCTGGCGACCGCACCGCTGCCGCAGTACGGCACGGGTGCGCTCAGCGACCTGTTGCCGGCCGTCGTGGTCGGCCAGGAGGTGCCGGGGCTGAGCGGTACGCCGGGGCTCGACCTGGCCCCGGCCGACCGGGTCTGCGTCTTCCTCATTGACGGACTCGGCTGGGAACTGTTGCGCGCCCACCCGGCCGAGGCCCCGTTCCTGACCTCGCTGCTCGGCACCTCCCGCAACGGCACCGGTACCCCCCTCACCGCGGGGTTCCCCTCCACCACGGCCACCTCGCTCGCCTCGGTCGGCACGGGCCTGCCCCCGGGCGCCCACGGCCTGCCCGGCTACACCGTCGCCGATCCGGCCACCGGCGCGCTGATGAACCAGCTCCGCTGGCACCCGTGGACCGACCCGCACGCCTGGCAGCCCTACCCGACCGTGTTCCAATTGGCGCACGCGGCCGGCGTCCACACCTGTCAGGTCTCGGCGCCTGCGTTCGAGCGCACGCCGCTCACCCAGGTCGCCCTCAGCGGCGGCACCTTCCACGGCCGCCTCTCCGGCGAGGAACGGATGGACCTCGCCGCGGCCCAGCTCGGCGCCGCCGGCCGCACGCTGGTCTACACGTACTACAGCGAGGTCGACGGCAAGGGCCACCGCTTCGGCGTGGACTCCGACGACTGGCGTGGCCAGCTCGCTTACGTGGACGGCCTCGCCCAGCGCCTCGCCGAGCAACTCCCGCCGCACGCCGCGCTGTACGTCACTGCCGACCACGGCATGATCGACCTGCCCTTCGACCCGGAGTCGCGCATCGACTTCGACGAGGACTGGGAGCTGCGCGCGGGCGTGGCCCTGCTCGGCGGCGAGGGGCGGGCCCGGCACGTGTACGCGGTGCCCGGGGCAGCCGCCGACGTGCTCGCCGTCTGGCGCGAGGTGCTCGGCGACCGGATGTGGGTGGCGAGCCGGGACGAGGCGGTGGCCGCCGGCTGGTTCGGGCCGCCCGGCGCGGGCGTGGACGAGCGGGTGTACGGGCGGATCGGCGACGTGATCGCGGCGGCCCACGACGACGTCGCCATCGTGGCCAGCCGCACCGAGCCCAACGAGTCGGCCATGGTGGGTCTACACGGCTCGATGACCCCGGTCGAACAACTCGTTCCGCTCCTCGAAGTCCGTACCTGACGTCCGTACCTGACGCCTGTTCCCGACACTTGTTCCCGACGACTGTTCCCGTTCCTGCTCCGCCGGCCGTTCCCGACGACCGCTCCTGGCGTCCGTCCTGACGGCCCGCGCGGTCGGACGGGGCGGGGCAGCAGGAAGGCGTGCCGTACCGTGCTGCGCGCAGGGTCCGCGCGACGAGCAAAGCAGCAACGGGCCGCCGTTCGGCGCGGCAGGCTCCCGCTGCGCCGCGCCGTCCGGCGGGAACAGCGCCCCCGCCGGACGCCCACGACAACCGAAAGGTCACTTTCCCCCATGCCCGAACTGGTCTTCTTCTCCGGAACCATGGACTGTGGGAAGAGCACGCTCGCCCTCCAGATCGAGCACAACCGCTCGGCCCGCGGGCTCCAGGGCATGATCTTCACCCGGGACGACCGGGCGGGGGAGGGGCGGCTCTCCTCGCGCCTCGGCCTCGCGACCGACGCGATCGAGGCCAGCGAGGGCTTCGACTTCTACGCCTACGTCGTCGCCCGGCTGAGCGCGGGCGGCCGGGCCGACTACCTCATCGCCGACGAGGCACAGTTCCTCGCCCCGGAACAGATCGACCAACTCGCCCGCATCGTCGACGACCTCGAACTCGACGTCTTCGCCTTCGGCATCACCACCGACTTCCGCAGCAAGCTCTTCCCCGGCTCGCAGCGCCTGGTCGAACTCGCCGACCGGATCGAGGTGCTCCAGGTGGAGGCGCTGTGCTGGTGCGGCGCCCGCGCTACGCACAACGCCCGCACCGTCGGCGGCCAGATGGTCGTGGAGGGGGCCCAGGTCGTCGTCGGCGACGTACACAAGCCGGATGTGACGAGGGAATCCGGTACGGACGGGCTGCCCGCCGATGCTCAGGAAGCCCACTCGGCCGACGGCGCGACCACCGCGGAGCGCACGCCCGAGGTCGGGTACGAGGTGTTGTGCCGGCGCCACCACCGCCGCCGCATGACCGCGTCCGCGGCCCGCGCCGCCGCGCTCTCCCCGGAGGTGCTGCCCGTCGACGCCCCGGTGCACCCGACCGATGCCGCGCCCCGTTCTGCCGACGCCCCCGCGCGTGCCGCCGGTGCTGCGGCGCCTTCCGCCGTACGGGCCGGAGCGGCCACCCCGGCCGGCGCCGCGCTGCCGACCGCCACGCCGTGACCGTCCGGGGCCACCTCGTGACCATCCGGGCCATGCCGTGACCACCCGGGCCACGCCGCCGGCCCGGTAGGCGCGCGGGGGCACCGGGCGCATCGATCCAGCCCGTACCGCGTCCCGAATCACGTCCCGGCCCGCGGCCCGCGCGGCGTCCCCCGTGACGGCCTGACCGCGGCCGTCCGCCGTCGCTCGCCGCACCGTGCGTGCCGTCCCGCCGGGATCCAAGCGCCCCGTCGGAGGTGGCCGCGCGAGGCGCGATCCGTGCGCGGGGCCAGGGCGCGGTGCGTCGGCGTACGTCGCGGGAGGGGCGGCGGGTCGACCCGTCGTCTGGCGCGGTCGTCGCCGGGCCCGAAGGCCACCGGCCGCGCCCACCCGCCACCGTTCCCGCACCGCCACCGTTCCCGCACCGCCGGCGTCACCGCACCACCGCCGTCCGTGCACCGCCACGGGACCCCGCCTGATGCGTACCCTGGCCACCACGCCCACCTCGGGCAGCCCCCGAAGGCAGGCACCGGATGCGTGTCGCGCGCCCGCGCGCAGCGAAGCCACCACGCACACCACTTGCGCGCCGTCCGCGCCGTACCGCACACCGCCCGCGCCACGTCGCGCCCAGGCCGCGGCGGCCCGAATCCGCACCGCGTGCTCCGTGCCGACTGCCGCGACCCGCACCCGCCCGGCGTGCAGCACCGGGATGCACGAACGCCCGGCCCCGGTGTGCGGCGAGCTCAGCGGCCCGTATGCGCCCGGCACCCGGCCCCGGCACGCACCGGCGCTCAGTGCTCCGTGTGCACCAGCGTGAAGGCGGCCCCCTCCGGGTCGGCGACCTGCACGCTGCGGCCGGTGGCGGTGTCCGCGGGGTCGTGCAGGACCCGGCCGCCCAGCACCGTGACCCGCTCTGCCGCCTCGTCCGGGTCCTTGACCTCGAAGTACGTCATCCAGTGCGCGCCGGACTCGGCGCGAATCCGGTGGCCCACGCCGTGCATGGCCGCGACCGGCCGGCCGTGCACCGTCAGCGTCACGTAGTCCTCGTCGGCTGCGGTCACCGGCTCGACCTGGCAGCCGAAGACCGTCCGGTAGAACGTGTCGACGTGTTCCGTCTCCGACGTCAGCAACTCCGTCCAGACCGGCGTGCCGGGCTCGCCGCCGCCCTCGCTGCCGAGGTGCAGCCGTGCCTGCCAGACGCCGAACACGGCCCCCAGCGGATCTGCGGCGATCGCCATCCGGCCCTCTTCACCTGAGTCCAGCGGGCCGACCGCGACGGTGCCGCCGCAGCACCGGATCTGTTCGGCCGTGGCATCCGCGTCATCGCTGGCCAGGAACGTCGTCCAGGCCACGGGAAGGTGCAGCCCCGGCGCCATCTCGCCGATCCCGGCGACCGGCCGACCGTCCAACAGGGCCCGTACGTAAGGGCCGAACTCGGAGGGCCCCGGCTGGAACTCCCAGCCGAACAGGCCCCGGTAGAACTCCTGCGTCGTGGCGAGGTCGTGCACCATCAGACTCGTCCAGCAGGGTGTGCCCGGGGCGCGCCGCGCAGGCTCCCGGCCGCTCAACCCGGCCGTTGCCCCGGAACCTTCCCTCATCCCGCGTACGGGCGGTGCGCCCGGGCTGACCCCGGGGTGGTGCCACTCGGGGGACTGCCGTGCCTCGGTCATCGTCTCTGTCTCCTCGAAGCGTCGTCGTGTGGCCTGATACCCCGCGCCGCCGCGGGCACGCGGGGGTGTAACGGGACGGGTCTGCTCAGATGCTCGCAGTAGTCACCGCGGCGCGTTCCACCGACCGCGCCGCACGCACCGGACTCCCCAAGGAGAATGCCTGGTTTGATGCCTCGCGCCCGAATTGATGGGGTGGCGGGTCGGTGTCGTCCGGTCGTACGCGAGATTCGGCGTGATCTGTACGGTGCGTGGCCGATGGAGCGAAGATGAGCCCTATGAACGCCATCGTCTCCGCGACCGAACTCCTCGCCGAACTCGCCGGCCCCCAGCCGCCCCTGCTGCTCGACGTCCGCTGGCAGTTGACCCCGCCGGGGGGCCGCGGCACGACGCCGACCGGCCGTGCGGACTACGAGCGGGGGCACCTGCCCGGCGCGGTCTTCGTCGACCTGGAGGCCGAACTCGCCGGCCCGCCCGGCGCTGCGGGCCGACACCCGCTGCCCGACCTGGAGGTATTCGGCGCGGCGATGCGCCGGGCGGGGGTGCGGGCCCAGCGTGCGGTGGTGGTGTACGACGGGGGAGCGGGGCCGTCGGGCGGCTGGGCGGCGGCGCGCGCCTGGTGGCTGCTGCGCTGGGCGGGCCACCCGTCGGTGCGGGTCCTGGACGGTGGCCTGGCCGCCTGGACCGCCGCCGGTGGGCCGACCGAGACCGCCGTCCCGTCCCCGGCCGCCGGCGATTTCACGCCACGCCCGGGCGGGCTGCCGCTGCTCGACGCGGACGGGGCGGCCCGACTCGCCCGGCGCGGCCTCCTGCTGGATGCCCGCGCCGGTGACCGCTACCGCGGCGAGGTGGAGCCGATCGACCCGGTCGCCGGCCACATTCCCGGCGCGGTCTCCGCCCCCACCAGCGAGAACGTCACCGAGGACGGCCGCTTGCGGCCGGCCGCCGAACTGGCCGAACGCTTCGCCGCACTGGGCGCGACGGAGGCGGCCGAGGTCGGCGTCTACTGTGGCTCGGGCGTGTCCGGCGCCCACCAGGCGCTGGCCCTGGCGGTGGCCGGGGTGCCGGCGGCGCTGTACGTGGGCTCCTGGAGCGAGTGGTCCGGCGACGCCTCCCGCCCGGTGGCCACCGGCGCCGAGCCGGGCTAGCCGTACCCGCCGGGCCGAGCGGCGGCGCGGCGCGCACGCTAAGGCGGGACCGCCGTCGGCGCGCGCCGGCGCCCGCGCCCTCCCGCTGGGCAGGGCGTGCGCACGCC
>NZ_JBLIWA010000087.1:0-7643 GCF_047525675.1 Streptomyces sp. 796.1 | reverse complement strand
GCCTTGTTGGGACCGTGGTCCCAACAAGGCTCTTTTTGCGTTGCCCAGAAAGTTCTGGAGAACGCTGCCGATGGCTGCGATGCTGTGGCCATGAACTACCTGGTCAGGGCCCTCAAGGGCGATGAATGGGCCGCGCTCAAGGAACTGCGGCTGGCCGCGCTCGCCGACCCGGTCGCCCGAATGGCCTTCGCGAGCACGTACGAGAAGGAAGCCCCGAAGCCGGACGCGTTCTGGCAGGAGCGGGCCGCACAGGGCGAAGCCGGCGTGACACAGAAGACCTTCGTCGCCGAGCCCACGGGCGGAGAGCCCGGCGCCCCGCAGCCGCTGGCCGGCATGGCCATCGTCCTCATCGAGCAGGACCAGAACCAGACCCACCTCGTCGGCGTCTACGTCCGCCCCGAGCACCGCGGCAGCGGCCTGGCCCAGCAGCTCTTCCAGACCGCGCTCGACTGGTCCTGGGAACTCCCCGCCTTCCCCGTCGAACGCGTACGCCTGTGGGTGCACGAGGACAACGCCCGCGCCCGCGCCTTCTACGCCGGCTTCGGCTTCACCCCGACCGGCAACACCATGGCCTACCCCAACCAGCCCGACCAGACCGAGTACGAACTGGCACTCAGCCGGCCCTGAGCCGGAACCTGAGCCCGAAGCGGTCGGGGCCGGGCCGGGTGCGGAAGCTCGTACCGGCGGAAGCCCGTACGTCCGAACCCGTACGCGCCACCCGCGGGCGAGGCGAGTGGAGTGCGAGTGGAGACGGAAGCTCGGGCTCCGCGGAGCCCGAGAAATTTCCTGAAGAAATTTCGGCCGGCCATGTCGAGAAGCCGTGGCCGGCTCCGTCCCCGGGGTGAGCGCGACCACAATGGTCGCACCCGGACCGAGGAGCCCACCATGGCCAAGTACCTGATGCTCAAGCACTACCGCGGCGCGCCGGCGATGGACTGCCCGCCCATGGACGAGTGGACGCCGGATGAGATCTCCGCCCATGTGCAGTTCATGCGGGACTTCGCGGCCCGGCTCGAAGAGTCCGGCGAGTTCGTCGACGCCCAGGGACTCGCCCCCGAAGGGACCTGGGTGCGCTACGACGGGCCGGGGCGCCCGCCCGTCACCGACGGGCCGTTCGCCGAGACCAAGGACCTCATCGCCGGCTGGATGCTCATCGACGTCGACAGCTACGACCGCGCCCTGGAACTCGCCGGCGAACTGTCGGCCGCCCCCGGCGTCGGCGGCAAGCCGATCTACGAGTGGCTTGAGCTGCGCCCCCTCCTCTCCGCGCCGCCCACCACCACGTCGTGACCACACCCGACGCAGCCGCCGGTACCGGGCCCGCAGCCGCCGTGGACGCGGCCCTGCTGCGGAGCCTCGTACCGGGCGTGCTCGGTGTCCTCGTCCGCCGCGGAGCCGACTTCGCGGCGGCCGAGGACGCCGTGCAGGAAGCCCTCATCGAAGCGCTCCGCACCTGGGCCCCCGGGCCCCGGGCCACCGCATCCGCCGGACCAGACGAAGGACCGGCGGGTGAGGCGACCGGAGCCGGCGGTCCCGTGCGGGACCCGAAGGGCTGGTTGGTCGCCGTGGCCTGGCGGCGGTTCATCGACGCCACGCGCGCGGACGCCGCCCGGCGCCGGCGCGAGGACCTCATCGAACAGCAGCCGGCGCCCGGCCCGGTGTCCGCGGCCGACGACACCCTCCGGCTCTACTTCCTCTGCGCCCACCCCTCGCTCACGCCGTCCTCCGCCATCGCCCTCACCCTGCGCGCCGTCGGCGGGCTCACCACCCGGCAGATCGCCCAGGCGTACCTGGTGCCCGAGGCGACCATGGCGCAGCGCATCAGCCGCGCCAAGCGCACCGTCTCCGTCGTGCGGTTCGACCGGCCGGGCGAGGTCGGCACCGTGCTGCGGGTGCTGTACCTGATCTTCAACGAGGGGTATTCGGGCGACGTCGACCTGGTCGCCGAGGCCATCCGGCTCACCCGGCAGCTCGCGTCGACCATCGACCACCCCGAGGTCGCCGGGCTGCTCGCGCTGATGCTGCTGCACCACGCCCGGCGCGCCGCCCGTACCGCGCCCGACGGCAGCCTGGTGCCGCTCGCCGAGCAGGACCGCGGCCGGTGGGACACCACGGTGATCGCCGAGGGCGTCGCGATCCTCCAGGCCGCGCTGGCCCGCGACCGACTGGGCGAGTTCCAGGCCCAGGCGGCCATCGCGGCGCTGCACGCGGACGCCCGTACCGCGGACGAGACCGACTGGGTGCAGATCGTCGAGTGGTACGACGAGTTGGAGCGGCTCACCGACAGCCCCGTCGTACGGCTCAACCGCGCGGTGGCCGTCGGTGAGGCCGACGGGGCGCGCGCCGGGCTCGCCGCCCTCGCCGCGCTGGAGGACACGCTGCCCCGCTACCGTGCGGTGGCCGCGTACCTGCACGAGCGCGACGGCGACCTGGTCACCGCGCGGCGGCTGTACGTCGAGGCCGCCCACCAGGCCCCCAACCTCGCCGAACGCGACCATCTGACGCGGCAGGCGGCCCGGCTCGGTGCCCGGCTGCGGTCGTGAACCGGGCGTAGGCCGGCCGTAGACCTGCTGGAGATCGGTCGCAGAGTGGGGCCGGTCGCCGGGTGAGAGGCGGCGGGGCGCCGGCCGGTCCTAGCCGACCAGGCTGGCGTGGGTGCGGGGCCAGCGGGTCCTGGCCTGTTCCGGGGAGCGCATCAGGGCCAGGGGTTGGAGGCCGCTGGCGGGGCCGTTCGCCACCACGTCCGGCAGGGCGGGGAACGGGGCGACGCCCGCGATGTCGTCCAGGACCAGGGTCAGCGGCGGGTCGAGCCGGCCGCCGGCGGAACGTTCGGCCAACCTGCGGGCCTGCTCCACGACGCCGGCGACCAACGCGGTGAGCAGCGGCATCGCCCCCGGCCGGTTCCGCGGGTCCTCCAGCGACTCGCCCACCACGTACAACGTCCCCCCCTCCGCGATGAAGCCTTCCAGGGCGAGCGCATCGGCCCGGCTGGCGCTACAGGCGTCCCTGATGTGGATCGAGGACAGCGCGCCGAGCGCCGTGGTGATCAGCTCCTGGGCCTGGTCCCGACGCTCCGGGTGGGCGGTGAGCGTCGATTCCAACTCGCCCGCCATGCCGCTGCTGGCCTTGGGGTTGGTACGGAGGACGCGCACCGGTTCGTGGGCCGCGGTGCCCTGCGCCCAGCGGTGCACCTGGCGGAACGGGCGGCCGTCCACGGCCGCCGCGTGCAGCCAGCAGCGCAGCAGGGTCTCGGCCGCGTCGGCCGTCGCCGATTCGATGAGCGATGCCGGGCGCACCGGGGCGAGCAGGGCCGTGGCCCGCGCTGCGGCCACCTCGCGCACCTCGCAGCCGCCGGCTGGGTTCCAGCGCAGCCGGGCCGGGGTGTCGAGCAGATGGGTGGGGTCGAAGACGTGCACCGGGCCGAGCTTGGCGCGGGTGCCCGCGGTCTCCGCCCAGAGCGTGGCGTCGCTGCTGGTCACGAGGGTCGGCCCGGCCGCGTCCAAGATCGCGTGAAGGGCGGCTTCCTGCCGGTCGGCGGCCGTCCCGTACCGCACCCGCGGCGGCTCGGCGCCCGGCCAGCCGGGCCCGCGCTGCGCCGGGACGCCGTGCACGGGCGTCGTGCCGTACGGGGTAGCCTGCGCGGTCAATGGCCCGGTCAATGGCCCGGTCGATGGGGCGGCCGGCGGTGGGGGCGTGTGCGGGGTGGCGGCCGGTTCGGCGACGGCGGCCGGTGCCGACTGGGGCGCCGGTGCCGATGGGGCCGTCGGGCCGCCGGGCTGGTGCTGTGCGTGCTCCTGCGGCTGCTGTTGCTGTGGCGCGACCCGGGGTGTGGGCTCGGTGTTCTGGCCGGTGCCCGGCGGCGGGAAGACGGCGGTGAAGTAGGCGGCCGGGTCGATGTGCGGGGCGGGGCCGGTCGGCTGCGGGGCAGGGGCGGGGGCCTGCGCGGTCGGGCCCCAGTGGGGCGACGGGTCGGTCGGTGCGGCCTCGACCGGGCCCGGTGCGTACGCGTCCGGGGGCTGCTCCGCGTGCGGTTGCTGCTCCGGGTGCGGGGCGGTGGGGCGCCGGTCGGCGTGGGGGTGGCGGGCGGCGTCCTGCTGGGCGGCGCGGACTGCCCGCCGGTCGGCGGCCCGTTGGGCGCGCACCAGGCGGTAGCGGGCGACGGTGCCGACCACGAAGACCGTGACCACCAGCAGGACGAGCAGTTCGCTGATGAAGATGCCCCAGAACAGGCCGTACCCGGACAGCTCGTCGGCCGGGGTGTGCGGCCAGGCGGTCGGCAGGTCGCCCGGGTCCTGGGCCAGGTGACGGATGGCGAGCGGGGTGCGGATGAAGGAGACGTTCGTCGGCCAACTGCCGTGCGCGAACTGCCCGGCGAGCCCGGTCGCCAGCCAGGCCAACAGGGTGATGCTGATCAGGAACAGCAGCGCGCCGACGAGCAGGCCGTCGGGAATGCCGCGCTCGGGCGCGCCGTCCCGCTTGGGTGCGGCCATGACCTAGGCCACCGTGGACTCGGACGACGCGCCGGACGCGGGGTAGCCGTAGGGCGCGTACGGCCCGTACGGCTCGTCGAAGCCCTCCTCCGCGAACCGCTGCTCGACGGCGGCGGCTGCCCTGGCCTCTGCTTCCGCTTCGGCCTCGGCGGCCAGTGCGGCGGTCATGGAGTCCTCGGTCATCGCCCGGTCGGTGTAGACCAGGGGCCGCTCGGCCTCGGTGATCAGGTGCTTGACGACCTGCACGTTGCCGTTGACGTCCCAGACCGCGATGCCGGGCGTGAGGGTCGGGATGATCTCCACGGCCCAGCGGGGCAGGCCGAGTACCCGGCCGGTGGCGCGGGCCTCGTCGGCCTTCTGGGCGTAGATCGTGCGGGTCGAGGCCATCTTGAGGATGGCCGCGGCCTCCCGGGCGGCGGCGCCGTCGACGACGTCGGAGAGGTGGTGGACGACGGCGACGAAGGAGAGGCCGAGCCGGCGGCCGAACTTCAGCAGCCGTTGGAAGAGCTGCGCCACGAACGGCGAGTTGATGATGTGCCACGCCTCTTCGACCAGGAAGATGCGTTTCTTGCGGTCCGGCCTGATCCAGGTGTGTTCGAGCCAGACCCCGACGATCGCCATCAGGATCGGCATGGCGATCGAGTTGCGGTCGATGTGCGAGAGGTCGAAGACGATCAGCGGCGCGTCCAGGTCGATGCCGACGGTGGTCGGCCCGTCGAACATGCCCCGCAGGTCACCGTCGACCAGCCGGTCGAGGACCAGCGCGACGTCCAGGCCCCAGGCGCGCACGTCGTCCAGGTCGACGTTCATCGACTCGGCCGACTCCGGTTCCGGGTGGCGCAGTTGCTCGACGATGTCGGTGAGCACCGGCTGCCGGTCGGTCACGGTCTCGTTGACGTACGCGTGCGCCACCTTCAGCGCGAAGCCGGAGCGCTCGTCCAGGCCGTGCCCCATGGCGACCTCGATGATGGTGCGCAACAGGGCGAGCTGGCCGGTGGTGGTGATGGAGGGGTCCAGCGGGTTGAGCCGGATGCCGCCGTCCAGGGCGGCCATCGGGTCGAGCCGGATCGGGGTGATGCCGAGCTGCTGGGCGATCAGGTTCCACTCGCCCACGCCGTCCTCGCCCTGCGCGTCCAGCACCACCACCTGGCGGTCGCGGAAGCGCAGTTGACGCAGTACGTACGTCTTTTCGAGGGCCGACTTGCCGTTGCCGGACTCGCCGAGCACCAGCCAGTGCGGGGCGGGCAACTGCTGGCCGTAGAGCTGGAACGGGTCGTAGATGTAGCCCTTCCCCGAGTAGACCTCACGGCCGATGATCACGCCCGAGTCGCCGAGCCCGGGGGCGGCGGTGGGCAGGTAGACGGCCTGGGCCTGGCCGGTGGAGGTGCGGACCGGCAGCCGCGTCGTCTCCACCTTCCCGAAGACGAAACTGGTGAAGGCCTCGGTGATGACGCCCATCGGATCGACCACGGCGCAACCCCTATCGTCGGATGCCGGTCGCGAACGGCAAGGTGTTCACGAAGGCCCGGTGGTGTTCACGATCGCACCACTCCAGCTTCAGGTAGCTCTTACCCGCGGAGGCGCGGATGGTGCGCTTGTCGCGGGCGAGCGCCTCGGGCGAACGCGAGGAGACCGTGATGTAGCCGACCAGATTGACCCCGGCCGCGCCGCTGGCCAGGTCCTCGCCGCGCTGGTCGAGACGGCCGTGAGCAGCGATGTCGCGGGGGTCGACGGTGCGGTTCATCTTGGCCTGCCGGCTGGCTTCGGCCTCGTCGTTGGTCTTCTCGGTCAGCATCCGCTCGATGGCGAGCTCGGTGGGCTCCAGGTCCATGCAGACCGCGACCGTACGGATCACGTCGGGCGTGTGCACCAGCAACGGGGCGAGGAAGTTCACGCCGACCGGGGTCATCGGCCACTCCTTGACCCAGGCGGTGGCGTGGCACCAGGGGGCGCGGGTGACGGACTCGCGGGTCTTGGCCTGGAGGTAGGTGGGCTCCATGGCGTCGAGCTCGGCCGGCCAGGCGTTGCGCTGGGACATGGCCTGGATGTGGTCGATCGGGTGGTCCGGGTCGTACATCGAGTGCACGAGCGAGGCGAGCCGGCTCTGGCCGAGCGGCTGGCGGACCCGGATGTCGGCCTCGGTGAGCCGGGCGCAGATGTCGGTGAGCTCACGGGCCATCACCACGGCGAGGCCGGCGTCGCGGTCGATGCGCTTGCCGCTGTGCCGGGACGCGCGGGCCATGGCCTGCCCCTCGGAGGCCAGCTCGCGGGTGTAGTGCATGCAGGCCACGAGGTAGGCCCGGTGCTGCTCGGACGAGGTGGAGACCATCGACTGGAGCTGGTCGTAGGAGTCCTTGAGCCAGTCGGGGGAGGACTGGTCGCCGCGGCGTTCGACGTCCTTGGCGTGCGCGTCGGGGTCGGCGGGGAGCGTACGGGCGAGCATCTGGAGCCGGGTGACGAAGCCGTCGCCGTTGGCCACGTGCTTGAGCAGCGTGCCGAACCGGTCGACCAGCGCCTCCTGGTCCTCGCTGTCGCGCAGGCCGACGCCCGGGCCCTCGATCTCGATGGCGGCGGTGACGGTGCGCCGGTCGGCGTGGAGCAGCACGGCGATCTCGTCGGGCCCGAACGGCGCCGCGAGCCAGTTGATGTGGCCGATGCCGGGCGGCGGGCCGATCTCGACCTCCCGCCCGTCGAGCTGGGTGCCGGCCTCGGCGGCGGCGGAGCGGTAGGTCGCGCCGCGGCGGAGGATGCGGCGGTAGGAACGGTTGATCTCGAACCACCTGTAGAACGTGCGGCCCCGGTACGGGACGTAGACGATGCCGAGGGCGAGCATGGGGAAGCCCACCAGGGTGACGATGCGCAGCATGAGGACGGGCACGAGCAACCCGCACATCATGCCGACGAAACCGCCCGCGATGATCAGGGCGATCTCGCCCGTCTCGCGGTTCTTGCCGACGATCGCGTTCGGGCGGGCCCGGCCGATCAAGTACGTACGGCGGGGCGCGATGGGGTGGGGCTGGGCCTCGATCGTCAACGCCGGTCACCTCCCGAAGTGTTGCTCGTACCGCTGGTGTTGCCGGCGCCGCGGCCCGGGCTGGGGGCGGCGCGCGGGGCGGGGGCCGGGGTCGCGCGGCCGGCGCCGCCGTCGCCGCC
>NZ_JBLIWA010000086.1:0-8125 GCF_047525675.1 Streptomyces sp. 796.1 | reverse complement strand
ATCCGAAACCCCACCCACCACACCGCTACCCCCCACGCCACCAGGCAGAGGCAGCCAGTCAACGGTGAACAGGCCGTCGGCGCTGCGGCCCGCGGCCTTCAGGTGTTCGGCGGCGGCCGGGCGCATGGTGACGGCATCAGCGGTGAGCACCGGCGCGCCCACCGCGTCGGCCACGGTCACCTGGAGGGCCCGTTCGTCGTCGGAACCCTGCGCCTCGGGCGAGATGCGCACGCGTACGCTGCCGGCCTCGGCGGCCCACAGGGCGACGCCGCTCCATACGAACGGCAGCCACACCTGCTCGGCGTCGGCATCGGCAGTGGCATCGGCCGCCGGCTCGTCCAGCAGCAGCGCGGGGTGCAGGGCGGCATCGAGGAGCGCAGGGTGGATGCCGAAGCCCTCCCGGTCGCCGGCCGCCTCCGGCAGTTCGAGCTCGGCGTAGACGTGCGGGCCCTGCCGCCAGGCCGCCTTGAGCCCCTGGAACGCCGGCCCGTACCCGTACCCACGGCCCGCGGCCCGCTCGTACAGGTCCTGTACGTCCACCGCCGACGCCCCGGCCGGCGGCCAGGTGCCGTCCAGCCGTGCAGGTGCGTCCGGCGCCGTGTTCGGCGGGCTCAGCAGACCGTCCGCGTGGCACACCCAACCGGCGTCACCGCCGAGGTCCGTGTCCTGGTCGGGCCTGGAGTAGATCTGGAGCGTGCGCCGGCCGTCGTCGTCAGCCGGGCCGATCACAACCTGGGCCCGCACCCCGCCGGAGGCGGGCAGCGCCAGCGGCACCTGGAGCATCAGCTCTTCCACGCCCGCGCTTCCCACCTCGTCGGCGGCGCGCAGGGCCCACTCCACGAGCGCGGCGCCGGGCGCCATGACCGTACCGCCCACCTCGTGTTGGGCGAGCCAGGAGGAGGACTGGGCCGTGAGCCGGCCGGTCAGCAGCAGCCCGCCGTCGGCGAGCCCCACGGCCGCGGGCAGCAGGGCGTGTTCCAGCCGCTGCAACCCGGCCGCGCCGACGTCACCGACGCCGGCACCACCGGTCGGCCAGTAGCGCTGGCGCTGGAAGGCGTACGTGGGCAACTCGACCGTGCCGGGCGCCGGTTCTGCCGGGAACCAGCCTTCCCAGGCCACCTCGGCACCGGCGGCGAAGGCCAGCGCCACGGACCGTACCAGTTGGTCGAGCCCGCCCTGTTCACGGCGCAGGGTGGGAACGGCGGTCGCCTGGATGCCGGCCTCGTCGAAGGACTCCTGGAGTCCGATGGTGAGCACGGGGTGGGTGCTGGCCTCGATGAAGACCCGGTGCCCGTCGGCGAGCAGGACGCGTACGGCGTCGGCGAAGGCGACCCGTTCGCGGAGGTTGGTCACCCAGTAGTCGGTGTCGAGCAGCGTAGTGTCGACCCGCTCGGCGGTGACCGTCGAGTAGAAGGCCACGGACGAACTGGTGGGGGTGATCCCCGCCAGTACCTGCCGCAGTTCGTCGGCGATCTCGTCCACCTGGGGACTGTGCGAGGCGTAGTCCACGTCGATCAGCCGCGCCCGACCGCCGGCTTCCTCCAGCGCCGTCACCGCGTGCTGTACGTGCCCGGGTGGGCCCGAAATCACCGTGGAACCAGGCCCGTTGACCGCCGCCACACCCGCACCCGCACCCGCCTCACCAAGCCCGGCCAGGAAGTCAACCGCCTCGTCCTGACTGAGTGCGAGGGATGCCATCGCACCGCCGCCAGCCAACTTGCGCAACGCTTTGCTGCGCAGGGCGACGACCTTGGCGCCATCTTCGAGAGACAGCGCACCGGCGACGACGGCCGCGGCGATCTCACCTTGGCTGTGCCCGACGACCGCGGCCGGCTTCACACCCTGATCCGCCCACACGGCGGCAAGCGACACCATGACGGCCCACAGCACAGGCTGGACCACGTCCACCCGGCCAAGGTCGGCAGCCCCCACACCACCACGAAGAACCTCAGCCAACGACCAATCCACGTACGGCGCAAGCGCCACCTCACACTCCGCCACCCGCGCCGCGAACACCGGCGAAGCCTCCAACAACCCCGCACCCATCCCCACCCACTGCGAACCCTGACCAGGGAAGACCAACACCGGACCGACGCCGCTGGCGCCGGTGGTGGTGGCTGCTGCGGTGCCCGGGGTGATGACGTCGGGGTGGGTCTCGCCGGCGGCGAGGGCGCGCAGGCCCGTCAGCAGGTCGTCGTGGTCGTTGCCGACGACGACGGCGCGGTGTTCGAAGACCGAGCGGGTGGTCGCCAGGGACCAGCCGACGTCGACCGGCGAGGTCTGCGGCCGTGCGGCGAGGTGGGTGACGAGGGCAGCGGCCTGGCCCCGAAGGGCGTCGGCGGTACGGCCAGAGACGATCCAGGGCACCAGGCCGGTGGCGGGCTGTCCGCCGGGGGTGGGTGCGGGCTGTTCGTCGGCGGTGGGTGCCTCTTCGACGATGACGTGGGCGTTGGTGCCGGAGATGCCGAAGGAGGAGACGCCGCCGCGTCGGGTGCGTTCGCCGGCCGGCCACGGGACGGGCTCGGTCAGCAGGCGTACGCCGCCGGCGTTCCAGTCCACGTGCGGGGTCGGCTCGTCCAGGTGGAGGGAGGGAGGCAGGTGCTCCCGTTGCAGCGCCATCACCATCTTGATGACGCCGGCGACACCGGCCGCACCCTGGGTGTGACCGATGTTGGACTTGACCGAGCCCAGCCACAGCGGCTGGTCGGCGGGCCGGTCCTGACCGTACGTGGCCATCAGCGCGTCGGCCTCGATGGGGTCGCCCAACCGGGTGCCGGTGCCGTGCGCCTCCACCGCGTCCACCTCGGACGGCGAGAGCCTGGCACTGGCCAACGCCTGCCGGATGACACGCTGTTGGGAGGGCCCGTTGGGGGCGGAGAAGCCGTTGCTGGCACCGTCCTGGTTGATGGCCGAGCCGCGGACCAGTGCCAGGACCCGGTGGCCGTTGCGCTGGGCGTCCGACAGCCGCTCCAGGAGGATGAGGCCGACGCCCTCGCCCCAGCCGGTACCGTCAGCCGAAGCGGCGAACGCCTTGCACCGGCCGTCGGGCGACAGGCCGCGCTGGCGCGAGAACCCGGTGAACACCTCGGGCGAGGCCATCACGGTGACGCCGCCGGCCAGCGCCAGCGAGCACTCACCCTGCCGCAGCGCCTGCACGGCCAGGTGCATGGCCACCAGTGACGAGGAACAGGCCGTCTCGATCGTCACGGCCGGACCTTCGAGGCCCAGCGTGTAGGAGACCCGGCCGGAGAGCAGGCTGGGAGCGTTGCCCGCGTAACCCTCCGAGCCCTTCTGCGGGGTCTCGCCCTGCCCGTTGCCGCCGGTGGTCGCCGTGCCGGCGTACACCCCGGTCTGGCTGCCCTTGAGCGATATCGGGTCGATGCCGGCCCGCTCGAACGCCTCCCAGGCGGTCTCCAGGAGGAGTCGCTGTTGCGGCCCGGTGGCCAGCGCCTCGCGCGGGCTGATGCCGAAGAACGCGGGGTCGAACTGGTCGGCGTCGTAGAGGAAGCCACCCTGTTTCACATAGCTGGTGCCGGGGTGGTCCGGGTCCGGGTGGTAGAGCCCGTCCAGGTCCCAGCCGCGGTCGGTGGGGAAGTCGCCGATCGCGTCGGTACGGTCCGCGACCAGGTCCCACAGCTGTTCGGGGGAGCTGACCCCGCCCGGGAACCGGCAAGCCATGCTGACCACGGCCACCGGCTCCTGCGACCGCTGCTCCACCTCGCGCAGCCGCAGCCGCGTCTCATGCAGGTCAGCGGAGACGCGCTTGAGGTACTCGACCAGCTTCTCTTCGTTCACCATGAGGTAGCCCCCGGCCTTAGCGATGGTGTGGTCCCGCACATTCAGGACACCCCAAGTTCGTTGTCGATGAAGTCGAGAACCTGGTCCGCTGACGCGGATTCCAGCCTCTCCACGGCGCTGCCCTCGTGTGCGGGCTTGCGTGCCGCCTTCCATTTCGCCAGCAGGCTCTCCAGCCGAGCCGTGACCGCACCGGAATCGCCGTCTTCCAGGTCAAGCTTTATCAACGCGTTCTCAAGCCGGGCCAAATCGTTGAGCACCGGATCGACCGCGTCGGGGCCGCTGACGGGCCCGCCGGCGGGGGCGATGCGCTGGAGGAGGAACTCGGCCAGCACCGTGGGCTCGGGGTAGTCGAAGACCAGCGCCGCAGGCAGTCGCAGGCCGGTCGCGGCGGCGAGCCGGTTGCGGAGTTCCACGGCGGTCAGCGAGTCGAAGCCCAGGTCCTTGAAGTTGGCGTCGGCGTCGACCGCTTCGGCGTCGGCGTGACCCAGTACGGTGGCGACGTTGCCCCGGACGAGGGTGACCAGTGTGCGGAGTTGTTCCTCGGTGGGGAGCCCGGCCAGCCGGCCCGCCCAGTCGACGGGTTGCCCGCCGCCCGCGGTGGCGGTGCGTCGGCCGCGGGTGGCGCCGGTACTCGCCGCCACCAGGGCGCGCAGTGCGGCGGGGAGCGTGTCGGCCGGCTGGGTGGCCAGGGCGCGCGGGTTGATGTCGGCCGCGACCAGGCCCGGTGCGCCGTGGTGGAGTGCCGCGTCCAGCAGGCTGAGGGCGTACGGGCTTGGCATGGCGGCGATGCCTGAGCGTGCCATGCGGGCCAGGTCGGCGTCGGCGAGGTTGCCCGTCATGCCGCTGGCGCTGGCCCACAGGCCCCAGGCGATGGAGACCGCGGGCAGACCGAGGCCCCGGCGGTGGGCGGCCAGTGCGTCGCAGAAGGCGTTGGCCGCCGCGTAGTTGGCCTGTCCCGGGCTGCCCAGGGTGGCCGCCGACGAGGAGAACAAGACGAACATGGCCACCCGGCTGGCGGCGGTGGCCGCGTGCAGGTGGGCGGCGGCCGTGGCCTTGGCTGCCCACACCCGGGCCAGCCCCTCCTGGGTCTGCGCGGTGACGACGGCGTCGTCCAGCACGCCGGCGGCGTGGATGACGCCGGTGAGCGGGTGGGCCGGGTCGATGCCGGCGATGAGGTCGGCGACCGCCGTCGCGTCGGCCACGTCCGCGGCGACGATACGGGGCTCGGCGCCGAGTTCGGCCAGTCGTGCGGCGAGCGCTTCGGCCCCTTCGGCCGCCGGGCCACGCCGGCTGACGAGCAGCAGGTGGCGCAGGCCGTGGGCGCGTACGAGGTGTTCGGCGACGAGGGCGCCGAGGGTTCCGGTGCCTCCCGTGATCAGGACGGTGCCTTCCGGGTCGACCGCCGCCGGCACGTCGAGTACGAGCTTGCCCGTGTGCTTGGCCTGGCTGAGGTGGCGCAGCGCCTGCCGGGCCCTGGCCAGCGGCCACACCCGAAGCGGGGGCGGGGTCAGCGCGCCACTGGTGAAGAGTTCACTGAGCGAACCGAGCATGCGCCCGATGTGTTCCGGCCCTGCGTCGGTGACCAGGTCGTAGACCTGGTAGCGGGTGCCGGGGTAGGCGGCTGCCATGACCTCCGGGTCGCGGATGTCGGTCTTGCCCATCTCCAGGAGCCGGCCGCCGTCGCCGAGGAGCCGCAACGAGGCGTCGACGAACTCACCCGCCAGACTGTTGAGCACCACATCCACACCACGACCACCAGTCGCCTCCCGGATCACCGACTCAAAGCCCAGATCCCGCGAGTTCGCCCGATGCCCCGCATCAACACCCAACCCCTCCAACACACCATGCTTGGCAGGACTGGCCGTCGCAAACACCTCAGCACCCAGATGCTGGGCAATCTGCACCGCCGCCATCCCCACCCCACCCGTCCCCGCATGAATCAACACCGACTCACCCGCAACCAACCCACCCAAGTCCACCAACCCATACCAAGCAGTCAGGAAGACCGTCGGCACCGCGGCTGCCTGGTGGAAGGTCCAACCCTCGGGTACGGGGGCGACCATGTGGGCATTGGTGAGGGCGGTGGGGCCGAAGGCACGGTCGAAGATGCCCATCACCCGGTCGCCGACGGCGACGTGGGTGACGTCCGGGCCGACGGCGGTGACCACACCGGCGCCTTCCCCACCGAGGCCGACCTGGCCCGGGACCATGCCGAGGCTGATCAGCGCGTCGCGGAAGTTGACGCCTGCCGCGTGCACCTCGATCCGTACCTGGCCTGCGGCGGGCGGCTGGAGGATGTCGGGGCAGGGCACCGGGACCACGTTGTCCAGGGTGGCGGCGCCTTGGAGTTCCAGGCGCCAGGCGCGTTCGCCGGCCGGGCCGACGATGTCGCCGCTGTCGGTGCCGGCGCGCACGAGCCGGGGCGCCAGGGTGCGTCCGGCACGCACGGCGAGCTGCGGCTCATCGGCCGTGGCGGCGAGTGCGACGACCCCGGGCAGGTCGACGGCGTCGGACGGTGCGCCCGCGCCCTCCGTGCCGCGGTCGTCGGCCGGGTCGAGATCGAGGAGCAGGAAGCGCCCGGGGTTCTCGGTCTGGGCACTACGGATCAGGCCCCAGGCCGCGGCGGCGGGCACCTGCACCCAGTCGGCGGTGACGGCTCCGTCCCCGCGTACCTCGTCGGCGGTCACCGCACCGCGGGTGACGACCACCAGCCGGCTCTCGGCCAGCCGCGGTTCGGCCAGCCATGCCTGGACCTGCCCGAGCAACCGCCCGGCCACGGCCAACCCGGCGGCAGCCACCGCCGAACCGTCATCAGCCCCGGTCACCCTGCCCGTACCCACATCGCCGTCGGTGGCTGTGTCCGACTCCGGGGTCGCCAGGTCGGCGGCGGGCAGCAGCACCACCGGCGGCACGGCGACCCCCTCGTCCAGGGCTGTGACCAGGGCCGACACGTCCGCGTACGCGTCGGGTTCGGCGTCGCCGAAGCCTGCGAGCCTGCCGAGTGCAGTGGTCCCCTGCTCTCCGACGACCGCCCAGCCGTCGGCGGCCCCGGGGGCGGTGGGGTGGGCCAGTGGGGTCCAGTCCAGGGTGAACAGGCCGTCCGCACCCTGCTCGCCGCCGGCCTTGAGCTGATCGGCGGTCGCGGGCCGCATGGCGAGGGAGTCGACCGTCAGTACGGGGACGCCCACCGCGTCGGCGACGGTCACCCGCAGCCCACGTTCACCCTCCGCCACCTGCGCGTTCGGCGTGATCCTGACACGTACGGAGGTGGCTTGGGCGGCCCACAGCGCCACCCCCTGCCAGGCGTACGGCAGCCACACCCGGTCGTCGTCGGCATCGGGTTGCTGCGACTCGTCCAGCAGGAGGGCCGGGTGGAGCGCGGCGTCGAGCAGGGCCGGGTGGATGCCGTAACCCTCCCGCTCCCCCGCCGACTCGGGCAGCTCCACCTCCGCGTACACCTCGTCCCCGAGCCGCCATGCAGCCCGCAACCCCTGGAACGCCGGACCGTACCCGTACCCGCCCGACGCCACCCGCTCGTAGAAGTCGGCGACCTCTACGGGTTCCGCGCCGGCTGGCGGCCAGGCGGCGGCCAACGGCTCCGGTTGGCTCGCCCCGTCCGCCGGCGGGCTGAGCACACCCTCGGCGTGGCACACCCAGGTGGCGTCGGCGGCCAGGTCTGCATCCCGGTCGGGCCTGGAGTAGATCCGCAGGTCACGCCGGCCGTCGTCGGTCATCGGGCCGACGGCGAGCTGGATGCGGAGCCCGCCGGACGCGGGCAGCACCAGCGGCACCTGGAGCGCCAGTTCGTCGACGCCTCCGCAACCCACCTCGTCCGCTGCGTGCAGTGCCCATTCGGTCAGCGCCGCGCCCGGGAGCAGCACCGAGCCGGCCACCACGTGGTCGGCCAGCCAACCCCGGCCACCGCTGGCGGACAGCCGTCCGGTCAGCAGCACGCCACCGTCGGCGAGCCCCACGGCGACCGGCAGCAGCGCGTGCTCCACCCGCTGCAACCCGGCGGCCCCCATGTCGCCGACAGCGTCATCGAGGATCAGCCAGTACGGCTCGCCCTGGAAGGCGTACGTGGGCAGGTCCACCACCCGCGGCGCCGGCCCGGACGGGAACCAGCTCGCCCAGTCGACGTCGGCCCCTGCCACGTGCAGGCGAGCCAGGGCCTGACCGAAGGCGACCAGCTCGGGCTGCTTGCGGGTCAACGTCGCCACCGTACGCGGCGTCCCCCCGCCACCGGGCTCCCCCGTGGCCTCCGCGTGGTCCAGGGTGTGTTGGGTGGCGGTGGTGAGGGTGGGGTCGGGGCCGAGTTCGAGGTAGG
>NZ_JBLIWA010000085.1:0-8499 GCF_047525675.1 Streptomyces sp. 796.1 | reverse complement strand
AGCAGGAGCGGCCCGCCGGCGGACGCGGGCCGGCCCAGCCACCGGCGGCCCGCGCCCGGCGCACCGCACAGGGCGGCCAGGACGCGCGGGAGGCACAAGACGCGCGCCAGCCGCAGGAAGTGCGCCGGACGCAGGACGCGCGCCAGGCGTACGCGGAGCGCAGCCGCCGCGCGGTGCCCGGTGCGGACGCCGCCCGCACGACGGCGGACGAGCGTGCCGCCGCCCGCGCCGCGGCAGCCGAGCGCGCTGCCGCCGAACACGCCGCCGACCGGCTCGGCCACGACGGACACGATGACCGCCGCGCCGACGAGCGCGCCGAACGCCGGGCCGAGCGCCGCGCCGGCGGGCGCGAAGAGGACCGACAGCGCAGCGACCGCAAGCGGACCGCGTCAGCCGACGCCGGTCCCGCCGGCACGGCCCGCACCGCCCGCGGGCGCACCGGTCGGCCCCGGCCCCCCAAGCCGCGCAGCGGCTCGGGCGGGCCGCCGCGGCGCCGCAACCCACGCCCCCGGCTGCGCTTGGTGAGCCTGGCGCTCACGCTGGTGATGCTGGTGTTCGTGGTGCGGCTGCTCCAGGTGCAGGCCGTGGACGCCAACGCCTATACGGCCAAGGCCAACGTCAACCGGTACATCCCGGTCACCCTCGCCGCCGAACGCGGGTCGATCACCGACCGCAGCGGCGTGGACCTGGCCACCACCGTGGACGCGTACGACATCACGGCCGCGCCCGACCTGCTCACCACCGCGCACGCCAAGATCCCCGACGCGCCGCGGCAGGCCGCCGCCCTGCTCTCGCCGATCCTCGGGGTGCCCGAGGGCGACCTGGTCGCCAAGCTCACCGCCAACCCCAAGTCCAAGTACGCGGTGCTCGCCCGGCAGCAGACGCCGCAGGTCTGGAAGCAGATCAAGGACCTCAAGAGCGCCCTGTCCGACAAGCAGGCCAAGGGCCTCGGCAACAACGTGCTGGCCGGGATCAACCGGGAGCGGCACAGCAAGCGCGTCTACCCCAACGGGGAGCTCGCCGCCGGCGTGCTCGGCTTCGTCAACGCCCAGGGCAAGGGCGGCGCCGGGATAGAGCAACTGCTCAACACCGAACTGGCGGGCAAGGACGGCAAGCGGGTCTACGCCCAGTCCGGCGGGCGCCAGGTGCCCACCGGCGACGTCAAGGAACAGCCCGCCGTGCCCGGCTCGGACGTCGAGCTGACCATCGACCGCGACATCCAGTGGGCGGCCCAGCGCGCCATCAGCGACCAGGTGCGCGCGTCCAAGGCGGACCGCGGCTACGTCGTCGTCCAGGACACCCGGACCGGCGAGATCCTGGCGCTGGCCAACGCGCCCGGCTTCGACCCGGCCAACATCGCCGAGGCCGACCCGGCCACGCTCGGCAACGCCGCCCTGACCGACGCGTACGAGCCGGGCAGCACCAGCAAGCTGATGTCGCTGGCCGCCGTGCTCGAAGAGGGCGCCGCCACGCCGGCCACCCGGGTCGAGGTGCCCAACCGGCTGCCGCGCGCCGACCGGGCCTTCGCCGATGACATCAACCACCCCACCTGGTACCTGACGCTCAACGGCGTGCTCGCCAAGTCCAGCAACATCGGCACCATCTTGGCCACCGAACAACTGGGCAAGACCCAGCCCGAGGCCAACGAGGTCCTCTACTCCTACCTACGCGCCTTCGGCCTCGGCAAGCCGACCGGCCTCGGCTTCCCGGGTGAGACCGCGGGCATCCTCGCCAGGCCGGCGGACTGGAGCGCGTCGCAGCAGTACACGATCCCGTTCGGACAGGGCCTGTCCCTCAACGCCGTCCAGGCAGCCTCGGTCTACACCACCATCGCCGGCGGCGGTGAACGCGTCGTACCGACCCTGGTGCGCGGCACCCGCGGGGCCGACGGGCACTTCACGCCGGCGCCCCAGCCGCAGCGCACCCGTGTGGTCAGCGAGAAGACCGCCAGGGAACTCGCCCAGATGCTGGAATCGGTGGTCGACGACGAGGAGGGCACCGGGGCCAAGGCCAAGATCCCCGGCTACCGCGTCGCCGGCAAGACCGGTACGTCCAATCGGGTCGACCCGAAGACCGGCCGCTACCACGGCTACACGGCCTCCTTCGCGGGGTTCGCGCCCGCCGACAAACCACGGGTGACCGTCTACTGCGCCGTACAGAACCCCACCAAGGGCTCCTACTTCGGCGGCCAGGTCTGCGGCCCGGTCTACAAGCAGGTGATGGAGTTCGCGCTGAAGACCATGCGGGTGGCGCCCACCGGCAAGGCGCCGGCCCGGCTGCCCGTGAGCTACCGGCCCGCCTCGTGAGCCCGGTCCACCCGTGAGTACGATCACCCCGGATCCGGGGAACCACGACCCGCGACCCGCCCAGGGCCCCGCCCGACGGGCCGCGGCCGAGCCGCCCCGGGGACCCGCCGAAGACGCCGAGCCGACGCCGTTCCCCGCGGGTCACCGCGGCGTGTCGCAGCACCGGGCACCCGCCGCGGCAGCGGCCCCGGCCGCCGCGCGCACGGCCCCGGCCGACGCTCCGCCCCGGTCACCCTCATTTAGCGGCGGACCCCATGCGCCCGGTACGCTCACCGCCGTGCCACATGCTGATCAGTCCCAAACCACCCATCAGGACGCCGCCCCGGAATACCCCGGACCGCCCCGTCCCACGCGGGTCCGCCCCACCCCCCTCACGGAGCTGACCGGTCAGCTCGGCATCGAGGTCCCAGCGGCAGCGGAGGAGGGCGCCGCGGCCACCGGCATCACGCACGACTCCCGGGCGGTGCGCCCCGGCGACATCTACGCGGCGCTCCCCGGCGCCCGGCTGCACGGGGCCGACTTCGCCGCCCAGGCCGCCGACCTCGGCGCCATCGCCGCGCTGACCGACCCGGCCGGCGCCGAGCGAGTCGCAGCCGCCGGCCTGCCGGCCCTGGTCGTCGCCGACCCGCGGGCCAAGATGGGCGCCCTGGCCGCCACCATCTACGGCGAGCCCGGCGAGGACCTGCTCCAGATCGGCATCACCGGCACTTCGGGCAAGACCACCACCGCGTACCTGGTCGAAGGCGGTCTGCGGGCCGCGCTCGCCGCGGACCGGCGGGCGTCCCAGACCGCGGGCACCCCCGGCGGCGGCCTCACCGGCCTGGTCGGCACCGTGGAGACGCGCATTGGCGACGACCGGATCAAGTCCGAGCGCACCACGCCCGAGGCCACCGACCTCCAGGCGCTGTTCGCGGTGATGCGCGAGCGCGGCGTGCGCTCGGTGGCGATGGAGGTCTCCAGCCACGCGCTGGTGCTCGGCCGCGTCGACGGCTGCGTCTTCGACATCGCCGTCTTCAACAACCTCAGCCCCGAGCACCTCGACTTCCACCCGGACATGGAGGACTACTTCCAGGCGAAGGCGCAGCTCTTCACCAAGGCCCGCAGCCGGGCCGCGGTCATCAACTACGACGACGAGTACGGGCAGCGGCTCGCCCGCGAGTCCCACATCCCCGTCGTCACCTTCTCCGCGGAGGGTCACCCGGACGCCGACTGGCGCGCCGACGGCGTCGAGCTCGGTCCGCTCGGCTCCACCTTCACCGCGCTCGGCCCCGAGGGCCAGTCGGTGCGCGCCGCGGCCCCGCTGCCCGGCCCGTTCAACGTCGCCAACGCGCTCGCCGCCATCACCGCCCTGGTGGTCGCCGGGATCGACCCGCAGCTCGCCGCCGACGGCGTGGCCGCGGTGCCCGGCGTGCCCGGCCGCCTGGAGCGGGTGGACGCCGGCCAGCCGTACCTGGCGGTCGTGGACTACGCGCACAAGCCGGACGCCGTCGAATCCGTGCTCCGCGCG
Organism: Streptomyces sp. 796.1; assembly: GCF_047525675.1. Classification (NCBI taxonomy): domain Bacteria; kingdom Bacillati; phylum Actinomycetota; class Actinomycetes; order Kitasatosporales; family Streptomycetaceae; genus Streptomyces; species Streptomyces sp. 796.1. The sequence continues at coordinate 4,686 of NZ_JBLIWA010000085.1, read as the reverse complement.
CTGCGCAAGGTCACCGACGGCAAGCTGCACGCCGTCCTCGGCTGCGGCGGCGACCGCGACCCGCACAAGCGCCAGGCCATGGGCGCCGCCCTGGCCAGGCTCTCCGACACCGCCGTCCTCACCTCGGACAACCCGCGCTCCGAAGACCCGCTGGCGATCCTGGCGGCGATGCTGTCGGGCGCCGCCGAGGTGCCGAGCCACGAGCGCGGCACGGTGCTCGTGGAGGAGGAGCGCGCCGTCGCCATCGCCGCGGCCGTCGCCCGCGCCGAGCCCGGCGACACCGTGGTGGTGGCCGGAAAGGGCCACGAGCTGGGCCAGGACATCGCCGGCGTGGTGCGCGCCTTCGACGACCGCCAGGTGCTGCGCGAGGCCATCGAGGCCGCCCGGCAGACCCCGGCGACCCCTTACTACGCATCCGCAGCGCCCAGCGCTTCTCGTACGCAGCACCACGACGACCAGGGATGACCCACCGCCATGCGCGCATCACCCTCTTCCAGGCAGCTCACGGGTACCGCCGGAGGTGACCTGTGATCTCGCTGTCCCTCGCTGAGGTCACCGCCATCGTCGGCGGGCAACCGCACGACATACCGGACCCCACGCAGCGGGTCACCGGACCCGTCGTGATCGACTCCCGCGAGGTGGGCCCCGGTGGCCTGTTCGCCGCCATCGCGGGCGAGCGGGTCGACGGGCACGACTACGCCGCGGGCGCGGTCGCCGACGGGGCGGTGGCGGTCATCGCCAACCGCCCGCTCGGTGTGCCCGCCATCGTCGTGGACGACGTGGTGGGCGCGCTCGGTGCGCTGGCCCGCGCCGTCGTCGAGCGGCTCGGCGCCCGCGTCGTGGGCCTGACCGGCTCCGCGGGCAAGACCAGCACCAAGGACCTGATCGCCCAACTCCTGGAGCGGCTCGGCCCGACGGTGTGGACGCCGGGCTCGTTCAACAACGAGATCGGCATGCCGCTGACCGCGCTGCGCGCCGAGGACACCACGCGCCACCTGGTCCTGGAGATGGGCGCCCGCGGCATCGGCCACATCCGCTACCTGGCCGAATTGACACCCCCGCACATCGGCCTCGTACTCAACGTCGGCACCGCCCACATCGGCGAGTTCGGCGGCCGGGAGCAGATCGCACAGGCCAAGGGCGAGCTCGTGGAGGGGCTGCCGTCGGCCGCCGACGGCGGCGTCGCGGTGCTCAACGCGGACGACCCGCTGGTACGAGCCATGTCCGCGCGGACCAAGGCCGAGGTGCTGCTCTTCGGCGAGGCCCCGGAAGCCCACGTACGTGCCGAGAATGTCCGGCTTACCGACCTCGGACAACCCAGCTTCACGCTTCACACACCCACCGGGTGCGGTGACGTGACCATGCGCCTGTACGGTGAGCACCACGTGTCGAACGCGCTCGCCGCTGCCGCCGTCGCCCATGCGTTGGGCATGCCCGCTCCTGAGATCGCCCGTGCGCTCTCCGAGGCCGGGCAGCTCTCCCGCTGGCGGATGGAGGTCACCGAGCGCGCGGACGGCGTGACGATCGTCAACGACGCCTATAACGCGAACCCCGAGTCCACGCGAGCCGCGCTGCGCGCGCTGGTGGCCATGGGCTCGGCTCACAGGGCACAGGGGGGACGCACATGGGCGGTGCTCGGTCAGATGGCCGAACTCGGTGAGGAGTCACTCGCCGAGCACGACGCGGTCGGACGGTTGGTCGTCCGACTCAACGTCAGCAAGCTCGTGGCGGTCGGCGGCCGGGAGGCCGCCTGGATCGACATGGGCGCCAAGAACGAGGGTTCGTGGGGTGAGGAGTCGGTGCACGTGTCCGACGCGCAAGCGGCGGTCGAACTGTTGCGCAGAGAGTTGCGCCCGGGAGACATCGCACTGGTGAAGGCGTCCAGGTCGGTCGGTCTGGAGCGGGTCGCCATGGAGCTGCTGAGGGAACCGGGCGCTGCCGAGGGCGAGGGTGCCGGGCGATGAAGCAGATCCTCTTCTCCGGAGTGATCGGACTCTTCCTGACCTTGGTCGGCACCCCGCTGCTGATCAAGCTCCTCGCCCGCAAGGGGTACGGGCAGTACATCCGTGACGACGGCCCCCGCGGTCACCACGGCAAGCGCGGTACCCCGACCATGGGCGGCATCGCCTTCATCCTGGCCACGCTCATCGCGTACGGCCTGACGAAGGTGATCACGTCGAGCGAGCCGACCTTCTCCGGCGTGCTGGTGCTCTTCCTCTTCGCCGGCATGGGCCTGGTCGGCTTCCTCGACGACTACATCAAGATCGTCAAGCAGCGGAGCCTGGGCCTGCGGGCCAAGGCGAAGATGGCCGGTCAGCTCATCGTCGGCATCGCCTTCGCGATCCTCTCGCTGAACTTCGCGGACGCCCGCGGCCAGACGCCGGCCTCGGACAAGCTCTCCTTCACGCAGGACTTCGGCTGGCAGATCGGCCCGGTCATCTTCGTGATCTGGGCGCTGTTCATGATCCTGGCGATGTCCAACGGCGTGAACCTCACCGACGGCCTCGACGGCCTGGCCACCGGCGCATCGGTGATGGTCTTCGGCGCGTACACCTTCATCGGCGTCTGGCAGTACCAGGAGTCCTGCGCCAACACGCCGACCGCGGGCCCCGCCTGTTACGAGGTCCGTGACCCGCTTGACCTGGCCATCGTCGCCTCCGCGCTGATGGGCGCCTGCTTCGGCTTCCTGTGGTGGAACACCTCGCCCGCCAAGATCTTCATGGGCGACACCGGTTCGCTGGCCCTCGGCGGCGCGCTCGCCGGCCTCGCCATCTGCTCGCGCACCGAACTGCTCATCGCCCTGCTCGGCGGCCTGTTCGTGCTCATCACGATGTCCGTCGTCATCCAGGTCGGTTCGTTCAAGATGACCGGCAAGCGCGTCTTCCGCATGGCACCACTCCAACACCACTTCGAACTCAAGGGGTGGTCAGAAGTCCTTGTGGTGGTCAGATTCTGGATCATCCAGGGCATGTGCGTGATCGTCGGTCTCGGCATCTTCTACGCCGGCTGGGCGGCGGCCAAGTGACCAGCGAGTACGCCGGCCGTCGCATCACCGTCGCCGGTCTCGGCGTTTCCGGGGTCCCCGCAGCGCGCGCGCTGCGGGGCCTCGGGGCCCAGGTCACCGTCGTCAACGGCAGCGACGGCGAGCGCCAGCGCGCCGAGGCGGCCGACCTCGAAGCGCTGGGCGTCACCGTCCGCCTCGGCGACGGCGACACCCTGCCCGAGGGCACCGAACTGGTCGTCACCACGCCCGGCTGGAAGCCCACCAGCCCGCTGTTCCAGGCCGCGGCCCGGGCGGGCGTGCAGGTCATCGGGGACGTGGAGGTCGCCTGGCGGCTGCGGGCCGAACAGGGCCGCACCCCCGCCCCCTGGCTGGCCGTCACCGGCACCAACGGCAAGACCACCACGGTGCGGATGCTCGCCGCGATCCTGGAGGCCGCAGGGCTGCGCACCGCCGCCGTCGGCAACATCGGCGTCTCGCTGTTCGACGTGGTCCTCGGCGAGACGGAGTACGACGTCCTCGCCGTCGAGCTCTCCAGCTACCAACTGCACTGGGCGCCCTCGCTGCGCGCCCACTCGGCCACCGTCCTCAACCTGGCCCCCGACCACCTGGACTGGCACGGCTCGATGGAGGCGTACGCCGCCGACAAGGGCCGCATCTACGAGGGCAACGAGGTCGCCTGCGTCTACAACGTGGCCGACCCGGCCACCGAGGACCTGGTGCGCGCCGCCGACGTGGCCGAGGGCTGCCGCGCCATCGGCTTCACCCTGGGCGCGCCGGGCCCCTCCCAACTCGGCGTCGTGGACGGCATCCTCGTCGACCGCGCCTTCGTACCGAACCGGCAGCGCCAGGCGCAGGAACTGGCCGAGGTCGCCGACCTGGCGTCGGACGCCCCGCACAACATCGCCAACGCGCTCGCCGCCGCCGCGCTCGCCCGCGCCTACGGGGTGCCGGCCACCGCCGTACGGGACGGGCTGCGCGCCTTCCGGCCCGAGCCGCACCGCATGGAGCCGGTCGCCACCGTGGACCGGGTCCACTTCGTGGACGACTCCAAGGCCACCAACACCCACGCCGCACAGGCGTCGTTGGCCGCCTACCGGCCCGTGGTGTGGATCGCCGGCGGCCTCGCCAAGGGCGCCACCTTCGACGAACTGGTCAGCGCGTCGGCCGAGCGGCTGCGCGGTGTGGTGCTGATCGGCGCCGACCGCACGCTGATCAGGGAAGCCTTGGAGCGACACGCCCCGCACGTCCCGGTCGTCGACCTCGACCGGACGGACACTGGGGCGATGTCCGCGGCCGTTCAGGCGGCCGTCGGGCTCGCGGAACCTGGCGACACGGTCCTCCTGGCCCCCGCGTGCGCCTCGATGGATATGTTCACCAACTACAACAAGCGTGGCGAAGCGTTCGCCGACGCGGTGCACGCGCTCGTCGCAGGACGAGCCGAGCACGAGTAGCCGTTGGTCCCCGTGCCGTGGACCACGGCACCGCACACCAGTGGAGGGGACACCGAGATGATGGCCGACGACTCCGCGCGCCCCACCGCCCGCGGCCCGAGGCGTCCCCGTACCGGCCTGCCCGCCGCGGTCCCGGCCCTGGCCGCCGGCCCGCTGCCGGGCGCCGCGCGGGGCCGAGGCCGGTACGGCAACGGCCTCGCGCTGCGCGGCCGGGCCACCGCCCGCCCGGCC
>NZ_JBLIWA010000084.1:0-8582 GCF_047525675.1 Streptomyces sp. 796.1 | reverse complement strand
GGGCGACGGGGCGACGGGGCGACGGGGCAGGGTCGCTGGAGGGTGTGGGCCGGGGCAACGGGGTCGGCGTACGCGCGGTGGTACGACGTACGCGCGGTGGCGCGCGAGGGCACGGCGTACGCGCGGCAGTGCGACGGACCCATGGCAGTGCGGCGTACGCGGCAGTGGCCGGGCGGTCCGCGGCAGGTTGCTCCGCGGTCCGCCCGGCCACTCGGGGCACGGGGCCCGGCCGCCGGTGCAGCCGGCCGGGTCCCGGCCCCGTCAGCAGTGCCGGCGGGTCAGTGGTCTAGCACTCGCCGACCCGCTGCCAGCCCCAGCCCTGGCCCGGGGCCTCGCCGTAGCTCCACTGCTGGTTCTGCCAGACGTAGCCCTCGTACGAGACCTGCGTCCCCGGCGGGTAGTACTCGGCCGGGTCCCAGGCCGCCACCGAGCAGCCCGGGCCGGGGCCGGGGCCAGGGCCCCCGCCACCGGTGGTCTGGTCGATCCACTGCCGGTGCGCCGTCACGTCGGTGTAGATCGTGGCGTCACCGGTGCCACAGACCTGCGAGCGCTGGCCGGCCCGGCTGGTGGCGCCCACCAGGGCCCAGCCGTTGCCGTTCTGCACCAGCGCCGGCCCGCCGGAGTCGCCGTAACAGGCGGTCTGGGTGCGCGAGCCGTACACGCACAACTCGCTGGCTGCGCTGAAGGATTCCGCGCACATCCGGTCCGGGTTGATGCGCGTGTCCAGTTGCTTGAGCATGCGCGGTGCCTGGCCGCACTGCGGGGAGCCGCACTCCTGGCCCCAGCCGAGCAGCCGGGTGTTGGCCCCTTGTGCGGGCGAGGAGTCGGCGATGGCGACGGGGGTGTTGGAGACGGACTGGGCGAGCCGCAGCACGGCTATGTCGTTGTTGCCCGGCAGTCCGTGGTAGCTGGGATGGGGGATGGCCTGGGCGACCCGGACCAACGTGCCACCGCTGGTGTGGTCCCGGGAGCCGATGCGGACCGACAGGCCGGACGACTGTTCCGCGACGCAGTGCGCGGCGGTCACCATCCAGTCACTGCTGATCAGCGAGGCACCGCAGCCGTGTCGGCCCTGGACCTGGAGCGATCCCATGAACGAGTAGTTCTCGGTCGCCTGCCCACCACCGACGATCTTGGTGCTGGGGGGCGGGGTGGGCTCGGGAGAAGCCGCGTGGGCACCCGGTGCGGTGAGCACCGCCGCGGCGATCAGTACGGGTGCTGCGACAGCGCGCAGCAAGGTACGCAAGTACATAGCGAGGGTTTCCTCCGTAAGCGGGGGGAACGACCGGGAGAGGGCCCGGTCATGTCGTCACTATGTGCGGACGCTGAACTTCCGTAACAATCCCAACGTTGCATAGAGTCCGCCTATGGAGCTGGAGTTCCGGCACTTGCGGGTGGTACGGGCCATCGCCGACCACGGCACGCTCACGGCCGCAGCGGCCGAGTTGGGCATGACCCAGCCCTCGGTGACCGAGGCCCTGCGGCGCGCCGAACGCATCACCGGCGCCCCGCTGTTCCGCCGCGACGCGCACGGCGCGGTGCCGACCCCGCTGGGCGAGCTGCTCGCCGCGCACGCCCGTACGGTGCTCGCCGCGATGGACCGGCTGGCCTCGGCCACCGCCCGGCACCAGGCCGACACGCTGCCGCCGTCGGTGCGGTTCGGCTGCACCCCGAGCCTGCTGGTGGCGCATCTGACGGTGGCGGTGCCGCAGGTGCTCGGCACCGGTGTCGAGGTGCGGACGGGCAACGACCCCGAGGCGGCGCTCGCGCTGCTGGCCGACCGTCGGGTGGAGGCCGCGCTGATCGCCGGCAACCCGGGTCCGACGGCGCCGGCCGGGGCGGGCATCGCGGGCGCCGTGGTCTCGGTCGAGCCGCTGTTCGTCGCGGTGGGCAGCGGGCACCGGCTGGCCGGCGCGTGCGAGATCGAACTCGCCGAACTGCACGGGGAGACCTGGTGCGTGGCCGACGGGCCGCGCAGCGAGGGCGCGCGCCACCTAGAGGCGTGCTGCCGCAGCGCCGGCTTCACGCCGCGCGTCCGGCAGGCCGACTACACCTCGGCCTTCCAACTCGCCGAACTCGGGCAGGCGGTGCTCCCCATGATGGCGGGCAACCGGCCGCGCACCGGGCTCAGCCTGCTGCCGCTGCGCGGCTCTCCGCTGCGCCAGCGCACCAGCCTGTTCTGGCACGTGGAAGGGCCGCTGCGCAGCGCGTTGGTGCGGGCGCTGTGGCAGGAGTTGGTGCAGGCCCAGCACGCGATCGTGGAGCGCACCCCGGTGTATCAGGCGTGGCTTGAGCGCCATCCGGAGTGGGGGACGACGCCGCCGGAGATGGTCGCCGAGTACGCGCCGGGGGCGTAGGGCACCGGGGGCGGGCCGGCCGGCTGGCGGCTGCCGGCCGGGGCGGGCTCCGTGGGATCGGCTACCGCGGGCTCCGTCGGCTCCCTCGGATCGGTCCCCGTACGCCCCGCGGGATCAGGCTCGTTGGGGCCGGGCCCCGTGTGCCCCGTACGCCCCGTGGAGCCAAGCTCCGTGGGCCCCGTGCCCTTCGCACGCTCCGTACGCCCCGCGCCCTCCGTACGCTCGTCCTCGCACGGGGCGGAGCCGAGCCAGCCCGGGTGCCGGTCCCACCAGCCGGGGACGCGGCCGAGTCCGGCGACCATCGCGCGGTAGGCGAGGGCGAGGCCGGTGCGGATGGCGGCGGCCCGCCGGGCGTCGATCGGCCCGCCCTCGGCCCACAGCAGCACGTGCCGCACCCGGACCGGGGAGCCGCGCAGCACGAGCACCGCGCCGGTCAGCGGCAGGCCGGTGTCGAGCGCCTGGACGGGGACGGCCACCGAGTCGCCGCGCCGCAACAACTGGCTGACCACCAGCGGCGGGTAGGCCCGTACGGCGATGGGGCCGAGGCCGGCCAGCGTGCACTGGGCGTCCAGGTGGCGGTCGAACTCGTCGTCCCCGTTGACCGCGAGCAGCCAGCTACAGCCGGTCAGTTCGGAGAGCTCCACCTCGCCCCGGCCGGCCAGCGGGTGACTGGACGCGACCATGACAAACGTAGGCTCGTAGCCGACGGCCGTGCGGCCGATGCCGGGCGGCAGGGCGGGCTCCTGGCCGGGGAAGTCCACGTGCAGGGCGAGGTCCACGGTGCCGTCGGCCAGCGCGGCGAGCACCGTCGCCTGCCGGTCGAGCACCACCAGGTCCACCACGTCGTCGGGACAGACTTCGCCGACGACGCCGCACAGTTGGGCGGCGAGCGGTGTCTGTCGGACGGCCACCCGCAGGGTGCGGGAAGCGGAACGGTTCTGGAAGCCGCGCAGCGCACGGTGTAGGTCGTCCACGGCGGCGAGCACCTCGCGTACGTGCGGTAGCAGGACGTCGCCGAGCGCCGTGGGACGCGCCCCGTGGCGCCCGCGGTCGAACAGGGCGCCGCCGACGACCCGTTCGATCCGCCGCACCTGCGCCGTCAGCGCGGGCTGGGAGACCCCCAGACCCGCCGCCGCCTTGGTGACGCTGCCCGCCGCGTCGACCGCCTCAACAAACCGCAGGTGCCGCACCTCCAGGTCCATTCGGCCGAGTATGGCCGACCCGAATCCGGAAGCCCAGACTCTCGACACGGACATCGCACGCCCCGTCGCGCACCGTATGCGCGCCCGCCCGCGCGAGGTGCGTTGCGGCACGGCCGCCTGACGCCGCTCCGTGGTGCCGTCCCGTTGTGCCGCCTTTCTGGGCTGCCCCGGTGTGGTGCGCCGTTGTGATGCCCCACCGTGCTGTCCCGCCCCACTGCCGCGCTGTTCCGCCCTTCTGTGCTGCGCGTTCTGTGCTGCGCGTTCTGTGCTGCCTTCTGGCTGCGCTGCTGCGTGCTTCGCCCCGCTGCTCCGCGGCGCCCCACGGAGCGGGCGACGGAACGGAGCGGGCGACGGAACGGAGCGGGGCAGACGGAGCAGACGGAGCGGAGCCGCGGCGGCCCCGGTGCCGCGAACACCGGGGCCGCGTCCCCCTCAGCGCCCCGGGCTGGCCCCCGGGACGGTCGGTGGTGGGCGGCGCGTCGCCCCCGGGCCCGGGGGGCGGCCGTGACGGGCGGCGCGCCGGGCCCGGGGCCCGAGCCGGTACGCCCGGCCCGAGCCAGTACGCCCACCCAGGCGTACGCGCACCCGGAGCGATCGACGTACCCGGGCGGTACGTGCGCCCGCGCGTGCGTTACGGCGCCGCAGCCGAGCGGCGGGTGGTCGCAGGCCCGACGGAGCCCGACCCGCCCGACGCGACGGGCCCCGCCCCGTCCCCCGGCGCACCGGGCCCCGCGGGGCCCGGTGCGCCGGGGGACGGGGCGGGGCCCGTCGCGTCGGGCGGGTCGGGCTCCGTCGGGCCTGCGACCACCCGCCGCTCGGCTGCGGCGCCGTAACGCACGCGCGGGCGCACGTACCGCCCGGGTACGTCGATCGCTCCGGGTGCGCGTACGCCTGGGTGGGCGTACTGGCTCGGGCCGGGCGTACCGGCTCGGGCCCCGGGCCCGGCGCGCCGCCCGTCACGGCCGCCCCCCGGGCCCGGGGGCGACGCGCCGCCCACCACCGACCGTCCCGGGGGCCAGCCCGGGGCGCTGAGGGGGACGCGGCCCCGGTGTTCGCGGCACCGGGGCCGCCGCGGCTCCGCTCCGTCTGCTCCGTCTGCCCCGCTCCGTTCCGTCGCCCGCTCCGTTCCGTCGCCCGCTCCGTGGGGCGCCGCGGAGCAGCGGGGCGAAGCACGCAGCAGCGCAGCCAGAAGGCAGCACAGAACGCGCAGCACAGAACGCGCAGCACAGAAGGGCGGAACAGCGCGGCAGTGGGGCGGGACAGCACGGTGGGGCATCACAACGGCGCACCACACCGGGGCAGCCCAGAAAGGCGGCACAACGGGACGGCACCACGGAGCGGCGTCAGGCGGCCGTGCCGCAACGCACCTCGCGCGGGCGGGCGCGCATACGGTGCGCGACGGGGCGTGCGATGTCCGTGTCGAGAGTCTGGGCTTCCGGATTCGGGTCGGCCATACTCGGCCGAATGGACCTGGAGGTGCGGCACCTGCGGTTTGTTGAGGCGGTCGACGCGGCGGGCAGCGTCACCAAGGCGGCGGCGGGTCTGGGGGTCTCCCAGCCCGCGCTGACGGCGCAGGTGCGGCGGATCGAACGGGTCGTCGGCGGCGCCCTGTTCGACCGCGGGCGCCACGGGGCGCGTCCCACGGCGCTCGGCGACGTCCTGCTACCGCACGTACGCGAGGTGCTCGCCGCCGTGGACGACCTACACCGTGCGCTGCGCGGCTTCCAGAACCGTTCCGCTTCCCGCACCCTGCGGGTGGCCGTCCGACAGACACCGCTCGCCGCCCAACTGTGCGGCGTCGTCGGCGAAGTCTGTCCCGACGACGTGGTGGACCTGGTGGTGCTCGACCGGCAGGCGACGGTGCTCGCCGCGCTGGCCGACGGCACCGTGGACCTCGCCCTGCACGTGGACTTCCCCGGCCAGGAGCCCGCCCTGCCGCCCGGCATCGGCCGCACGGCCGTCGGCTACGAGCCTACGTTTGTCATGGTCGCGTCCAGTCACCCGCTGGCCGGCCGGGGCGAGGTGGAGCTCTCCGAACTGACCGGCTGTAGCTGGCTGCTCGCGGTCAACGGGGACGACGAGTTCGACCGCCACCTGGACGCCCAGTGCACGCTGGCCGGCCTCGGCCCCATCGCCGTACGGGCCTACCCGCCGCTGGTGGTCAGCCAGTTGTTGCGGCGCGGCGACTCGGTGGCCGTCCCCGTCCAGGCGCTCGACACCGGCCTGCCGCTGACCGGCGCGGTGCTCGTGCTGCGCGGCTCCCCGGTCCGGGTGCGGCACGTGCTGCTGTGGGCCGAGGGCGGGCCGATCGACGCCCGGCGGGCCGCCGCCATCCGCACCGGCCTCGCCCTCGCCTACCGCGCGATGGTCGCCGGACTCGGCCGCGTCCCCGGCTGGTGGGACCGGCACCCGGGCTGGCTCGGCTCCGCCCCGTGCGAGGACGAGCGTACGGAGGGCGCGGGGCGTACGGAGCGTGCGAAGGGCACGGGGCCCACGGAGCTTGGCTCCACGGGGCGTACGGGGCACACGGGGCCCGGCCCCAACGAGCCTGATCCCGCGGGGCGTACGGGGACCGATCCGAGGGAGCCGACGGAGCCCGCGGTAGCCGATCCCACGGAGCCCGCCCCGGCCGGCAGCCGCCAGCCGGCCGGCCCGCCCCCGGTGCCCTACGCCCCCGGCGCGTACTCGGCGACCATCTCCGGCGGCGTCGTCCCCCACTCCGGATGGCGCTCAAGCCACGCCTGATACACCGGGGTGCGCTCCACGATCGCGTGCTGGGCCTGCACCAACTCCTGCCACAGCGCCCGCACCAACGCGCTGCGCAGCGGCCCTTCCACGTGCCAGAACAGGCTGGTGCGCTGGCGCAGCGGAGAGCCGCGCAGCGGCAGCAGGCTGAGCCCGGTGCGCGGCCGGTTGCCCGCCATCATGGGGAGCACCGCCTGCCCGAGTTCGGCGAGTTGGAAGGCCGAGGTGTAGTCGGCCTGCCGGACGCGCGGCGTGAAGCCGGCGCTGCGGCAGCACGCCTCTAGGTGGCGCGCGCCCTCGCTGCGCGGCCCGTCGGCCACGCACCAGGTCTCCCCGTGCAGTTCGGCGAGTTCGATCTCGCACGCGCCGGCCAGCCGGTGCCCGCTGCCCACCGCGACGAACAGCGGCTCGACCGAGACCACGGCGCCCGCGATGCCCGCCCCGGCCGGCGCCGTCGGACCCGGGTTGCCGGCGATCAGCGCGGCCTCCACCCGACGGTCGGCCAGCAGCGCGAGCGCCGCCTCGGGGTCGTTGCCCGTCCGCACCTCGACACCGGTGCCGAGCACCTGCGGCACCGCCACCGTCAGATGCGCCACCAGCAGGCTCGGGGTGCAGCCGAACCGCACCGACGGCGGCAGCGTGTCGGCCTGGTGCCGGGCGGTGGCCGAGGCCAGCCGGTCCATCGCGGCGAGCACCGTACGGGCGTGCGCGGCGAGCAGCTCGCCCAGCGGGGTCGGCACCGCGCCGTGCGCGTCGCGGCGGAACAGCGGGGCGCCGGTGATGCGTTCGGCGCGCCGCAGGGCCTCGGTCACCGAGGGCTGGGTCATGCCCAACTCGGCCGCTGCGGCCGTGAGCGTGCCGTGGTCGGCGATGGCCCGTACCACCCGCAAGTGCCGGAACTCCAGCTCCATAGGCGGACTCTATGCAACGTTGGGATTGTTACGGAAGTTCAGCGTCCGCACATAGTGACGACATGACCGGGCCCTCTCCCGGTCGTTCCCCCCGCTTACGGAGGAAACCCTCGCTATGTACTTGCGTACCTTGCTGCGCGCTGTCGCAGCACCCGTACTGATCGCCGCGGCGGTGCTCACCGCACCGGGTGCCCACGCGGCTTCTCCCGAGCCCACCCCGCCCCCCAGCACCAAGATCGTCGGTGGTGGGCAGGCGACCGAGAACTACTCGTTCATGGGATCGCTCCAGGTCCAGGGCCGACACGGCTGCGGTGCCTCGCTGATCAGCAGTGACTGGATGGTGACCGCCGCGCACTGCGTCGCGGAACAGTCGTCCGGCCTGTCGGTCCGCATCGGCTCCCGGGACCACACCAGCGGTGGCACGTTGGTCCGGGTCGCCCAGGCCATCCCCCATCCCAGCTACCACGGACTGCCGGGCAACAACGACATAGCCGTGCTGCGGCTCGCCCAGTCCGTCTCCAACACCCCCGTCGCCATCGCCGACTCCTCGCCCGCACAAGGGGCCAACACCCGGCTGCTCGGCTGGGGCCAGGAGTGCGGCTCCCCGCAGTGCGGCCAGGCACCGCGCATGCTCAAGCAACTGGACACGCGCATCAACCCGGACCGGATGTGCGCGGAATCCTTCAGCGCAGCCAGCGAGTTGTGCGTGTACGGCTCGCGCACCCAGACCGCCTGTTACGGCGACTCCGGCGGGCCGGCGCTGGTGCAGAACGGCAACGGCTGGGCCCTGGTGGGCGCCACCAGCCGGGCCGGCCAGCGCTCGCAGGTCTGTGGCACCGGTGACGCCACGATCTACACCGACGTGACGGCGCACCGGCAGTGGATCGACCAGACCACCGGTGGCGGGGGCCCTGGCCCCGGCCCCGGCCCGGGCTGCTCGGTGGCGGCCTGGGACCCGGCCGAGTACTACCCGCCGGGGACGCAGGTCTCGTACGAGGGCTACGTCTGGCAGAACCAGCAGTGGAGCTACGGCGAGGCCCCGGGCCAGGGCTGGGGCTGGCAGCGGGTCGGCGAGTGCTAGACCACTGACCCGCCGGCACTGCTGACGGGGCCGGGACCCGGCCGGCTGCACCGGCGGCCGGGCCCCGTGCCCCGAGTGGCCGGGCGGACCGCGGAGCAACCTGCCGCGGACCGCCCGGCCACTGCCGCGTACGCCGCACTGCCATGGGTCCGTCGCACTGCCGCGCGTACGCCGTGCCCTCGCGCGCCACCGCGCGTACGTCGTACCACCGCGCGTACGCCGACCCCGTTGCCCCGGCCCACACCCTCCAGCGACCCTGCCCCGTCGCCCCGTCGCCCCGTCGCCC
>NZ_JBLIWA010000083.1:0-8678 GCF_047525675.1 Streptomyces sp. 796.1 | reverse complement strand
CCTGCGCGCCGTTCCGCTCGCGGGGCCGTTCGCCGGCCCGGTCGGCGCCTGCGCCCGCTGCTGCGGGCCCGTCCCCGTCCCGATCCCCCGGCCCGTCGGGGCCCGCGTCCCGCACCCCGGCCGTGCCGTCGCCGTCCGCGGCCCCGCCCGGCAGCAGCTCCCGGCCGCCCCCGCCCGCGGCCCCGGCACCCGCCTTCGCACCCATCTTCACCGCGCCGCCCGACGCTTTCGCACGCAGCGAACCGCGCGTCGGCAGCGCGGTGAACAGCCGTACCAGCTCCGGGAGTTCGGGCCGCTCGGCCGGGTCCTTGGCCAGACAGCGGGCGACCACATCGCGCAGCGGCTCCGCCAGGTCGGCCAGCGACGGCGGCTCGTGCACCACCCGGTAGGCCGTCAGGTACGGGCTGTCCGCGTCGAAGGGGCCGCTGCCCGTCGCCGCGTACATCAGCAGCGTGCCGAGCGAGAACACGTCGGATGCGGCCGTCACCTCGCGCGGCCGGTGCAACTGCTCGGGCGACATGAACGGCGGCGTGCCGAGCACCCGGCCGGTCACCGTCAGCGCCTGGCTGTCGCCCGCGCGCGAGATGCCGAAGTCGATGACGCGCGGGCCGTCCTTGGCGATCAGCACGTTGGCCGGCTTGAGGTCCCGGTGGATCACGCCCACCCGGTGCATGTCGTGCAGCGCCTCGGCCAGCCCGAGCGCCAGCCGCCGCAGCTTCGCCGCGCTCAGCGGCCCGCGCTCGGCCAACTCCTGCGACAGCGTCGGCCCCGGCACGTACAACGTCGCCATCCACGGCCGCTCGGCGTCCGGATCGGCGTCCACCACCGGAGCCGTGAACGCGCCACTGACCCGCCGCGCCGCCGCCACCTCCTGCCGGAACCGGCTGCGGAACTCCTCGTCCTCGGTGAACTGGGCGTGCACCACCTTCACCGCCACCTGCCGCCCGGAGGGCGAACGGGCGAGGTAGACCACGCCCATGCCGCCGGAGCCGAGGCGGTCGAGCAGCCGGTAGTCCCCGACCACCTGCGGATCGTCGGCGCTCAGCGGCACCGCCCCACCTCCTCGTACGCGCGTTTGGGCAAAAAGCCTAGACGTCGTACGAGGCGGCCGTGAGACCGATCCCGCCGACCCGCGATAATCGAGGGCATGAGCGACGAGCAGCGGCCCGGCACGGGCGATGACGGCCCGGAGAAGGGCGTTGCGGCAGGTCCGGACGCGGGCCCGGCGCCGGAGCCGATCCGGTTCTTCGGCACCACGTGGGTGCACCGCGACGGCGGCTACGTGCTGCGCCGCATCGCCTTCTCCCTCGGCACCCTGCTCGCCGCCGCGGCCAGCGCCGCCGTGCTGGTCTTCGCGTACCAGGGGGTGGCCATCTCGGACGCCGGCGGCCTGGTCAACATCCTGGTCATCGCCGCGCTCGCGATCTGTAGCGCGCTCGCCTTCGGCCGCACGATGGAGGAGCTCGGGGACGGCGAGCGGCGCCGCAACCGGACGGAGGACGCCGCGGCCGAGAAGTCGATGCGCAGCATCAAGCTCATCGGCATCGTCGGCGTCCTGCTCGCCTATTTCTGCCGCAGCCTGATCGAGGCGCCGCACGAGAAGCGGTACCGGGCCGAGTACGAGACGGCCAGGACCCGGCACGAGCGGCTGCGCGCCACCCGCACCCGCAACCCGGCGGCCCGCGGCGGCTCCCCGTCGAGCGGCCAGCGCACGCCGGCCGCGCGCGGCAAGAGCGCGAAGAAGCGCAAGCGACGCTGAGCAGCGGGCCCGGCGGCGGGTCCGGCGGCGGACCCGGCGGCGGGTCCGGCAGCGGGCCGGGCGGCGCGGCTACGGGGTGGGCTGCGCGCCGGCCGCCGGCCCGTCCGGGGTGCACGCGGCGGCGATGGCCAGGCCGTCCTCGTAGATGTGGTGCCGGACGATCTCCCCGTCGCGCACGGTCAGCCGCAGCGCGAACGGCGAGCGGAACCGCTTGCCCGTGGCCCGTACGGTGCCGTGCAGATGCCCGGTGAGCACCGCCTCCGCGCCCTCGACCACCAGCGCGTCGATCCGCGCGCCGCCCTCGTCGGCCACCGTGTGCTCGGCCAGCTCGACCCAGTGCCCGACGACGTCGGCCCGGGTGGCGCGGGGCCGTATCCACGGCACGGCCGGGTTCGGCGCGATCTGCCAGTCGACCCGCTCGGCGTAGACCGCGGCGATCTCCTCGGGCCCTGCCGCGGGGTCGGCCACCCGCCGCAGGTACTCCTCGACGACGGCCCGTGTCCGCGCGCCGGCCGCGGCCGACTCCTCGGGGGCTCGGGCGATGGCGCTGGGGGCGGTGGTGGGTGCGGCGTGCGGCGCGTTGTTCGTCATGGGGGAGAGCCTGCCGGCCGCCCGCGACGCCGTCGATTACCTGGCAGGTCATGGCGGCGGGTGCCGCGTCGTGGCGACGGGCGCGGGGCGGCGGAAGCGGTACGCGGGCCGGCGACGGGGAAGCACTCGCCCGGGCCCGTACGGAGGGGGCGGAACGGGCCGCCCCGACGCGCGGCACGACGACATGCCCAGCGCCACCCCTCCCCGCGGCACGACGACATGCCCAGCGCCACCCCTCCCCCCGGCGCGGGAAGGGGCACCCGCCGCCGGCCCCTCCCGGGCGCCGAACCGTTGAACCATCGGGGAGAACCCTGAGACGTCCCGCAGAGTCCCCTAGTCCACCCCGACATGTGTCAGTTTTCTTTGACAGGTGTTCGCGCCGAGTGTCAGCGTGGAGACCAATGACAGCAAGAGAGGTTCGCGATGGGCCCGGTCCCCGCACCGTCCGGAGACGAGCTGCTGAAGATCCTGGGCGCCCTCGGCAATCCGCACCGCATGCGCATCGTCGCGGCGCTCGCCGGCGGCCGTAACTACGTCAGCCGGCTCGCCCGGGAGATCGGCATCAGCCGTCCGCTGCTGCACATGCACCTCCAGCGGCTGGAGGCGGCGGGGTTGGTGGTCGGCACGCTGGAGCTTTCGGACGACGGGAAGGCGATGAAGTTCTTCGAAGTGGCGCCGTTCGTCTACCAGTTGACCCCCGACGCGGTGGCCGCGGCAGCGGCGACGCTCACGGGGGCGGCACCGGGCCCCGAACCCGGCCCGAAGCCCGAGGCCGACTCCAAGCCCGAGGCCGACCCGAAGCCCAAGGCCGACTCCAAGCCCAAGCCCGACCCGAAGCCCGACCCGGACGGCCGGCGCAAGCCCCGTACGGCCCCTAGACCCGAAGCAGCTCTGAAAGAGGAAGCGCAGTGAACGAGATGGTGATGCTCGCCGGGGACGACGCGGGCGGCGAATGGGTGGGCGCGGTGGGCGCGGGCGGCGTCTTCCTGCTGATGATCGTGGTCGTCTGGCAGGTCGCGTCGGTCTGGCGGTCCCGCATGGTGGCGGCCCGCGAGCAGCAGTACAAGCAACTGGCCCTGAAGTACGCCCAGTTGCTGGAGGACAACACCGAACTGCACCGCCGCACCCTCGACGAACTCAGCCAGGCCAGGGAGTCGCTGGCCTCGATGGAGAAGATGATGCGCGAGGTGGAGTAGCCCCCTCACGGGGCCCGAACCAGACCGCCGTACGGCCGGACCCAGCCCCCCCCGGGGACCCGGAACCCAGCCGACCACCCGCACCCAGCCCCACCGGGCCCCACCCGCCGAGCACCCCCCACCCACCGAGCAACCCAACCCTCACCGAGCAACCCACCCCCACAGAACACCCCCACAGAACACCCCTGCCCCGTACGCCACCGCCCCCCGCCGGGCCCGTCCGGGCCAGAAATGCCGTACGGCCGGGAGCTGCAACTCCCGGCCGTACCCGTACGGAGCAACGTCCCGCGAACCCATCGCACGAGCCACTCCCCTCCGAAGGAGATCACCCATGCCCGCGTGGAGCAAGCGGCTCCCCGTCCTGCCCGGCTCCCGCCGGGCGAAGTGGGCTGTCTTGGCCGCCTGGCTGATCCTGCTGGTCGCCCTCGGGCCGCTGGCCGGCAAGGTCGGCGACGTCGAGGACGACGGACCCAACGCATTCCTGCCCGGAAACTCCGAATCGGCCCAGGTCAACACCGAGTTGGAGAAGTTCCGCGCCGACGAGCTGACCGCCGCCGTCGCCGTCTACACCCGGGACGGCGGCCTCACCGCGGCCGACCGGGCCAAGGCCGAGGCCGACCGCGAACGGTTCGCCGAGTTCGCCGCCGAAGGCCGGCGACTCCCGCCCACCGAGCCCGCCACCGACGGCCGCGCACTGATCACCACCATCCCGCTGGCCGGCGACGACGACCTGGGTGACGACGTCGACGCGGTACGGAAGATCACCGCGGCCGACGCGCCCGCCGGGCTCACCACCGAAGTCGGCGGCCCGGCGGCCTCCCTCATCGACTCCGTCGAGGTCTTCGACTCGCTCGACTCCACCCTGATGATCATCACCGGCGTGGTGGTCGCCGTCCTCCTGCTGATCACCTACCGCAGCCCGGTCCTGTGGCTGTTCCCGCTGCTCGCGGTCGGCTTCGCCGCCGTACTCACCCAGATCACCACCTATCTGCTGGCCAAGCACGCCGGGCTGCCCGTCGACCCGCAGAGCGCCGGCATCCTCATGGTCCTCGTCTTCGGCGTCGGCACGGACTACGCCCTGCTGCTCATCGCCCGCTACCGCGAGGAACTCCACCAGCACCGCGACCGCCACCAGGCCATGCGCGTCGCACTCCGCCGCTGCGGCCCCGCCGTGCTCGCCTCGGCCGGCACCATCGCCGTCGGCCTCGCCTGCCTGGCCTTCGCCGACGTCAACTCCTCGCGCTCGCTCGGCCTGGTCGGCGCGGTCGGCGTCTGCTGCGCCTTCCTCGCCATGGTCACCGTGCTGCCCGCGCTGCTGGTGATCGCCGGCCGCTGGGTGTTCTGGCCGTTCGTCCCGCGACACGGCGCCGCGCCCCGCCGCGACCGCACCCCCTGGGCCGCGATCGCCGCCGCCGTGGCCCGCCGCCCGCGCCGCGCCTGGCTGGCCTCGCTCGGCGTCACCGGTGCCCTGGCCGCGTGCGCGTTCGGCATCTCGCTCGGCCTCGACCAGGCCGAGATGTTCCAGGACGAGCCGGAATCGGTGGTCGCCCAGGAACGCATCGCCGCGCACTACCCGTCGGGCGCGTCCGACCCGGCCGACGTGGTCACCCGCGCCGACGGCGACCGGCTGGCGAAGGTCAGGGCCGCAGCGGACGGGGTGCCCGGCGTGGCCGGCGTCGGCCAGCCGCAGGACACCGTACGCAGCGGCGGCCACACCCTGGCCACCTTCTCCGTCGTACTCAAGGACGCCCCCGACAGCGAGGCGGCCAAGGACACCGTCGCCGCGCTGCGCACCGCCGTGCACGCGGTCGACGGCGCACACGCCCGGGTCGGCGGCACCACCGCGCAGACGCTCGACACCCAGCGGGCCGCCGACCGCGACCTGACCGTCGTCATCCCGATCGTGCTGCTGGTCGTCCTGGCCGTACTGGTCTGGCTGCTGCGCGCGCTGACCGCCCCGCTCCTGCTGTTGGCCACCGTCGTCGTCTCGTACTTCGCCGCGCTCGGCGCCTCTCACCTGCTCTTCGAGTACGTGCTGGACTTCGCCGCGATGGACTGGTCGACCCCGCTGATGGGCTTCGTGTTCCTGGTCGCGCTCGGCATCGACTACAACATCTTCCTGATGACCCGGGTCCGCGAGGAGACCGTACGGCTCGGCCACGCGCGCGGCGTCATCGCCGGGCTGGTCGGCACCGGCGGCGTGATCACCTCGGCCGGCGTGGTGCTCGCCGCGACGTTCGCGGTCTTCGCCGTCCTGCCGCTGGTCACCATGGCGCAGCTCGGCGTGCTGGTCGGGGTCGGCGTCCTCCTGGACACCTTCCTGGTCCGCACCGTCCTGGTGCCGGCCCTCACCCTGTCCATCGGCCCCGCGGTCTGGTGGCCGGGCGCCCTCAGCCGCACGACGGGGACTGCCGCGGGGACGACCGTGGTGACGGCTGCGGAACTGTCCGCGGGTACGACCGTGGGGGCGGCGGCCACCGGGACGACCGCCGGTACGGAACGGGGCGCGGCGAAGGACACGGCGGCGAGTACGACCACGGCTCACCGGGACGACCGCGGGTAGGGAAGAGGAAGCGGCAGCGGGTACGCGGTGGGCCCCGGCCACCGCCGCAACGGCCCCCGGCCGCCCCGCCGGCCCGGCCACCCGCCCGCGCCCCGCCACCAGGGGCGCGGGCGGCCCGTACCGCCAGCCGGACAACCGAGCCGCCACCCGCCGCCCGGTGCGAGGATGCGGCAAGACGCCGCCGGAGGAGCGCGTTCCACCGGCCGGCTCCGTACCGCACTGGATGGGGTGAGCGCACCATGGCGCAGAAGGTGGCCGTGCTCGGCACGGGAAAGATCGGCGAGGCGCTGCTCAGCGGGATGCTCCGCGGCGGCTGGCCCCCCGCACACCTGCTGGTCACCGCCCGCCGCCCGGAACGCGCCGCCGAGCTGCGCCTGCGGCACGGCGTCGAGGCGGTCAGCAACATCGAGGCGGCCGAGGTCGCCGACATCCTCATCCTCACCGTCAAGCCGCAGGACATGGGCGTACTGCTGGACGAACTGGCCCCGCACCTGCCCGCCGGCCGTCTGGTCATCTCGGGCGCGGCCGGCATCCCGACCGCCTTCGTCGAGGAGCACCTGCCCGCCGGCACCCCGGTCGTCCGCGTCATGACCAACACGCCGGCCCTGGTCGACGAGGCCATGTCGGTCATCTCGGCCGGCAGCCACGCCACCGAGACCCACCTGGCCCACGCGGAGGAGATCTTCAACGGCGTCGGCAAGACGCTCCGCGTCCCCGAGTCCCAGCAGGACGCCACCACCGCACTCTCCGGCTCGGGCCCGGCGTACTTCTACTACCTGGTCGAGGCCATGACGGACGCCGGCATCCTGCTCGGCCTGCCCCGCGACAAGGCCCACGACCTGATCGTGCAGGCCGCGATCGGCGCCGCCGTGATGCTCCGCGACAGCGGCGAACACCCGGTGAAGCTCCGCGAGAACGTCACCTCGCCCGCCGGCACCACCATCAACGCCATCCGCGAACTGGAGAACCACGGGGTGCGGGCCGCCCTCATCGCCGCCCTGGAGGCGGCCCGCGACCGCAGCCGCGAACTGGCCTCGGGCACCTGACACCCGCAGCGGACGGGGCCGCCGCCGCAAGACACCAGGTGGGGCCGTCTCCTCAACCAGCTCAACGAGAGGAGGCGGCCCCGCCCGGCGGTTCAGGCCGGCGGCAGCAGCCCCACCGCCGCGTACGCCGCGTCCACCCGCGGTCTGGCCATCGCCCGGGCCCGCGCCGCGCCCTCCCGCAACACGGCGTCCACCCGCTCCGGCTCCGCACACAGCGCCGCGTGCCGCTCCCGCACCGGCCGCAACAGCTCCACCACGGCATCGGCCACGTCCCGCTTCAACGCCCCGTACGAGGCGTAGCCGGCCGCGAGCTCCGCCGGCTCACCCCCCGTACAGGCGGCCAGCAGGTCGAGCAGGTTGGCCACCCCGGGCTGCTCCACCCGGTCGTACGCCACCTCCGACCCGCTGTCGGTCACGGCCCGCATGACCTTCTTCCGCACCACGTCCGCCTCGTCCAGCAGATAGACGATCCCGCTGGTCTCGGCGTGCGACTTGCCCATCTTCGCGGCCGGGTCCTGGAGGTCCATCACCCGCGCCGCCACCGCCGGCACCACCGCCCGCGGCACCGTGAACACCGCCCCGTACCGCTGGTTGAACCGCCGCGCCAGGTCCCGCGTCAGCTCCACGTGCTGCGCCTGGTCGTCCCCCACCGGCACCTCGTGCGTCCCGTACGCCAGGATGTCGGCCGCCATCAGCGCCGGATAGGTGAGCAGCGAAAGCCGCACGCTCCCGCCCCGCGCCGCCTCCCGCGCCGACTTCTCCTTGTACTGGATCATCCGCCGCATCTCGCCGTCCGCGGCCACGCACTCCATCAGGTACGAGAGCCGGGCGTGCTCGTCGACGTGGCTCTGCACGAACACCGTGCACCGCCCCGGGTCGAGCCCGGCCGCCAGCAGCAGCGTCGCCGCCTGCCGGCTGAGCCGCCGCACCCGCGCCGGATCGTGCTCCACGGTCAGCGCGTGCAGGTCCACCACGCAGAACAGCGCATCGGCCCGGAACTGGTCCACCTCGGCCCACCGCCGCACCGCCCCCAGATAGTTCCCCAGGGTCAGGTGCCCGGTCGGTTTCACCCCACTGAAGATCCGTACGCGCCGCCCGGCCTCCGGGCCCGCCGGCTCCGGGCCGGCCTCCCCGGCCTCGGCCCGCTGCTCCACCCTCAGGTGCTCCGTCATCTCTGGTGTTCTCCCACCGGATCGGAGCCGCCGCCCCCACGACCGGGGGACCGAGGCGGAGCCTCGACCACGCAGAACGGCCGCCGGGAAGCGGCGGCCGTTGGTCTGCGCGTACGCACATGAGCTGGGCCGCCCTCAGGCGGCCCGCCACTCATGATGAACGCGCGCGGTCATGGGACCGACGGTACTCCTCCGGTCCCCGAACGGGGGACCCCTCGGCGGGTTTGAAGCTCGCCAAAGCGTCATGTAGTGTTCTCCGGGTTGCCGCGCAGTCCACGTGGACATCGCGACGACACCATCGAGCCGCACCGGCGGCACACCACTACTGCACGGCCCCTTATCGGGATGGAT
>NZ_JBLIWA010000082.1:0-8971 GCF_047525675.1 Streptomyces sp. 796.1 | reverse complement strand
GCGGACGCCGCCGCCCGCAACCCGGCCGAGCAGGCCGGCGCGGGGCAGCCGACGGCCGCGGGTACGGCCCCCGCAGGGGCACCGGCGACCGACTCGTCGGCGCAGCCCACCGCCGTGCAGCCCGGCCCTGAGCAGAGCGCCGCCGCGGCGGGCGCGGCGACCGGCACGGACACCGCGCCGCCTGCCGCCGCGAACGCCACTGCCACGGCCGACCAGGTGCCGGGCCAGGCCCCGGCCACCGACGACGCCGTCCCGGCCGGCCCGGGCCGCCGGCGCCGCTGCCCCGCGGCGCCCACCGACCAGCCGTCCAGTGACGCAGCGGCTCCCGCCGCCCCGGCCACCTCCGGACCGTCAGCACAGCCCGTACCTCCCGTACGGTCAGCACAGCCCGAACAGGACGCACCACTGCCTGCCGAGACCACTCCCCAGACCCAGCCCGAGGCGCCCGCCGGCGCAGCGGGTGCGGCCGACGGCGCGCCGGCCACGGCCGCGCAGCCCGTACCGCAGGACGCCGCGCAGCACCCCGACGCACCGCAGGGCGCCGCCAGCGCCGCGGCGGCTGCTGTGGTCACGGGTACGGCTACTGACGGAGGCACGGGCGCCGGCGCGGCGTCTTCTGCCACGGTTCCGACGGCTGCGTCGACGGGCCCGGCCGGGAGTGCCAAGTCGGCGGCGAAGTCCGCGCCGAAGGGGCGCGCCGGAGCCAAGTCCCGCCGTGGCGCGGCGAACGGCGCACCCACGGCGGGCACGCCGCAGTCCGGTACGCCGGCCGCCGCGACGGCGGAAGCGCAGCCCGCCCCGCAGGTTGCCGAGGACGCGCCGGCCGCCACGGCCGTACCCGCCGGGCCGCAGCCCGCCGCCGTACCCGCTCCGGGCGGTGCGCCGCAGCCGGTGACGAACGCAAAGGCAGCCGACGGGGCCGCTGTGGCTCCCCCCGCAGACGGTGCCGAACCGCCCGCGCAGCCCGCATCCGACCAGCCGGATCAACCAGAACAGCCGGCTCAGTCGGCTCAGTCGGCATCCGCCGACGCTGCGACGGCGTCCGCCGCCGGGCAGGACGCCGCGACGGGCGACGCGGCGACGGGTGACGCCGCGCAGGGCAGCGGGCCGGCCGGTCGGTCGGCCGATGGTGCTGTTGTCGCCCAGCCGGCCGGGGGAACTGTTGCCGCACCGGCGGCCGACGGAACCGCTGCCGCCCAGGCGGCCGGGGATTCCGCGCCGCAGGATGCGCAGCCGTCCACCGATGCCTCCGCCTCCGTAGCCGCCTCTGCTCCTGCCTCCGCCGAGTCGGGTGCGAGCCAGCCGGCTGACGGAACAGCGGCCCCCGCCGCCCAACAGGTGCCCGATGCAACCCCGCAGGCCGCGCAGGCCACCGCACCGGCCGACCAGGCCGACGGGGCCGCAGCGACGGGGTCCGCGACGCCCGCACCCGAGGCCAGCGCCCCGGCGGAGGCCGGACGGAAGCCCGGGGCCGCCGCCACGACCGAGCCGCAGCAGGGGACGAAGGCCGGCCGGCCGGCTGCGGACCGGAGCCCGACGGGCCGGCCCGAGGCCGCGGCCGGTGCGGCCGACGACGCGCAGCCGACCCCCGATCAGCCGACCCCCGGTCAGCCGGCTGCCGAGCAGAGCGCCGATGCCCCGGTTGCCGCGGGCCCGGGCCCCGCGTCGCAGGCACCGGAAGACTCGGCCGGGGCGGATCAGGACGGTACGGAGCAGGCGGCTGCCGAGCAGAGCGGTACGGGTCAGCCGACCGCAGCGGCCGGGACCACGGGAGCGGACGCCAAGAGCGCCGCACCGACGTCCGTCACGGGGCCGTCCGCCGATGCGGATTCCGCGAACCAGCCCGCCGCCGGCCAGGTGGTGAGCGAGACCGACGCGCCCGCTGCCCCGGCGGACGGGGCCGCGCCGACCACGGAGCCCGCACGGGCCGCCGCGCCTGCGGAAGCGGCCGAGTCCGGACAGGCCGCGGACGCCGGGAAGGCCGCCGCCGCGACGGCGGTCGACGCCGGGCAGGTGGCTGGTTCCGAGCAGGCTGCCGAGACGGTCGACCCCGCGGAGCGGGCGAACGCGCCCGAGCAGGTGCAGGACACCAACCCCGCGCAGACCACCAACCCCACGCAGCCTGAGGGACAGGCACAGCCCCCCGCCCCCGCGCAGGCCGTCGAACCGGCGCAGGCCAGCAAGGTCGAGCAGGCCGCGAAGACCGCGCAGCCCGCCGGGGGAGCGGCCACGGCCGGGCCCGGTGTGGGCGGGCCCGCGGGCGAGGCCGCGAAGGCGGGCGCCGGGACCGCGAAGGCCAAGGCGGGCGCCGGCAAGACCAAGGCAGCACGGGCGAAGGCGGGCCAGCCGGACACGGTTCGTACGGGCGTGGACCCGGCGGAAACGGGTCGTACGGATGCGGGCCAGCCGGAAACTGGTCGTACGGGCGCAAGCCAGTCGGAAGCGGATCGTACGGGCGCGGGTCAGGCGGACACGAGCCACGCGGACGCGGCGGCTGCCGAAGGCCAGCCCTCGGCCGGCGACGCGCACCCCGCCTCGCAGACCCCCGCCAAGGAGTCCGCCACCCCGGTGACGGCCGTCAGTTCCCCGCCCACCTCCGCCAAGGAGCCCGGCGGCACAGCGACGGCCCCCGCCACCCCGGCGAAAACCACCACCACCCCGGCGACCGCGCCGACAGCCGACCAGGCACCGCCGGCCGCCGGCCAGCCGGCGCCGGACGCCGCACAGACCCCGCCGAACGGGGCGACCGAGGAAGCACCGGCGCAGAACGCCGGTGCCGCACCGGCGCACGACGGCACCCCGGCCGGATCACCGGCCGGAACGCACCACACGACAGAAGCCGGCGCTGCGCCAGCGGGTTCCGAGACGGAACCCGCGGTGACGGCCGCGCCGGCGGGCTCCGTACCACCGGAAGCCCCGGACGGAGCCCCCACCATGCACTCAGCACAGCCGACCGCATCGACCCAGGCCACCCAGCCGACCCCGACCGCCCAAGCGCCCCAGGCCGGCCAGCCAGCACAGCCGGCCCCTGCCGCCGCAGCCGACGGATCTCCGGCCACCGCGGCCGACCAGAGCGGCACCAACGCGACCGAGCCGGCCGCAACGGACCCGGCGCAGCCGCAGCAGCCCCCGGCCGCCGCCGAACCGGCCCCGGCCGGGCAAGAGGAGGAGGCGCAGCCGAACGCGGCGGACCAGCCGAAGGCCGAGCAGTCCGCTGGGCAGCAGGCCGCCGCGGCAACACCGGCCGAGGCAGGGCCCGCCGCCGCTGCTGCCACGGCAACCGCCCCGGCCGCCCCGGCGGCGAGCCCCGTACCGCAGGCGCCGCAGGACGCGCCCGCGGCCGAGCCCACCGCGCAGGGCCAGGACGCGCAGCCCGCCACCCCCACCGCCCCGCAGCCCACCGGCTCCCCGGCTGACGCGGCCGAGGCAGCCGACGCGACCGGCGCGGCGACGACGCCCGGCGCGACCGACGAGGCGAAGCCGGCCGATGCGGCCGGCGCGGCCGGCGCGGTGAACACCGCCGGCACACCCGACGCAGCCGAAGGCGACGCCGCCCAGGCCACCGCCGCCGGGGCCACCACCGAACCCGCTGGCACCGAACCCGCTGCCCCCGAAGCCGCCGTTGCGACCCAGCCGGCAGCAACGCCGCCGCCACCCGCCGCCCAGGCCACGCAGCCCACCACGGCCAAGGCAGCCCCCGCGACCGCCGACGGCACCCCCGCCCCGCAGCCCGCCGAGGCGAGCGCGCCTACTACGGCGAGCGCCGAACCGGCCGAGGACGCCGCTCCGGCCGCAGCCGCGACGACCCCCGGCCAGACCGCCGAAGCGCCCGTACCCGCCGCCGAAGGGGACACGCCCGTACCGGCAGCCGGCGGCGGCACACCGGCACCCGCAACGACCGCACCCGCCGCGACCACCCCCGCCCAACCGGCCGGGCCGTCGGGTCAGACCGCGGGGCGGGACTCCGCGGCCCCCGCCACCCCGGAAGCCGGCCCCGCCGCCCCTGCCACCCCAGAAGAGGGCGCGAGCGCTTCGGAAGAAGGCCAGGCCACCCCGAACACAGAGGCGCCCACCCCGCAGCCCACCGCCGCGGCGCGGGCCGCAGCGAACCCGTCGCTCGTACCGGCGCAACAGACCGGCCAGCCGGCCGGTTCGCCGCCGGCCGAAGCCGGCCCCAACCCCGGCCCCGGCCCTGACGCGGCCGAGGTCCCGGCAGCGGACATGGCCGCCGTTCTGGAGATCGCGGAGGCGCTGCCCGAGGACGCGGCGCAGCGGCCCGCGGCCGAGGGGTACGCCGAGGCCGAGCGCGCCGCGGTGCACCGCGTGATGCGCGAGCGCCGCGACATCCGCAACGGCTTCCGCCCCGACCCCATCCCGCACGAGGTGCTGCTGCGCGTCCTGGAGGCCGCGCACACCGCGCCCAGCGTCGGCCACTCCCAGCCCTGGGACTTCGTCGTCATCAGGTCCGCCGACACCCGGCGGGCGATGCACGCGCTGGCGGAGCGCCAGCGCGACGCGTACGCCAAGTCGCTGCCGAAGGCCCGGGCCAAGCAGTTCAAGGAACTGAAGATCGAGGCGATCCTCGACACCCCGGTCAACATCGTCGTCACCGCCGACCCCACCCGCGGCGGCCGGCACACCCTCGGCCGGCACACCCAGCCGCAGATGGCGCCGTACTCCTCCGCGCTCGCCGTGGAGAACCTGTGGCTCGCCGCCCGGGCCGAGGGGCTCGGCGTCGGCTGGGTCAGCTTCTTCGACGAGCGCGAGATGGTACGCGCCCTCGACCTGCCCGAACACCTGGAGGTCGTCGCGTACCTGTGCGTCGGGTACGTGGACGAGTTCCCGGCCGAGCCCGAGCTGATGCAGGCCGGCTGGTCCAAGCGGCGTCCGCTGTCGTGGGTGGTCCACGAGGAGACGTACGGCCGGCGCGCGCTCCCCGGCGAGCAGCCGCACGACCTGCTCCAGGAGACGCTGCGCGGCATCCGGCCGCTTGACGCCAAGGCGCTCGGCGAGGCGTGGGAGCGGCAGAAGCGGATGACGAAGCCGTCGGGCGCGCTCGGCATGTTGGAGATCATCTCTGCCCAGCTCTGCGGCCTGTCCCGGAAGTGCCCGCCGCCGATCCCGGAACCCGCCGCGGTGGCCATCTTCGCCGGCGACCACGGCGTGCACGCGCAGGGCGTCACCCCCTGGCCGCAGGAGGTCACCGGCCAGATGGTGGCCAACTTCCTGGGCGGCGGCGCGGTGTGCAACGCGTTCGCCAACCAGGTCGGGGCCGAGGTCTGCGTGGTGGACGTCGGCGTCGCCGCCGAACTGCCCAGCACGCCCGGGCTGCTGCCCCGCAAGGTGGCACCCGGCACCGCCGACTTCACCGCGGGGCCCGCCATGACCCGGGAGGAGGCGCTGCGCGCCATCGAGGTGGGCATCGAAACCGCCCGTGACCTCGTCGCCGCCGGCAACAAGGCGCTGCTCACCGGCGAGATGGGCATCGCCAACACCACCGCGTCCGCCGCGCTCATCTCCGTCTACACCGGCGCCGACCCGGCCGAGATCACCGGCCGCGGCACCGGCATCAACGACGAGACGCTGGCCCGCAAGGTGGACGTCGTACGGCGCGCCATCGAACTCCACCAGCCCGACCCGGCCGACCCGATCGGCGTGCTCGCGGCGCTCGGCGGGCTTGAGCACGCGGCCCTCGTCGGCTTCGTCCTCGGCGGCGCCTCGCTGCGCACCCCGGTCATCCTGGACGGGGTGAGCGCCGGCGCCGCCGCCCTGGTGGCCCGCGCGATCGCCCCCGAGGCGCTGGCGGCGTGCATCGCGGGACACCGCAGCGCCGAACCCGGACACGTCGCCGCCCTCACCAAGCTGGGCCTGCGCCCGCTGGTCGACCTCGACCTGCGGCTCGGCGAGGGCACCGGCGCCCTGCTCGCCCTGCCGATCGTGCAGAGCGCGGCGCGGGCCATGCACGAGGTGGCCACGTTCGACGCGGCGGGCGTGACGGAGAAGGGCTGATCCGGGTGGGCGCCGGTGCCCCAGCCGGGCCCGGGCCGGCCGCGCGACACCGCGGCCGGCCGGCCCCCGGCAGGTGCCGCGCCCCCCCGGCTCGACCGCCCACGCCCCGCCCGCCCCGGTCCGGCCCCACCGCCGGCCTTTCCCACCCGACCGCCGCCCCACCACCGCACCCGGCCGGTCCCCAGCCGGCCACCGGCGCCCCCCACGCGGTCCCGTGCCCACCCCCGTAAGGTGTCCGCAGGGCCCGCGCCCATCCTGACCAGCCGCTCCGGTGCAGTAGCGGCGCCTTCAGCCGTACGAGGAGCCGTACCGTCATGTCCGAGAACCCCGCCTACCCCGTAGGGCTGAGACTGAGCGGACGGCGCGTGGTCGTCGTCGGCGGCGGGCAGGTGGCACAGCGCCGACTGCCGGCGCTCATCGCCGCGGGCGCGGACATCGTCCTCATCTCGTCGTCGGCCACCGCGTCCGTCGAGGCCATGGCCGACGCGGGGGAGATCCGCTGGGAACGCCGCCGCTACCGGGACGGCGACCTGGCCGATGCCTGGTACGCGCTGATCGCCACCGGCGACGCCGAGGCCAACGCCGCCGCGTCAGCCGAGGCCGAGTCCCGCCGCGTGTGGTGCGTACGCAGCGACGACGCCGAGGCCGCCACCGCCTGGACGCCGGCCACCGGCCGCAGCGACGGCGTCACCGTCGCCGTGCTCACCGGCCGCGACCCGCGCCGCTCGGCCGCGGTGCGCGACGCGATCGTGGAGGGCCTGCGGGACGGCACCCTGGCCGCCCCGCGCCACCGGCAGCCGACCGGCCGCGCCACCGACGCGCCGGCCCCGCTGCCCGGCGTGGCCCTGGTCGGCGGCGGCCCCGGCGACCCCGACCTGATCACCGTGCGCGGCCGGCGGCTGCTGGCCGCGGCCGACGTGGTCATCGCCGACCGGCTCGGCCCGCGCGACCTGCTCGCCGAACTGCCGCCGCACGTCGAGGTGATCGACGCGGCGAAGATCCCGTACGGCAGGTTCATGGCCCAGGAGGCCATCAACCAGGCGCTCATCGACCACGCCAAGGCGGGCAAGGCCGTGGTCCGGCTCAAGGGCGGCGACCCGTTCGTGTTCGGCCGGGGCATGGAGGAGGCCGAAGCGCTCGCGGCGGCCGGCATCCCGTGCACCGTGGTGCCGGGCATCTCCAGCTCCATCAGCGTCCCGGGCGCGGCCGGCATACCCGTCACCCACCGCGGCGTCGCCCATGAGTTCACCGTGGTCAGCGGCCACGTCGCACCCGAGGACCCGCGCTCCCTGGTGGACTGGGCGGCGCTCGCCACACTGCGCGGCACCCTCGTCCTGCTGATGGCCGTGGAGAAGATCGGCGCCATCGCCGCCGCCCTCATCGCCCACGGCCGTCCGGCCGACACGCCCGTCGCCATCGTGCAGGAGGGCACCACGGCCGCCCAGCGCCGGGTGGACGCCACGCTCGACACCGTCGGCGAGGTCGCCAAGGCCGAGGGCGTACGGCCGCCGGCCGTCATCGTCATCGGCGCCGTGGTGGCCGTCGGCCCGGGCCAACAGCCCTGACCGGCGGGCCGCGGCCGGCCCGCCCCCCCCTCACGCCCTCGTCTTCCGCACCCCGCCGTACGCCCCGACCCAGACAAGGCAGCTCAGCACGTGGCCGAACCCCTCACCATCGACGACCCGGCCGATCCGCGGCTGGCCGACTACACCGGCCTGACCGACGTCGAGCTGCGCCGCCGGCGCGAACCCGCCGAAGGGCTCTTCATCGCCGAGGGCGAGAAGGTCATCCGCCGGGCGCTGGCGGCGGGGTACGGCATGCGTTCCATGCTGCTTTCGGCCAAGTGGATCGACGTCATGCGCGACGTCATCGACGAGGCGCCGGCCCCGGTGTACGCGGTCGATCCCGCCCTCGCCGAACAGGTGACGGGCTACCACGTGCACCGCGGCGCGCTCGCCTCGATGGCCCGCAAGCCGCTGCCGGACGCCGCCGAACTGCTGGCCGACGCACACCGGGTGGCCATCCTCGAAGCGGTCAACGACCACACCAACATCGGCGCCGTGTTCCGCAGCGCGGCGGCCCTCGGCATGGACGCGGTGCTGCTCTCGCCGGACTGCGCCGACCCGCTGTACCGACGCTCCGTCAAGGTCTCCATGGGTGCGGTGTTCTCCGTCCCGTACGCCCGGCTGGAGAGCTGGCCGCGGGACCTGGCCCGGGTCCGCGAAGCGGGCTTCGACCTGCTCGCCCTGACCCCCGACGCGCAGGCCGTCTCCATCGACGAGGCGGCCCCGCACCGGCTCGACCGCGCGGCCCTGCTGCTCGGCGCCGAGGGCAGCGGCCTGACCCGGCACGCCCTGGCCGCCGCCGACTCCTGGGTGCGCATCCCGATGGCACACGGCGTGGACTCGCTCAACGTCGGCGCGGCGGCGGCTGTCGCCTTCTACGCGGTCACCGCGGGCCGCCCGACCGCCTGATCCCGCGCCCGCCGGCACCTACGCCCCGACCGCACCGGCGCCCCCCGTGTGTGCCGGACCGCGCCCCCACGGCTCCGCCTCCCGCGCCGGGAATGACCCGAGCGGCCGGAGGACGGCACCGGGCAGCACGACGAGGTCGGCCGGCGCGGCCCACACGGGCCCGCGCGGGGGTCGCGGGGCGTACGCGACGTACGAGAGGTACGAGCGGTGGGCGGGCTCACGAGCGCCGGGTACGGTCACGAGCGGTGGGCGCGCCGCGGAAGGTGGCGCGGCGTCAACCCGCGGACGGTGCGCTCACAGCGCCTGGGCCACCGCGATGCCCGCCGCCACGAGCAGGGTCACGACCACAAAAACGATCAGCCGCTGCCGGAGCATGCGGCGCCGGGCGTCGGTCGGCCGCCGGCCGGTGCTCGGCCCGCGGCCCGTGGGGCGGCCGTCGCCGCGGCCACCGGGGCGCCCGGTACGTGCGGAACCGGTGGCCGCCGGGC
>NZ_JBLIWA010000081.1:0-10884 GCF_047525675.1 Streptomyces sp. 796.1 | reverse complement strand
GCACAGGTCCGGGCGCCGGCGGCACGGCAGCCCCCGCGGGCGCGCCCGCCGGCGGCCTCGGCCGGGGCGAGCACGCCAGCCCCGCCGCCCCGCCGCCGCACGGCGACCCCGAGTACACCCCCACCGAGCGCGACCTGCCCGTCATCGCGCGCGGGGTCGGTCCTGGCAGCACCATCGCCGACCTCTCCACGGCCGGCTTCGCGGACGCCGGCGAGCCCGAGCCGGCCGCCGCGGCGCGTCCCGAGCGGGACGGTCCCGGCCCGCTCTTCGTCGTCGGCGACGTCCACGGCTACCTCGACGAGCTGCGCGCCGCGCTCGGTGAGCAGGGGCTGATCGACGCCGAGGGCAACTGGTCGGCCGGCAACACCCGGCTGTGGTTCCTCGGCGACTTCACCGACCGCGGCCCGGACGGTGTCGGCGTGATCGATCTCGTGATGCAGCTCTCCGCGCAGGCAGCCGCCGCCGGTGGCTACTGCAAGGCGCTGATGGGCAATCACGAGCTGCTGCTGATCGGGGCCAAGCGGTTCGGCGACACCCCCGTGCAGTCCGGTGCCGGCACCGCGTCCTTCCAGGCCGCCTGGCTGCTCAACGGCGGTCAGCGGACCGACATGGAGCGGCTCCAGGACCACCACGTGCAGTGGATGTCCCGGCTCGACGCCATGGTCGAAGAAGACGGCCACCTGTTGGTCCACTCGGACACCACCGCCTACCTGGAGTACGGCGACTCGATCGAGGCCGTCAACGACACCGTCACCGAGACGCTCCAGCGGGGCGACGCGGACGAGTGCTGGGACCTGTTCCGGAAGTTCACCAAGCGCTTCGCCTTCCGGGACGAGGCCGGTGCGGTCGCCGCGCGCGAACTTCTGGACGCGTACGGCGGCGAGCGCCTGGTGCACGGCCACAGCCCGATCCCGTACCTGCTGGGCGAGGTGGGCACCGAGGACGCCGACGGCGGCGAAGGGCCGCCGGTGGTCAGCGGGCCCCACGTCTACGCCGATGACCTGGCCATTGCCATGGACGGCGGCGTCACCATGGCCGGGAAGCTGTTGGTCGTCGAGTTCCCCCTGCACGATTGAGGATTCAACCTACGGGTACGCGGGCACATAGGAGTTCCACTCGCGCGGGGCGAAATCTCCGGTAGCACCCTGTCACCCCGCGGCAAGTCGGCCCTACCATCGGCTCATCCGTAGCAGGCTCTCCTCCTTTTCCGCCCGTGACCGGTGGAGCCGGTTTCAGGGGCACGGAGCATCGGGGGATGCACATGAACAGCGCTCCACACCTGCTCACCGAGGACCGCCCGGACTTCGAGCACGTTCTCGACGCGGCGCTGCACACGGCAGAACACCGGCCGGACGACCCGACCGGCGCGCCCCAGCGGCTGAGCAGTCACCAACTGCGCACGATGGCCCTGGGGGCCGCGGCCTCGATCACGGCCTGCGCGGCGGTGGAATACGACCGTTACGTCCAGGTACGCGCCGCCGCGCGCCCGCCCGGCGACCCCGCGGGGAAGCAGGGCGCCCAGGGTCGGGCCGCGGCCTCGCTCGGCGCGGCGATGGGGGACGTCACCGGCCGCTCGGGGGCCGGCGTCGTCGCGATGCTGGCGGTTCTGGCACCGGCGCTGGCCGGCTCGGCCGCCGTGATCTTCCTCGTGGTCGGCGCCCTGCTCCGGGTCTTCGCACCGGACGCGGCCCTCGGTGCACCGCTGGTCACCGCGGGCTGGGTGTTCGCGGTCTGCGCGGCCGTCGGCATCCTCATCGCCGCGACCGCCCTGCTGGTCACGGCCGTGCGCAACGGCGGCACCGGGCGCGGACGGCGCTCCCCGGCCTCGGCCGACGAGGTGGCCCGGGCCCGCGAGGCGTGGCACCTGGCCCTGCTGGAGCGGGGCGTACTGCCCTTCGTCCAGCAGGCGTTGGCCAACGCCGACCGCGACACCGCCCCGGAACCCGCGCCCGCCCCGGCGCCGCGGGCCGCCCGCCCGGGCCCCGCCGGCCGCACCCCGCACCTCGGCTACAGCCGCCCCGGCTTCACCAGCCCCGGGGACGGCAGGACCGACGTCAGGCCCGGGCCGCGGTACAGCAGCCCCGACTTCACCAGTCCGGAATTCGGCGGGCAGGACCACAGGGCCGGATAGCGGAGGGAAGGGCACAGCCGTAAGAAGCCGAATGCGAAGGGCACGGCGTTGGGCATGGCGCCCGGGTCAGAGAATGCCCGCCTGGCCCGCGGCCCTGACCCAGGAGGGGAATTCGGAGAGAAGGCGGTCGTAGAGTTCCTGATCGGGGACGGTGGCGATGTCGTCGACGGCGAAGAAACCGACGTTGTCGACCCGGCGGCCGGGCAACGTGTCGAAGCGCTCCAACACCCCGTAACGGGACCTGCCCAATCCCACGAACTGCCAGAAGATGGGCTCGGGCACGGCAGCCCGCAATTCCCGTTCGATCTCGGCATTGCGGTAGACGCCGCCGTCGGAGAAGAACAGCACCAGCGTCGGGGCCTCGCAGGGATTCTCCCGTACGTACGTCCTGACCTGCGCGATCGCCTTCTGTTCCTCGTTTTGGATGCCGATGTCCCGCATATCGAGTTGGCCGTCCTTGAGGCCCTTGCGCGGCTTCCTGCGGCGGAAGAGGCTCGCCTCACCGACGCGTACGTGCAGGGAGAGCCAGTGCGGGAGTTCACCCACCGCGAGATCGGGGAGACGGGCCGCGTTCGTAGCGAACGTCCATGCCTGCATCGTGCCGTCGTCGTCGAGTTGGGCAGCGACCGCTGCCATTCGCTCCACGACGTCGGAGACCACGCCCTTGGAATACAGGAAGGACATCGATCCCGAAGCGTCCAGTACGAGAATGACGCGTGCGGTGAGCCCGGCAGCGCCCTGCTTCTCCAAACTGATCCGCACCTGCTCCTTACGGAACGAAAGCCGCTTCCGCAGGTCGACCGGGAGCGCTTCTTCGCCCGGGGCGGGGTGTTGGGCCGAGGCGGGGTGCTGCGCCGGGGCGGAGGCCGGGGGCACCTGCCCGGGGTGGGGCCGGCCGTCCTTGGGCGGGGCTGGGGGCGTCGGGATGCGCGGGGTCGGGGGCGGTGGTACGGGCGCGGCCACCGGTGCTGGCGCGGGTGATGGTGCCGGTGTGGACTCCGGCGGGGCGTCGTCGACCGTGATGCCGAAGTCGGTCGCGAGCCCGGCGAGCCCGGCGGCGTACCCCTGGCCGACGGCGCGGAACTTCCACCGGTCAGCGCGCCGGTAGAGCTCGCCGCCGATCAGCGCCGTCTCCGTCGTCGCCGCGATGTCGAAGCGCGCCAGTTCGCCGCCGCCCGCGCCGTCCAGCAGGCGCAGTGTGAGGCCGGGCGCCTGGCCAAAGGTGCCGCCGTCGGCCGATGCGCACAGCAACACCCGGTCCACGGCCGCCTCAAGCCGGCCAAAGTCCACCTCGACGGTGTCCGTCAGGACCCCCGCGGCCCGCTGCTTCCCGCGGTGCACGACGGCGTCGGACGCATGTCGCGGCTGGTTGTAGAAGACGAAGTCACCGTCGTCCCTGACCCGCCCGGCCGCCGTGAGCAACAGCGCCGAGGCGTCGATGTCGGGCCCACCGGAGCCATCGGCCCAACTGAGCTCGACCCGCACGGCCGAGGCGTCAACGGGCAGGTTCGCGCCCTTGCGCAGGGAACTCGCTGTCATGGCTCCAGTGTGCCGAGCGGTGCCCGTGGCTCCGCGCGGGGGTGCGTGGTGGGGGCGGCGCGGGGGCGCCGCACCGGTGGCGCGGGAACGGCGCGGGGGCGCCGACCGTTGGTACGGGCGACGCCCCGCGCATCCGCCGCCGCGGCTACTCCGCCAACGGCAAGTACACCCGGTTCCCCGCCGCCGCGAACTCCTTCGACTTCTCCAACATGCCCGCCTCGATCTGTTCGGGGCTGGCGCCTTCCTCGCCGCCGAACTGTTCCGTGATGCTCCTGCTGATCTTCATGGAGCAGAACTTGGGGCCGCACATCGAGCAGAAGTGTGCGGTCTTGGCGGGCTCGGCCGGGAGCGTCTCGTCGTGGTAGGCGCGGGCCGTGTCGGGGTCGAGGGCCAGGTTGAACTGGTCCTCCCAGCGGAACTCGAAGCGCGCGTCCGACAGCGCGTCGTCCCAATCCTGCGCGCCGGGGTGGCCCTTGGCCAGGTCAGCGGCGTGGGCGGCGATCTTGTACGTAATGACGCCGGTCTTCACATCGTCGCGGTCCGGCAGCCCGAGGTGCTCCTTGGGCGTGACGTAGCAGAGCATCGCCGTGCCCCACCAGGCGATCATCGCGGCGCCGATGCCCGAGGTGATGTGGTCGTACGCGGGCGCGACGTCGGTGGTGAGCGGGCCGAGCGTGTAGAACGGCGCCTCCTCGCAGATCTCCTGCTGGAGGTCGATGTTCTCCTTGATCTTGTGCATCGGGACGTGGCCCGGGCCCTCGATCATGGTCTGCACGTGGTGCCGCTTGGCGATCGTGTTCAGCTCGCCCAGCGTCTTGAGCTCGGCGAACTGCGCCTCGTCATTGGCGTCCGCGATCGAGCCCGGACGGAGCCCGTCGCCGAGCGAGAACGTCACGTCGTACGCGGCGAGGATGTCGCACAGCTCCTCGAAGTTCTCGTAGAGGAAGCTCTCCTTGTGGTGCGCCAGGCACCACGCGGCCATGATCGAGCCGCCGCGCGAGACGATGCCGGTCTTGCGGCGGGCGGTGAGCGGCACGTACCGCAGCAGCACGCCGGCGTGCACCGTCATGTAGTCGACGCCCTGTTCGGCCTGCTCGATGACGGTGTCCTTGTAGATCTCCCAGCTCAGCTCCTCGGCCCGGCCGTCGACCTTCTCCAGGGCCTGGTAGAGCGGCACGGTGCCGATCGGGACGGGCGAGTTGCGCAGCACCC
Organism: Streptomyces sp. 796.1; assembly: GCF_047525675.1. Classification (NCBI taxonomy): domain Bacteria; kingdom Bacillati; phylum Actinomycetota; class Actinomycetes; order Kitasatosporales; family Streptomycetaceae; genus Streptomyces; species Streptomyces sp. 796.1. The sequence continues at coordinate 6,002 of NZ_JBLIWA010000081.1, read as the reverse complement.
ACTCGCGGGTGGTGTGGATGTTGCGGCCGGTGGACAGGTCCATGACCGTGTCGGCGCCCCAGCGGGTGGCCCAGGTCATCTTCTCCACCTCCTCCTCGATGGAGGAGGTGACGGCGGAGTTGCCGATGTTGGCGTTGACCTTCACCAGGAACCGCTTGCCGATGATCATCGGCTCGATCTCGGGGTGGTTGACGTTGGCCGGCAGCACGGCGCGACCTGCGGCGATCTCCTCGCGGATCACCTCGGGCGCCACGTTCTCGCGCAGCGCGACGTACTCCATCTCCGGTGTGATCTCGCCGCGGCGGGCGTACGCGAGTTGCGTGACGGCCTGTCCCTCGCGGCCCCGGCGCGGCTGGCGGGGGCGGCCGGGGAAGACCGCGTCGAGGTTCTTGAGGCCGCCGCGCGGCGAGGTGTGCTTGACGCCGTCGTCCTCCGGGCGCAGCGGACGGCCCGCGTACTCCTCGGTGTCACCGCGGCCGATGATCCAGTTCTCGCGCAGCGGCGGCAGCCCGCGCCGCACGTCGGTGTCGATCTGCGGATCGGTGTACGGGCCCGAGGTGTCGTACAGCGTGACGTCCCGGCCGTTGGTGAGGTGTACCCGCCGCACGGGCACCTGGAGGTCGGGCCGCGAGCCCTGGAGGTAGCCCTTGTGCCATCCGATGCTGCGCGGCTGCTCGCCGTCGGTGTCCGTCGCCGCCACGGAGGCAGGCGTGCGTGCGTCCTGAAAGGTCATGAGACCTACTCCCTACGCCGGCATTACCCGGTAACAGGTTCGGCGGTCGACGCAGCCGTTTCCTTCGGTGTCCCACCGGCGTCGGCCGGTCGTCCCGTATGGAGGTCAGCGCCCTCTCAGCCCGGTGCTCCGAGCTCCCGCGTGTGCAAAGGTGCCATCACGCTAACGGTTCCCCGGCGGATTGGGCCAGAGGGCCTTGCGATGATCGGTGCATGACTCCGACCGAGCCGGGCCCCCAGCGGCGGCCGGGCCCCCACGCCGGGCCGCAGCCCCACGTCCCGTCACCCGCCGCTGGCCCTCCACCGCGTGGCCCCGGCCTCCCCGCGCCACCGTCCCGGCCCGCGCCTCCGGCACCGCCGATGCCCGGGGGCCCGCCCGCGGGTCCGCCCACAGGCCCGCCCGCCGGCGGTGGCGCGGACCGCAGCGACGGCGTTGGCGGTGGTGCTGTCCGCGGCGTTGTTGGCGATAGCAACGGCGCGTGGGGCGAAGGCGGCGGGGGCGCGGGCGGGTTCGGCGGAGGTGGCGTCGGCTCCGGACCCGGCCCGGGGGCGGCCCCGGCGGCCGGCCACGCGCACCACCACAGCCACGGGCACAGCCACCACCACGGCCCGGCCACCCCCGTCTCGCGGCGGCTGCGCAAGGTGATCGCGGCGGTGCTGATCCCGTTCAGCGTCGCGGTCATGGTGGGGTTGATCGTGCTGTGGCCTGGCGGCGCCCCGGACCACGCCAACAGTGCGGGGCTCGGGTTCGACCGGCAGACCGAGTCCGGGCGCGTGGTGCAGATCGACAAGGTGCGGTGCGCGGAGGTGGGTGCCCAGCCGTCGGCGCAGCAGCCTCCCCCGGGCGGCGAGCCGGGCGAGGGGCCGGGCGAGTCGGGGGGCCCGCCCGGCGGGGCCACGGCCGGCGACGACACCTGCGAGAAGGCGACGATCGAGGTCACCTCGGGCAAGGACAAGGGCCGGAAGTTCACCGAGATCGTCCAACCCAGCGCGTCCCGACGGTACGAGGAAGGCCAGAAACTCCTCCTCGCGTACGCGCCCAAGGCGCCGGAAAACCTCCAGTACTCGGTCTCCGACGTCGACCGCAAGCTCCCGATGACGCTGTTGGCCGGGCTCTTCGCGCTGGTGGTGGTCGCGGTCGGACGGCTGCGCGGGGTCTTTGCGCTCGTTGCGCTCGCGATCAGCTTCGGCGTGCTGACGCTGTTCATCCTGCCCGCCATCCTGCAAGGCTCGAATCCCCTGGTGGTGGCCGTGATCGGGGGCAGCGCCATCATGTTGATCGCGCTGTACACCTGTCACGGGCTCACCGCCAGAACCTCGGTCGCGGTGGTGGGCACGCTGATCTCGCTGTTGCTGATCGGCCTGCTCGGTTCGCTCTTCATCGACTGGGCCCATCTGACCGGCAACACCGACGACCAGACCGGCCTGGTGCACGCCCTCTACCCGAAGATCGAGATCCAGGGGCTGCTGCTGGCCGGCATCATCATCGGCTCGCTCGGGGTGCTCGACGACGTGACGGTCACCCAGACCTCGGCGGTGTGGGAGCTCAAGGAGGCCGACCCGACGGCGTCTTGGCGCACGTTGTACGCGTCGGCCATGCGGATCGGGCGCGACCACATCGCCTCGGTGGTCAACACGCTGGTCCTCGCCTACGCGGGCGCCGCACTGCCGCTGCTGCTGCTGTTCTCGATCGCCGACAGCGGCATCAGCACCGTGGCGACCAGCGAACTCGTCGCCGAGGAGATCGTACGGACGCTGGTCGGCAGCATCGGTCTTGTGGTCTCGGTGCCGGTCACCACGGCGCTCGCCGCGCTGGTCGTCTCGGCGGACCGCACACCGGCGAGCATCCCCGCGGCCGGCGGTGCGGCGGCCGGAACCGTCGCCCCACAGGCCGGCCCCGCAGGTGGCGGGGGCGGAGCGGTCGGTGGCGGCACCATCAGCGGCGGCGGAACGGCCGGCGCCGGCGGGCGCGCCGCGGCGCTGCCGGGGCGGGGCAAGGGCCGGCGGCGCAGGGCCAAGTAGCCGATCGGGGGCGCTGCCAGACGGGTCGCGGTGCGGTCGGAGGCAGGTCGGGGGGCGGTCGCGGCTCAGACCGCGGGGCGGTAGGAGCCAGCCACCGTACGGGCCGCGGGCGGCGCGGACCGCGGGACGGACCGGCCGCGGGGCGGAAGCCGGACCGCTTGGGCGGAAGCCGGACCCCGGGGCGGGCCGGCCGCCGTACGGAAGTGACCGTTGCGGCAGCGGCGGCTCGTGAGCGGTGCGGCAGCCGTCGCGAAGTGGCTGGAGGGTGGCGGCGCCCGCGGGTAGCCCGCGCGCGGGTGCCCCCAGCCAATGCGCCTGTGTGCCACCGGTGTCGGCGCGCCCGGGCGAGCCCCCGCGGACGGGTGCCGCACCCGCAAGCTGGCGTGTGCCACGTCCGCGCGAGCGCGCGTCAGCGACCACCGCGCCGGCAAACCCCCGGGGCCGTGCGGGCCGCCAACCGCCTGTGCTCGCCCACCTCGTAGCGTCAACACGGCCCGTACGAGAGGCCGTTGCCCATCAAGTCGCCACGAACCCCGGCGGTCGCGCGGGAGCCCGCGGACTTACCGTGCCGGCGGAATACCGGGGCCGGCGGGCCTCGCACCGCCTGCCGCAACACCGGCCCACCGCAACGGCCGGCCGCCAGCCCCACGCCGTTCGACCCGTCCCACGCCGCACGAGCCAGACCGCGCCGCGCCCGTACGAGCCGGCCCGCGCCGCGCCCGTACGCCCCGGCGCACCCTCACCGGCTCCACACCCAGCCACGCCCGCACGCGCGTAGACCTGTCCCAGAAGGGGTCGCTGCACCAAGGGAGTTGGCAAGCGCAAGCGGTACCCCGGCGGATCACCGCACGGGCCGTACATGCTTGGGCAGCGCTTTCGGCGCCGAGGGGGCGCATTCGCGGAGCACTGTGCAAAAACGTCCAGGCAACGCGCCGTGAGCGCCCCTTGGGCTCACCCTGCGTAGCGATCCTCGGCCAAGATGCGGTCAAGAACCGCGTCCAGGCTGCATGCCGGATCGCTCGCCTCCTCCTCGCAGCCGAACGGAACCAACCGGTCCGTACGGTCGAGGAAGGCCACGAGCGGCGCCGCGCCGACCCGGAACAGGGCTCCCTCCACGCCGACTTGGAGCCGGATCAGTACGTCCGACAGTTCGTCGGGCCCTGTCGGGCAGATGTGCACATCGCCTTCGCCGGTCGGCCCACAGAGCCCGTCGAGCAGCAACTCCCGGGCGAAAGCCCAGCTCACGGGGGCATCGCCGGGAAGGTGGAAGGTGAACTGCACCGCATAGGGATCGGCCTTGTCGTACCCGAGATCGACCGGGATACGGAAGGAGAGCTCCTCCGAGACGAGGAAGGTCATCGTTACCTCTGCCTGGACTGTGTCACGCATCGTTCGCCGCCCCGAGTCGGTGGGAATGGCCAGGTTTGAGCCAGCCTGGCCCTCTTGACGCCATCGTCCGCTAACACTCAGCGGATCACAAGGAGTGAGATTTCAGATACTGATAGAGAACGACAGGGAGCTGATGAGCGCTCCGACTCTGGAGCGTAGCGAATCAACAGCGGGCCGGAGCCGTTCCACTTGATGCAGGGGGGTGGAAACCGCCAAGGTCGCCGCCGTTGCACCAGCGATGATCGGAAAGGCGGCGCAGACTGTGCCCAACGCATATTCCTCCTGCTCACACACCGGCTGAAATCGCCGCCTCATCGCGATCCGCTGCCGTAACTGCGCCTCGTCCCGCACCGAATACGGGGTGATGGCCTGCACCGGATGGCGCGCAAAGTGATCGGCGCGTTCCTCCGCGTCGAGTTGGGAGAGCAGACACTGCCCGATGGCATGGGCGTGCGCCGTCTGCCGGAAGTCCGCCCACTCCTCGACGACCGGCGCCCCGGGCGCGTCGGCGGTGGCCACCACATCGACCTCGCCTTCGCGGTAGACGGCGAAGTAGACGGCCACGTCGAGTTCGCGGGCGAGCGCCGCGACCGTGCAGGCCGCTTGGCCGCGCGGGCCCGGCACCGACGTCGAGAGCTGCGGGGGCGGCGCCGGTGCCGCCGTCGACACGCCGCCGGTCAGCTTGCGGACCGCCTCGCCGTAGCGGAACAGGCCGTCGTCGCGCCGCAGGTACCCCTCGTGGGTGAGGGTGCGCAGCAGGTGGTACGCGGTCGGCAGGGGTAACCCCGCCTCCCTGGCGAGTTGCTTGGCGGGCGCGCCGTCCGGGTGGCAGCCGACCGCTTCGAGGAGGCGCAGGGCGCGCTGGACCGAGCTGATGAGGGTCGGCTCTGGTCGGGCATCCGCCCTGGTCACCGGGTGGCGGACCGATTCAGCAGCCGGCTGCTGCGGCGGCGCCTTGGCCCCGTGGTCGTGTGCTGGCCGGCGCGCCGGTCCCGTGCCTGTTGACGCCACAGTCACCCCCAAGGCTGCGGACGGGTGGAAGACCCGTCGGCGGGGGCCGCCCCCGCCACCGCTGCGGCAGCCGGTCCGCGCGCCCCGCCGGGGCACGCGCCGGACCGCAACATTCCGCACTCTAACCGGAAGAAAGACTTCAGGCTGGGTTAGTGGCGCAGAGCCGCGCAATATGTCATGGGGGAGAACAAATTTGCCATAAAGAGGTCCGGACCAGTGAGGATCTGGCCTCTACCAATCATCGCGCGAGGCGCCCGACCGTGATGACGAGGTGAACTTCCGCACGGCGTAGATCAAACCGCCGATCACCGCGACCAACAGCAGGACCCGGAACAGCAGCCAAGCGACGATTCCGACAACGCTGGTGATCAGGCCGCCGAATACCGCGATGACGAGGACGGGCACGACGACCCACTTCACCCACCACGGAAGGCCCTGGAATATCCGCTTCGCGGCCACGATGCACCCTGCTTTCTACTTGCCCCGCTCGATCCCGTGATCTCGCTGCTTCGCTGGATTCCCCCTCGTACTCCCGATGCTAGAGCGGCATGGGGGCGTACGGGGCCGCGGCGGCCCCCGTCCTCCCCTGACCCGTCCCCTACGGGACGGCCGGCCATGCCTCGCGCTCGGGACGTACGCGCCGGGCGGGCTGCGAGAGGCTGCTGGCTGTGTGGCCTGCGGGCTGCGGGCTGTGCGGTCCGCGAGTTGGGTGGTTGCGGATTCCTGATGGCGTTGGGCCGCGGCTCCGGGGCGTGAGGTGCGGGGCACGCGCTGCGCGGCACGCCGCGGGGGCGGAGCGAGCCGTCTCGGACCTGGCGGCGGGGCGACGGGCGCCCGGGGCCGCGGCG
>NZ_JBLIWA010000080.1:0-11013 GCF_047525675.1 Streptomyces sp. 796.1 | reverse complement strand
CCCACTGCGAACCCTGCCCCGGAAACACCAACACCGGAGCAGGCAGATCCCGCGCGACGGCCGCTGCGTCGCTGCCGTTCCGCACCACGCCGTCCAACCCGGACACCAACTCCGCGGCGTCCCGCCCCCACACCACCGCACGGCACCCCCACACCGCACGGCCCGCGGCCAGCGTGTGCGCCGTGTCGGTCGGAGGGACGTCCGTGCGCCGGGTGGCCCAGTCGCGGAGCTTGGCCGCCTGGTGGCGCAGGGCTGTCTCGGAACGGGCGGAGAGGACCCAGGGCACCAGGCCGCCGACGCCACCGCGGCCACCTACATCACCGGGATCACCCGGGGCCCCGGGCCCGTGCGGTTCGGGCCGCACGGCAGTATGCGAGGTAGGCAACCCCGGCGCCTCCTCCAGCACCACATGGGCGTTGGTGCCGCTGATGCCGAACGAGGAGACGCCGGCGCGCCTGGGGCGGGTGTCCGAGGGGGGCCAGGCGACGGGTTCGGCGGCCAGTTCGACCCGCCCGGACGCCCAGTCGACCTGCGGTGACGGCGCGTCCACGTGCAGCGTGCGCGGCAGTACCCCGTGCCGCAGCGCCAGCACCATCTTGATCACACCCGCCACACCCGCAGCCGCCTGCGCATGACCGATGTTCGACTTCACCGAACCCAGCCACAACGGCTCACCACCCGCCCCGCGCTCCTGCCCGTACGTCGCAAGCAACGCCTGCGCCTCAATCGGATCACCCAACCGCGTCCCCGTACCATGCGCCTCCACCACGTCGACATCGGCGGCGGTCACGCCCGCATTGGCCAGGGCCTGGCGGATCACCCGTTGCTGGGCGGGGCCGTTGGGGGCGGTGAGGCCGTTGGACGCGCCGTCCTGGTTGACGGCCGAGCCGCGGACCACGGCCAGTACCGGGTGGCCGTTGCGCCGCGCGTCTGACAGCCGTTCCACCACGAGCACACCCGCGCCCTCGGCTGCACCCATCCCGTCGGCTCCCGCGGCGAACGCCTTGCACCGACCGTCTGCGGACAGGCCCCGCTGGCGCGAGAACTCGATGAAGAACTCGGGCGTTGACATCACCGTCACGCCGCCGGCCAGTGCCAGGTCGCATTCGCCCGCGCGCAACGCGCCGACGGCCAGGTGGAGTGCCACCAGCGATGACGAACAGGCTGTGTCGATGCTGACCGCTGGGCCCTCAAGCCCGAGTACGTAGGCGACCCGCCCGGATGCGACGCTGGCCGCGCTGCCGTAGCCCGCGTAACCCTCCACCTCTTCGGGGAGGGTGGCAAGTCGGCTGGCGTAGCCGTTGTGGATGATGCCGGCGAAGACTCCGGTGTTGCTGCCGGTCAGCGAGGTGGGGTCGATGCCGGTCCGCTCCAGGGCCTCCCAGGAGGTCTCCAGGAGCAGCCGCTGTTGGGGATCCATGGCCAGGGCCTCGCGCGGCGAGATGCCGAAGAACTCCGGGTCGAAGTCGCCGGCCGAGCCCAGGAATCCACCGGCGCGGGCGTACGTCGTGCCGGGCCGGTCGGGGTCGGGGTGGTAGAGGGACGCCAGGTCCCAACCCCGGTCGGTGGGGAACTTCGCCACGGTGTCGTCACCGGCGGCCAGCAGCCGCCACAGGTCTTCCGGGGTGTCCGCGCCGCCGGGGAACCGGCAGCCGATGCCGACGATGGCGATCGGTTCCTGCACGTCCCTGACCAGCGGCTGCGCCGGCACCGCTGCCGTCGTGCCGGTCCCGGCGTCCGGGGCGGTGCCGGTGAGCTGCTGCACCAGGTGGTCGGCGAGGGCGGTCGGGTTCGGGTAGTCGAAGACGAGGGTCGACGGCAGCCGCAGCCCGGTCGCGGTGTTCAGTCGGTTGCGCAGTTCGACGCCGGTGAGGGAATCGAAGCCGGTGTCCTTGAAGGGGCGGCGGGCGGGTACGCGGTCGGTCGTGTCGTGCCCCAGGGTTGCTGCCGCCTCGGCCCGTACGAGATCGAGGACGGCCGGCGTGCGGTCCGCAGCCGGCAGGGTGGCGAGGCGCGCGGCGAGTGGCTGGTGCCGGTCGCGGGGTGGTGTACGGGACGTCGTCGTGCCCAGTACGTCCGCGAACAGCGGGGGCAGCGAGTGCGCGCGGGTGCGCAGGTCTGCCAGGTCGAGCCGGGCCGGAACGAGGGTGGTGTAGGGGGTGTGGAGCGTCGCGTCGAAGAGGGTGAGTGCCTCGGCGGCGGGTATCGGGACGGCGCCGGTGCGCTGCCAGCGGGCAAGGTCGACCGCGCCGAGTCGACCGCCCATGCCTCGGGACTCGTCCCACAACCCCCAGGCCAGCGAGGTGCCGGGCAGGCCGAGGGTGCGGCGGTGCGCGGCGAGGCCGTCGAGGAAGGCGTTGGCTGCCGCGTAGTTCCCCTGCCCCGGGCCGCCGAACGTCGTGGAGCCCGAGGAGAACAGGACGAACGCGGCCAGTTCGGTGTCCCGGGTCAGCTCGTGCAGGTGGAGCGCGCCGTCCACCTTGGGGCGGAGCGACCGGTCGAGTTGTTCGGTGGTGAGGGTGGCGATGGTGCCGTCGTCGACGACGCCGGCGGTGTGGATGACGGCGGACAGCGGGTGGCCCGCTGGGATGTGGGCCAGCGCGCCGACGAGCGCGGCGCGGTCGCCCACGTCACAGGCGACCAGGGACACCGTCGCGCCCAGCCCGGACAGTTCGGCGACGAGTTCGTCCGCACCGGGAGCGGCCTCACCCCGACGCGAGAGCAGCAACAGGTTGCGTACGCCGTGGGCCGTCACCAGGTGCCGGGCGACCAGCCGGCCCAGGCCCCCTGTCGCGCCCGTGACCAGCACCGTTCCCTCGGCCGGCAGCACACGGCTGGCGGCGCCCACCGGCTCCACCCGAGTGAGCCGGGGTACGGACTGCCGCCCCGCGCGCAGCGCGAGCTGTGGTTCGCAGGTGCCGAGGGCGGTGGGGAGTGCGGCGACCGACGCGTCGTGGTGGTCGATGTCGATCAGGGTGAGCCGTCCGGGGTGCTCGGCCTGCGCGGAGCGCACCAGCCCCCATACGGCCGCCGCGGCCAGGTCCGCCACCTCGTCACCGGTGTCCGTACGCACCGCGCCCCGGGTGAGCAGCACCAGTCGGGACGCGGCGAGACTGTCGTCAGCCAACCAACCCTGGAGCAGCCGCAGCGTGTCCGCGAGGGTGTCTCGGGTACGGGCGGAGAGTTCGACGTCGGGCCCGCCGCCGGCGACGGCGGTCAGCAGTACGGCCGGCCCTGCGGCGGTGGCCTCGGCGATCGTCGGGTGGAGGGCGGCCGGCCGGGCTGTTTCGGGCAGCCTGTCGAGCAGGTCGAACGGGTCGGGGCCGACCAGGGCCCACGGGGTGACGTCGGTGGTGTCCGGTGTCGCGGGGCGCCAGGCCACCCGGAACAGCGAGTCGCGTCGGATCGCCCCGGGCGTGCGGAGTTGCTCAGCCGACACGGGCCGCACCACTACGGCACCGACCCGCGCCACCGCCCGCCCCGACGTGTCCGCAAGCTCCACGCCCACCGTGTCATCGGCCGAGGGGGACAGGCGCACCCGAAGCCCGGCGGCCCCGGCGGCGTACAGCCGCACACCGCGGAAGGAGAAGGCGATTCTTGCCTGGTCAGCGCTGCCGCCCGCAGCCCTGCCGGGGTCACGCCCGCCGTCGTCGCCGGGCCGACCGCCATCGACCAGCGCGTGCAAAGCGGCGTCGAACAGCGCGGGGTGGATGCCGTACGCGGCGCCCTCGTCCGCCAACTCCGCCGGCAGCTCGACCTCGGCGAAGACCTCGTCGCCGAGGCGCCAGGCCGCACGCAGCCCCTGGAAGGCCGGGCCGTAGTCGAGGCCGGCAGCGGCCAGCCGCTGGTACGCCCCTTCGACATCGAGCGGCGCCGCCCCGGCCGGCGGCCACGGCGTGACCGTGCGGTTCTCATCGGCGCCCTGGGCGGGCTCGGTGGCGGGCACCACGGTGCCCGACGCGTGCCGGGCCCAGTCGGCGTCCGCACCGGATTCCGCGGCACGCGCATGGACGGCCACCGACCGGGCGCCGCCCGCGTCCGATGCCCCCAGGGCCACCTGGAGGTGCACGCTTCCCGTCGCCGGCAGGGCGAGCGGAGCGTGCAACGTCAGCTCCTCCACCTCGCCACAGCCGACCGCGGCCCCGGCGCTCAGGGCGAGCTCCACGAGGAGCGTCCCCGGCACGATCACCGTGCCCAACGCCTCGTGCTCCCCCAACCAGGGGAAGTCCGCCAACGACACCCTGCCCGTGAAGACCGTGCCGGCACCATCCGCCAACTCCACCGCGGCACCCAACAACGGATGCCCCACCGCACTCTGCCCCCACCCCGCGGGATCGCCCGCTGCGCCCCCAGCACCGATCCAGTACCGCTTGCGCTGAAACGCGTACGTCGGCAAATCAACCCGCTGCGCACCGGCGAAGAACCTCGCCCAGTCGACCCTCACACCCTGCGCGAAAGCCGAGGTCAGCGAGCGTGCCAACCGCTCCGGACCACCCTCACCACGACGCAGCGTCTCCACCACCACACCCGAACAACCCAACTCATCAAGCGTCTCGGAGAGCGGAGCCAGCAACCCCGGATGCGGACTGCACTCGATGAAGACACTGTGCCCGTCAGCGACCGCCGCAGCCACGGCCTCCCGCAGCCGTACGGTCTGCCGCAAGTTGGTGAACCAGTACTCCGCACCCATCACGGACGTGTCCGCCAACAACCCACCCGTCACCGTCGAGTAGACGGGAACCGACGACGCATCCGGCACCACCCCAGCCAACAGATCGACCAACTCGCCACCAACTGCGTCCATCTGCGGGGAGTGCGAGGCGTAATCCACCGGCACCCACCGCACCCACACGCCGTCCTGCTCGTACGCGGTGACCAGCTCGCGCAGTGCGTCCACTTCACCGGAGAGCACCACGCTCGAAGGCCCGTTCTCCGCCGCGACCGAAACCACCTCGCCCAGGCCAGCCGCCTCGACCCCAGCCCGTACGACCTCCGCCGCAAGCCCCACCGACACCATCCCCCCACCAGCCGGCAACCCCCGCAACACCCGGCTCCGCAACACCACCACCCGCAACGCATCCTCAAGCGACAACACCCCCGCCACACACGCAGCAGCAATCTCACCCTGCGAATGTCCGATCACACCACCAACCCGCACCCCACACGACTCCCACCACCGAGCCAACCCCACCATCACCACAAACAACACCGGCTGCACCACATCCACCCGCCCCAACAACCCCCCACCCTGCGACTCATCCCGCAACACATCCAAAAGCGACCACTCCACCAACCCCTCCAACACCACCGCACACTCACCCACCACCCCCGCAAACACCGGGCAAGACTCCAACAACCCCACCGCCATCCCCACCCACTGCGAACCCTGCCCCGGAAACACCAACACCGGCAGCGGCAACTCACCCTCCACACCAGTACCGCCGCAACCGTCGTCCGCCACTCGGCTCAGTCCGGCGACCAGTTCACCTGCGTCCCGGCCCCACACCACCGCTCGGCACGCCAACTCCGCACGGCCCGTGACCAGTGACCAGCCGAGGTCGTCGGCGCGTGCCTCGGGGTGTTCGCCCACCCAGTTCGCCAGCCGCGTGGCCTGCTGGCGCAGCGCCTCGTCCGACTGGGCCGAGATCACCCACGGCACCAGCCCTCCCACCCCGGACGTCTGCCCCTCGGCACCATCGGTCGTCCCACCCTCCGGTTCGACGGACTCCGGTGCGGGTGGGGCTGATTCGAGGATCACATGGGCGTTGGTGCCGCTGATGCCGAACGAGGAGACACCCGCTCGACGCGGCCGATTCACATTCGGCCACTCCCGGGACTCCGCCAAAAGCTCCAACTGCCAGGTGGACCAGTCGACATGCGGCGACGGCGTGTCCACGTGCAGCGTGCGCGGCAGCACGCCGTTCCGCAGCGCCAGCACCATCTTGATCACACCCGCCACACCCGCAGCCGCCTGCGCATGACCGATGTTCGACTTCACCGACCCCAGCCACAACGGCTCACCACCCGCCACACGCTCCTGCCCGTACGTCGCAAGCAACGCCTGCGCCTCAATCGGATCACCCAACCGCGTCCCCGTACCATGCGCCTCCACCACGTCCACGTCCCGTGGCGACAGCCGGGCGCGTCGCAGGGCCGCGCGCATCACGCGTTCCTGTGCGGGGCCGTTCGGGGCCGTCAGGCCGTTGCTCGCCCCGTCCTGGTTGACCGCCGACCCCGCCACCACGGCCAGCACCTCGTGGCCACGCCGGCGCGCGTCCGAGAGGCGTTCCAGCAGCACCAGGCCCACGCCTTCGGAGGCACCCATGCCGTCGGCCGCGGCCGAGAACGCCTTGCACCGGCCGTCGGTCGACAGACCGCGTTGGCGCGAGAACTCCAGGAAGAAGTCGGGTGTGGACATCACCGTGACGCCGCCGGCGAGCGCCAGGTCGCATTCGCCGGAGCCGAGCGCCTGCGCCGCCAGGTGCAGCGCGACCAGCGACGACGAGCACGCCGTGTCCACCGTCACCGCGGGGCCTTCGAGGCCAAGTGCGTACGCGACCCGGCCGGAGGCCACGCTTGCGGCGTTGCCGGTGATCAGGTGCCCTTCCACACCGCGCGGCACGGTGGCCATCGGCGGTACGTAGTCGTGCCCGCTCATGCCGGCGAAGACCCCGGTGCTGCTGCCGCGGAGCGAGGCCGGGTCGATCCCCGCCCGCTCCACCACCTCCCACGCCGTCTCCAGCAGGAGGCGCTGCTGTGGGTCCATCGCCAGCGCCTCGCGGGGCGAGATGCCGAAGAACTCCGCGTCGAACTCAGCGGCACCGGACAGGAACCCGCCGCGTCGCACGTACGTCTTCCCGACCCGCGCCGGGTCCGGGTCGTACAGTCCCGCAACGTCCCAACCACGGTCGGTGGGGAAGTCACCCACCGCCTCGACGCCGGCGGTCACCATGCGCCACAGGTCCTCGGGACCACCCACGCCGCCCGGGTAGCGACAGGCCATCCCGACGACCACCACCGGGTCGTCTGCCACCCCGGCGGGGTCGGCGTCGCGGGCCACGGGTGTGGGGGCGTGCGGGGTGTCGTCGGTGAGCCGGGTGAGGAGGTGGTCGGTGAGGGCCGTCGGGGTGGGGTGGTCGAAGACCAGGGTGGCGGGCAGCCGCAGTCCGGTCAGGGTGGCCAGCCTGTTGCGCAGTTCCACGCCGGTGAGAGAGTCGAAGCCCAGGCTCTTGAAGGGCAGGTCGGTACGGATGGCGCCGGGTGTGTCGTGACCCAGTACGAGCGCGGCTTCGGCCCGTACGGCACTGAGCAGCAAGGGGGTGCGTTCGTCCACCGGCAGGCCCGACAGGCGCTGGAGCAGCGGCGGCTCCTCGGGGTGGTGGCCCTGGGCGGCTGTGGTGCGGGGGCTGACGAGGTCGTGCAGCAGGGGGTGCGTGGGCTGTTGGGTGGCTTTGCTGCGCAGTGCGGGCAGGTCGAGCCTGGCCGGGACGAGGGCTGCGCTCGGGGTGTGTCGGGCGGCGTCGAGCAGGGCCAGGCCCTGCGCCGTGCTGAAGGGTACGATGCCGCCCCGGGCCAGCCGCTTCAGGTCGGCGACCGCCAGGTGTGCGGTCAGCCCGCTGCGTTCTGCCCACAGCCCCCAGGCCAGTGCGGTGCCGGGCAGACCGTGGGCCCTGCGGTGGGTGGTGAGGCCGTCGAGGAAGGCGTTGGCCGCCGCGTACCCGCCCTGACCTGCAACGCCGAGGGTGCCGGCGATCGAGGAGAAGCAGACGAAAGCGGCCAGGTCGGCGTCCTGGGTTAGTTCGTGGAGGTGGGTGGCTGCGTCGACCTTGGCACGTAGGGCCCGGTCCACCTGGTCGGGGGTGAGGGTCGCGACGGGTGCGTCGTCGAGCGCACCGGCGGTGTGGAAGACGGCGGTGAGCGGGTGGGCATCTGGTACGGCGCGGAGCAGGCCGTCCAGGGCGGACCGGTCGGCCGCGTCGCAGGCGACGACGGTGGTTTCGGCACCCAACTCTTCAAGTTCCGCCACGAGCGCGGCGACTCCCGGCGCGTCCGGTCCCGACCTGCTGGCGAGCAGCAGGTGCCGGGCGCCGTATGTGGCGGCCAGGTGGTGGGCGAGGCGCCGGCCGAGCGTGCCCGTACCGCCGGTGATCAGCACCGTTCCATCGGGGCGCGGCGTTTGCGGCACCGTGAGGGCGACCTTGCCGACGTGGCGTGCCTGGCTGACGAAGCGCAGTGCGTCGGCTGCCTGTCGGACGTCCCAAGCCCGGACGGGCAGCGGGGTGAGTGCGCCGCTTTCGAAGAGTTCGACGAGCTCGTTGAGCAGTTGGTGGATGCGGTCCGGGCCGGCGGCGTCGACCAGATCGAACGCCTGGTAGCGCACTCCGGGTTGGTCGGCGGCGACGCGGGCCGGGTCGCGCAGGTCCGTCTTGCCCATCTCGACGAACCGGCCGTCGGGCGCCAGCAGCCCGAGCGAGGCGTCCACGAACTCGCCCGTCAGGGAGTTCAGTACGACGTCGACGCCGCGCCCGCCGGTCGCGTCGTCCACGTGTCGCGCGAAGTCCAGGTCGCGCGACGAGGCCAGGTGGGTGGCGGGCACGCCGAGTGCGCGTACCGCCTCCCACTTGGCCGGGCTCGCGGTGGCGAACACGGTGCCGCCCCAGTGGTGGGCGAGTTGGGTGGCCGCCATGCCCACCCCGCCCGCCGCCGCGTGGATGAGGACCGATTCCCCGGCCCGCAGCCCGGCGAGGTCCCGCAACCCGTAGTAGGCGGTGAGGAAGACGACCGGGGTGGTGGCCGCCTGGGCGAAGGTCCAGCCCGCCGGCATACGGGTCACCATGCGCTGGTCCGTCACGACGGTGGCGGCGAACGCCCCGCTGCACAGGCCCATGACCCGGTCGCCGGGCCGCAGGTCCCGCACCCCGGGGCCGACGGCCTCCACGACACCGGCCGCCTCGGCGCCGATGACGGCCTCACCCGGGTACATGCCGAGGGTGATCAGGGCGTCGCGGAAGTTGACCCCGGCGGCGCGCACGCCGATCCGCACCTGGCCGGCGCCAGGTTCCGGGAGCGGGGCGCGGTCTGGCGTGGTGGGCGTGACGACGGTGAGGGCGTCCAGGGTGCCGCCGGGCCCGGACACGACCCGCCAGGGTGTGTCCCCCTGCGGCAGGGTGAGGGCCGCCTGCGGGTCGGGGTTGGCGAGCCGGGGTGTGAGCAGGTTACGGCCCCGCACCGCAACCTGCGGCGCGCCGGTGGCCAGCAGGTCCCGGAGGAGTTCCGGGGTCAGGGTGTCGTCGGCGTCGACAAGTACGAAATGGCCGGGGTGTTCGGTCTGGGCGGTGCGGATCAGGCCCCAGACGGCCGCCTGGGTGAGGTCGGTGACGTCCGCGCCGGACTCCGTACCGACGGCCCCACGGGTGAGGAACACCAGCCGGGCGGTGGCGTCCCGGCCTGCCGCGAGCCAGCCCTGCACCACATCCAACGCCGCGTGCACGGCCGCCGCGACGGCTGCGGGGGCGGGACCGGGGACGGCAGGGTTGGTGGGGCCGGGGGCGGGGCCGGCGCCACCGGCGGCGAGGGCCAGCACGGTGACGTCAGGCAGCGGATCGGCCGCAGCGGCCACCGACGCGAAGTCCGGGTGGTTCTCCCAGCTCACCCCGGCCGGGGGCGGACCGTCGAACGGCGCCCCGTCCCCGATCACCGCCCACTGCTGGGCCCCGGCCGCGGGAGCGGGCAGCGCTGCGGGGCGCCACGCAACGTGGTAGAGCCAGTCCGTGACCGGCGCCGCGGAGGCGGCGAGCTGGTCGGGGCTCATCGGCCGCAGGGTCAGCCCCTCGGCGGTCGCCACCGGCCGCCCGGCGGCATCCGCGACCCGTACGGAGAGGGTGTCCCGGCCCGTGCGGGTGACGGCGACCCGCAGCACGGACGAGGGGGTGCCGGTCACGGACACCCGCTGCCAGGTGAAGGGCAGCAGCGTCGCGTCGGCGTCCGCAACGGCCTGCGCTGCGGCGGGGTGCAGAGCGGCGTCGAGCAGCGCCGGGTGCACGAGGAACCCGGGCGTGGCGGCGTGCTCATCGGCCAGGGCGAGATCGGCGAAGAAGGCGTCACCTCGCTGCCAGGCGGCCCGTACGGCACGGAAGACCGGACCGTACGCGTACCCGAACTCCGCCAACTTGTCGTACACGGCGGCAGGTTCCAGCGCCTGCGCACCCTCCGGCGGCCAGACGTCCAGGCTGGACCCCACTGCGGGCGTCGTCGCGGACAGGATGCCGGTGGCGTGCCGGGCCCAGGGTTGCTCGGGGCTCTCCTCACCCGGGGCCGCCTCGGGACGGGAGTGCACGGTCAGCGCGCGGTTCCCCGCCTCGTCCGGGGCCTCCACCGTGACCTGGAGCCGTACCGCGGTCGATTCCCGCAGCACCAGCGGTACGTGCAGGGTCAGCTCTTCGAGCGACCCGCAGCCCACCTCGCCGCCCGCCCAAAGACCCAGCTCCACGAAGGCCGTACCGGGCACCACCACCGAACCGGCCACCGCGTGATCGGCCCACCACGGCTGCCCCGACAACGACAACCGCCCACTCCACAGCCACCCCGCACCACCGGCCAACTCCACCGCGGCCCCGAGCAACGGGTGTCCCGCAACAGCCATCCCCCACCCTGCGGGGTCACCCGCCGCGTCCTCGCCCTCGATCCAGTACCGCTTGCGCTGGAACGCGTACGTCGGCAAATCAACCCGCTGCGCACCGGCGAAGAACCTCGCCCAGTCGACCCTCACACCCTGCGCGAAAGCCGAGGTCAGGGAGCGTGCCAACCGCTCCGGGCCGCCTTCACCACGACGAAGCGTCTCCACCACCACACCTGAACAACCCAACTCGTCAAGCGTCTCAGAGAGCGGGGCCAGCAACCCCGGATGCGGACTGCACTCGATGAAGACGGTGTGCCCGTCAGCGACCGCCGCAGCGACCGCCTCCCGCAGCCGTACGGTCTGCCGCAAGTTGGTGAACCAGTACTCCCCATCCA